>NZ_JAROCD010000012.1:0-223287 GCF_030433635.1 Paenibacillus vandeheii
TTAACGACGGCTTTTTTCCATACAAAGGTGTAGCGATTCGCATTCGCTTCGAGCTTGGTTCCGTCCAGAAAATAGTGTTCCAAGGACACATATTGCTCCTGAACCAGCAGCTCCAGTACATGGGTAAACACGGTTTCCAGTACCTCTTTCATTCGCTCGGAACGAAAGCGATTAATGGTACGGAAGTCCGGCTGTTGGCGCGCGGCGAGCCACATGAACATGATATTTTCGCGGACGGCCTTGGCAATTTGACGAGAAGAATAGATCCGCTGGGTGTAGGCGTAGATGATGATTTTAGAGAGCATTTTGGGATGATAACTATGGCGGCCCCCGCCAGGATACGCGGCGTTGAAAATGGACTCGCTCAGGCGGTTGACTGCGTCATTCACGACACGAACGAGGTGGTTTTCGGGGATATCTGTCTCTAAATCCATTGGCAAGAAAAGTTGATCCATGGTATATTGAATGTACAAAGAAACCGTCTCCTTTCAAATGGTGGGTCGCACTTCCATTTTACTAGAGAACGGTTTCTTTTTGTTTTACAATTTTGAAAACAGAGCTGTCCCTAGCCATTTATGACTTATGGGACAGCCCCGTTTTCATTTAGAAGTTTGTATGAAATTCAATGATGATGATGCGCATGGGCATCCGGTGCGTCGCCTTTGACGGTACATAATACCGAGGTGTCGTGAAGATGTTTCTCAGACTCAACCTGCAAGGTCACATGCTTGATTTCTTTATGCTCCAGCAGATGTTCAATCTTTTGAACAAGCCCCTCAGCTTCATATATACTCAATGTTCCATCCACCACGATGTGAGCAGTCAGTGCGTTCAAGTTGCTGGTGATGGACCAGACATGTACGTCGTGCACGCCATGGACGCCCTCTACATTTTTAATGGTTTGTACGAGGTCAGTTACATCCACATTCGCTGGGGTGCCTTCCATCAGGATATGCAAGGATGATTTCGTTACGTAGAAACCACTTCGCAATACAAGCACGGCTACAATCACACTTGCGAGCGGGTCGGCCCAGCCCCAGCCGAAGAACATCATGAGCAAAGCCGCAGCAATGGCACCAACCGATCCCAGCATATCACTGATGACGTGCAGATAAGCTCCGCGCATATTCAGGTTTTTCTCTGTATCGCTGCCACGCATCATGATCCAGGCAACCAGAATATTGATGAGCAAGCCGATGATGCTGATGATAAACATGCCGACCGTTGCCACTTCGGGCGGGTTGATAAAGCGACCAATCGCTTCGTAAAAGATGTAAAGAGAGATGGCGATTAAGGTGACCCCATTTAGTGTAGCGGCCAAAATCTCAAAGCGTCTGTAGCCGTAGGTTTTACCAGAATTAACTGCTTTTTCGCCAAAAGTGAAAGCAAGTAAGGCGATTCCTAGAGCAATCGAATCAGACAACATATGACCTGCATCGGAAATGAGGGCCAAGCTGTTCGTCATGAATCCGCCAACGGCTTCAACAATCATATAAACGGTAATAATGATGAAGGAAAACAACAGTACTTTCTTGTTATTGGTACTAGCATGATTGTGTCCATGGTCGTGATTGTGGTGATGTCCGGACATATGAAATCCTCTCCTTTGGAGCGTTGCTCCGGTATGTAATATACTTTTTTATGATTAAAAGTGATCCTCGGCAATGATTAATCACTTATAAATGAATATATGAGCAGTTGTTCATATGTTATGGTTTTATTATAGGTGCGGCTCATAATAGTGTCAACCAGATTCGAGAAAATATAAACATCCCCGGTGCGTTCATCGTATGTACGCTGGCGATTTACGTTGCTTTTGTGCTACCATCTGTGCAGGATCAATATCACGGTGGTTCCCACTACAAATTAGATGAATTTGAAACTAGAAGGGGCGGACAACGATATGAAGCATCTGCTTCTGGCAGACGACGATGCCAATATTAGAGCACTCCTCCGGCATGTCATGACCAAGGAAGGGTATCGGGTGCATGAAGCACAGGATGGGGTGGAAGCGGTCAAGGTTATGCAAGAAACGCCGATTGATCTGGCGATCCTGGATGTGATGATGCCAGGCATGGACGGACTGGAGTTATGTGATTTCATTCGGCAGCATTATGACATTCCGATTATGCTGCTGACAGCGCGGGATCAGCTATCCGATAAGAGAGAGGGCTATCTGAAAGGCACGGATGAATATGTGACCAAGCCATTTGAACCCGAGGAACTGGTCTACCGGGTCAAGGCATTATTTCGCCGTTACCATCGCACATCCAGTGATATCATTCGCATGAATCGCATCGTGATTGACCGAAACAACGTGGAGGTCTCCGATGGGCAATCGATTCTCTTTTTGCCAATGAAGGAGTTCGAGCTGCTCTCTCAGCTTGCCCAATTTCCAGGTCGACTGTTCTCGCGTGATGAACTGATTCGACTTGTATGGGGAGCAGACTACGAAGGAGATGATCGCACCGTGGATGTACATATCAAGCGGCTGCGTGATCGTTTTGCCGATTATGCAGATGATTTTGTCATTCAGACGGTACGGGGGATTGGATATAAGATTGAGGTGAAAGCGCATTGAGATCACTGTACTTTCGGGTATTCCTGATCACGATTGCGGTGATTTTGGTCAGCGCCATGCTCGGTTTTCTTTTGTCCAACATTTATTATCATGCGAAGCTGAAGTCTTTCAATGACGAGAAGCTGGTGAACATCGCGATGCAAATGAAGCAATTTGTGGAGCAGGAACCCGCTACGGTGGAGCATTACCTGAACAATGCCGCAGCGCTCGGTTACGAAATCTATGTGACGGATGGGAAAGGGAATGACCAATTCTATGGTCGCGAATTCCGCCAAAAGGATCTGGACAAGAAGGCTGTCGATCGGGTGCTAGGTGGTGAGGTTTACCACGGTGTTGCCCAGTTTCCAAGCAAACCTTTCATTACCGGGTTTTTCGATAATCAATTGAGCAATACCGTTGGGGTGCATCTACAGATGGGCAATGCAAGTTATGCGTTGTTCATGCGCCCGGATGTCATTTTGCAATTCGGTGAACTGCGTATCTTTTTTGCGTTGATTGGCGCGTTTACGGTGGGCATTAGTGTCCTGCTCTTTTTGATCAGTACCCGCTATCTGGTGACTCCGATTGAACGTCTGTCGGAGGCGACCAAGCGCATTGCCCAAGGAAACTATAATCTGAAATTACGCACCACGCGGCGCGACGAGATTGGACAGCTGGCCCAGCATTTCATGACCATGAGTCGTGAGTTGGAGCGGGTAGACCAGGCACGTCAACAGTTTGTCTCCAACGTATCACATGAGATTCAATCGCCGCTGACCTCCATTCAGGGGTTTGCCCAATTGGTGGCGGATAAGGATCTGCCCGAACAAGAACGGGAGCACTATGCCTCCATTATCGAGGAGGAGAGTCGTCATCTCTCGTTGCTTAGTAAACAATTGCTGCTGTTGTCCTCCCTTGAACAAGGCCATGAGGATCTGACCAAAGTAAGATTTTCACTGCGTGATCAGTTCCGCCAAGCTGTTCAGGTGCTGCAATGGCAGCTGGAGGAAAAGGAGCTGCTGCTCCGGATTTCGGTACCCGAATCCATCCAGCTATATGGCAATGAAGTGCTGCTCATGCAGGTCTGGATGAATCTGCTGGGTAATGCCGTGAATCATCTTCCACAGGGGAGAAGCATCGAGATTCGTGCCGAGCAGACAAACGCCCAATACGTAATCCATATTCGGGACACAGGGGACGGGATTGCGGCGGAGCATTTGCCTTTCCTCTTTGATCGTTTCTACCGGGTTGACCGTGCTAGAGAACGTTCTTCCGGCCGAACCGGACTTGGACTTGCCATTGTGCAGAAAATTATCCGGATTCATGACGGTACGATTGAGGTCTCCAGTTCAGCTGAAGGAACGGTATTTACCGTGACGCTTCCCCAGATGTAATCTGTTATTCATTTGCCGTTCATTTTCGCCTCCTATACTTGAGTTATCAAGAGGAGGTTAGAGAACATGTACTTGGCTATTAGAGAGATGAGGTTTGCCAAAGGGCGGTATGCGTTAATTGCTACCATCATGGTACTGGTTTCGTTTCTGGTACTGTTTGTCACAGGTCTGGCACAGGGGCTCGCGTATGACAACGCGGCTTCCATCAAAAATATGGCAGCATCCCATTTTGTTCTTGAGCAGGATTCGAATCACCGTTTTACACGGTCCCAGGTGGATCAGAATCAGCTGGAGCAGACACGCTCTGTTGTGGGGCAAGAAAATGCTGAACCGTTGGGCGTGAAAATGACAACAGTCAGTCCAGCTGGCGACACGAAGAAGATTGACGTAACGCTGTTCATGGTGAACCCGGAAGGCTGGCTCGCTCCAACCGTAACCGAAGGATCTCCAATCACGGAACAGAAAGACGGGCAGGTTGTAGTGGACCAAAAGCTGTCTGAATCCGGCGTGACGATTGGAACGGTACTGGTCGATCAAGCATCGGGAACGGAGTGGACCGTGGGTGGATTTGTTGAAAATGAGTCGTTTAGTCACTCACCGGTTGTGTTCCTGAACGAACAGGAATGGCTTGCTATTCAGGAAGGTTCCCGTACTTCGCAAGGAACAGCAGACTCCAATGCTCCTGTATACAATGCAATTGCCGTTAAGGATGCAGGCGAGAAGGTAGACAGCCTGAGTAGCGCTCTGCCGAATACGGAAGTAATTACGAAGTCTGACGCGGTATCGGCTATTCCTGGGTACAAAGAAGAGCAGGGATCACTGCTCATGATGATTGCCTTTTTATTTGTCATCTCGGCGTTTGTGCTTGCGGTATTCTTCTACGTCATCACGATTCAGAAAACGAGTCAATTTGGCATTTTGAAAGCCATCGGGACGCGAAATTCGTATCTGGCTGGCAGTGTTTCATTGCAAGTATTGCTTCTGTCCGTCGGCAGTCTGGTGATCAGTGTTCTGTTGGTTCAGCTGTTTGAGTCCATCTTGCCAGCTTCGATGCCGTTTCAATTAGGCATGTCCACACTGGCACTAACCTGCGTGTTATTCGTCATTATGTCTATGGCGGGTTCGTTATTCTCGGTGTGGAAGGTTACCAAAATTGATGCGCTTGATGCGATTGGGAGGACAGCAGCATGAAAAACCGACTGGTATTACAGGGAATTACACAGACCTTCGAAGATGGTGGGGTCAAACGGACGATACTGGATAAGCTGGACCTTGAGGTGGCCGAAGGAGAACTAGTCGCAGTCATGGGGCCTTCCGGCTCAGGCAAAAGTACATTTCTGTCCATCGCAGGGGCACTCCTTGAACCGACGGAAGGACAGGTTCTGCTGGATGGCGCATCAATTATGGGCAAAAACAAGCAGGATATATCCGATGTGCGGCTTCAGCAGCTTGGATTTATTTTTCAAAGCGCCAACCTCATTCCGTATCTGAAAGTGGAAGAACAACTGATGGTGGTCGCCAAGCTGGCCGGAACGGACAAAACCAAGGCAGCAAAGCGAGTGGATGAGCTGCTGGATACGGTAGGTTTATCGCATAGACGTAAGGCATATGCTGAGAAGCTGTCCGGCGGAGAACGCCAGCGGGTTGCCATTGCGAGAGCATTGATGAATGATCCAGCCGTATTGCTCGCGGATGAGCCAACAGCCAGCCTGGATGCGGAACGAGGCCTCGATATTGTGGGCATGATTGCGAAGCTGGTTGCAGAGCAGGGCAAGAGTGCGGTTATGGTTACGCATGATGAGCGGATTTTGCCGCTATGTGATCGGGTTCTCTTTTTGGAAAACGGGAAGCTGGTACACCATTAGCGCTGAGGGTTAGCGTATTGGAACGATGCAATTCGGTTAATAGAAGGTCCATGGATTCCCGAGGGGAAAAGTGGCCTTCTTTTTTCTTTTTTGATCTATAATGAAAGATAGGATATAGATGGAAGATTCATTTTACATAGAAAGGATTGGATAGAAGATGAAGACTTTGGATCGGGAGCAATTCCCGGCGCTCAGTACATCGATTCATTGGGGAATTGTTAAAGCGGAGTTTAGGTTGAACGACATCGTGGATGAAACGCTGGTAAGCAATGTGAGTATCATCCCGTTTGTCGGGGAACAAGTGGTTGTTTTTCAGATCGATAATGGGAAATGGGAGCTTCCCGGAGGAACGTTGGAGGCAGGAGAGAAGTATATGGATGGACTGAAACGTGAAGTGATGGAGGAGCTCGGAGCCAAGTTGATCACGTATCAATTGTTTGGACAATTTCATTGCATGTCGAGTGCGTCAGAGCCGTATAGACCGCATATTCCACATCCTCATTTTGTAAGACTGATTGGCTATGGGGAGGTTGAGCTTGTGGGCCAACCGTTGAATCCAGCAGATGGGGAGCAGGTGATTGCCGTAGAGGTTGTAGAGATTGGTGAAGCGATTAAGAGATTTGAAGAACAGAACAGATATGACATTGCGGAAATGTACCAATTGGCTTATGTGCTGCGAGAAGGAAGCAAACGTGAGTAGCAAGAGACATGTTTCGGTTAGAAAAAGAATAATGAAGAGCCAGGCATTAGACAAAGTCTTAAACATATTATTAGGTAATATCTATTCAAATATGTTGGGGAGGATATCCTAAAACCTATGTTACCTATGGAGGAATATTTCGGTAAGTTAGAGCTCGTTTTTTCATTCTATGGGGCTATGCCTACAGGCGTTAGTGTATCAGAAACCGGGCGCATCTTCATTTGCTTTCCGAAATGGGGAGATGACGTTAGATTTACGGTAGCGGAAATTGTTGAGGGTCAGTTGCAGCCTTATCCAAATTTAGAAACGAATTTGATAAACCCTTTGAATATCAGTATGTCCTTCGTTAGTGTCCAAAGTGTAATTGCTGATGGAAGGGGAACTCTGTGGGTATTGGATACGGGTGCACCAAATTTTTCTGAGCCTGTTAAAGGAGGAGCCAAATTAGTCGCTGTAGATTTAAAAACAAATACATTAAGAAAAGTATATACGTTTGCAGAAGATGTAGTCTTGCCGACAACGTATCTGAATGACGTCCGATTTGATTTTCGTGTGGGTAAAGCAGGTTACGCCTATATAACGGATTCTTCTTCCAGAGGTCCAGGTGCTATTATCGTTGTTGATTTAGAAAACGGAAATGCGTATAGACGGTTAAATGGAGCAAGGTCAACCTCACCCGATCCGTATTTTGTGCCGAAAGTGGAAGGTGAAATTTTGATGAATCGAAACACGGATGGTTCGACATCTCCCTTTCAATTGGCCTCTGATGGTATAGCGATTTCCCCAGATGGAAAAATGTTATTTTACTGTCCACTATCCAGTCGTTACCTGTACTCGATCTCAACAGAAGCCCTAAGAGACAGAACGATACCGGATTTCAATTTAAGTTATCTTGTGCAGTATTGGGGAGAAAAGGGTGCATCTGATGGATTGATAACGGATGCAAAAGGAAACGTTTATGCTGGAGACTATGAAAACGATAGTATTCGAAAAATATTGCCAAATGGAATAATGGAAACCATCGCACATGATCCGAGAATTTTATGGCCGGATACGTTTTCTATTGGTCCGGATCAACACTTATATGTAATTGTGAACCAATTACATAGACAGGCAAGATTTCATTATGGAAAAGACATGCGACAAAAACCTTATAGTTTACTTCGTTTGAAAATTGATGAATTACCTGCTCCTACCTTTGGATAAATATATGCATGAAAAATGAAGACAGCTGATCTACGTGATCAGCTGATTTTGTTCAACAAACGGAGTT
The DNA here is from genome assembly GCF_030433635.1 of Paenibacillus vandeheii. Classification (NCBI taxonomy): domain Bacteria; kingdom Bacillati; phylum Bacillota; class Bacilli; order Caryophanales; family Paenibacillaceae; genus Paenibacillus; species Paenibacillus vandeheii. The sequence continues at coordinate 7,793 of NZ_JAROCD010000012.1, forward strand.
TAGAGGAACAAGGAAATGTATGTGGAATTCTAGAATATTTAAATTCAGTCTATTATATCGTTTTTTAGGCCTGACCCAATTTGTTAGGAGTGATGACGAGTGCGTATCGAAAACCAGAAAATGTACCCTGAGTGTGAAATGATTAAGAGGACAGTAGAGGTTGGCGGACTTACAAAAACGCAACTTTTTCAAAAAATGCAACAAAACTCTATCATGATGAATGAATTGGGAGAGAAGCTATTAACTGATGATCAATTTACAACTTCTGATACAAAGTACAGTCTGCAGACCGTTGAACTAACCGTTGGTGAACTTGGTTTTCCTGATGGAGCTACTACGGGTCAGATCTTTAAAAAAGCAAGCGAATTAGATTTGGAATTGTGCCCGCTTGAGCTGGGGCCTCACCTAAGACTGGTGTATCTGAATCAGCCTGAAGGTTATTCGGGAAATCCTATACAGCGACATCGAGCTCCAGTGGGCTCCATCACAATTGCATCAGAGATACTAACTGAAGACGAAGATTTTCCTAATGGGTTTTATCTTAGACGAATTAACGGCGTGTTGTGGCTGCGTGGGTACCGTGCCGATCATCTGCACGTTTGGAACCCTGATGATCATTTTATCTTTAGTCAAACCAAAAAGACCTTGAAGGAAATTGAAAATGGTTCGTAAGATGTCGATTAAAATATTCAGACGCGCCATAGTTAGTATCCCTTTAATCGTAATCCTCGCTCTGATCTTTCCCACATGGACCCCTGGGATCAAGGGAGAGAATAGTATCAGCACGTTAGGACAGGTTGAGATCAATGGTGCAGGTCACGAGGTTATGATTCGCGGGACGGATCGGAACAATCCAATCCTTATTTTCGTGCATGGTGGTCCTGGTTGCTCCGAGATCCCTTATGTAAGGAAGTATCAGCAGGAGCTTGAGCAACATTTCACCATTGTGCATTATGATCAGCGTGGAAGCGGAAAGTCATATCATTTGTTGGAGGATTATTCAGGTTTGACCTCGGATGTGCTTGTCGATGATTTGCTCGCTTTAACGGATGATGTTACTAACGAGCTGGGACAAGAGAAGGTTATGCTGGTCGGTCATTCATTTGGTACATACATAGGAACAAAAGCGGCAGCCAAAGCACCGGACAAATTCATGGCTTATATAGGCATTGGACAAATGGCGGATACTCCTCAGAGTGAGCTGGATAGTTTGGAATATACGATCACACAAGCGGAACAAGCAGGCAATACAGAAGATGTGGAAAGTTTGGAGCTTCTTCGCCATTCAATCAAGCGAGGAGAAAAGTACACGCCAAGAGATCTGGTTCGCAAGTATGGCGGTGCAGCCAGGCTGATTGACGATAACAAGGATTATACGCTTGGCTTTCTACTGGGAACCGAATATAATGCGCTCGATGTGATTCGGTACTCCATGGGAGTACAGGCTACACAGGAAATTCTCATGAAGGAAGAATCCGCCAACCATTTGCCAGACATTGTAGATCAACTGGAGCTTCCGACTTATTTTGTTATGGGGAAATATGATTATATGACATCTGTGAAAGCGGCACGAGAGTATTTCAATGTACTTGAAGCTCCCGAAAAAGATTTTGTTGTATTTGAAGAGTCGGCCCATTACCCACAGTTCGAGGAGAAAGAACGATTTGCAGCGTGGTTGATCGGGATAGTAGACCGTTTGAAATAAAGTAATTCAGGGAAAAAAAGATTTTGACTTTGAATAAGCGAGGGATATTGATGGAGCAACTTAATACTAAACTCATGATTAGACTTGCATTACCGGAGGAAGCACCAACTGTGTTGAACCTATGGCAAGAGTCTGCCCGGTGGCTGAACTCTAAAGAAATATATCAATGGCGTCCCGAGTACTTCAATCTGGAACAAGTCATTGAATTCATGAATGATGGATCAGAAGTGTATCTTGCTGAAATGAACAATGAAGTCGTAGGCACGTATACCTTAACATGGTCAGATCCCTTGATTTGGAAAGAACTCGACAACCCGGATTCCGGATACATACACCGATTCGCAGTGAATAGAGATTTTAAGGGACAAAATATAGGCCTACTCCTTCTAAAATCAGCAGAAGAGAATATTAGGCATAAAGGCAAGACCTTGATCAGGCTGGATTGCATGGCAGATAATCTTAGACTCAATCAATACTACAAGGATTATGGATTCCAATATATCCGAAGAGTGGAACTGGGGAGATGGAGTGCCAGTCTATATGAAAAACAATGAGTGTCTCTATCGGAGTTCGTTAAGCTCGTAAGTGTATAAAATGGGGGGGCTATTCATGCTTTTATCCTATTATCCAATGAGATTAACTGATGCGGAAAGAATCGTAACCTGGAAGTATGATCATGAATACGCGATCTACAGTTTCTCTGAATCCGATGAAGATATTCATGAGTTGATGAATGGGGAGTACTTTTCAGTCCTGGATGAAATGGAGAGGTTAGTGGGATTTATTTGTTGCGGGGGATCAGCACGTGTACCGGGAGGAACCGCAATCGGACTGTATCAAGAAGAAGGATATCTGGATATAGGCCTTGGATTAGATCCAGATCTGACAGGGCAAAAGATAGGATCTGTATTTCTTAAACAAAGTTTAGCATTCTTGCAAAACCAATTTAATAGTTCTCATTTTCAGCTGGTGGTTGCCACATTCAACGAGCGAGCAATTAAAGTATATGAGCGGACAGGTTTCAAAAGAGATAAGGCGTTTTATAGCAAAGTGAATGACGAAGACATGTTATTTATCAGTATGAAAATGAAAATGCCAGTCTACTCTTTTGAAGAAATAAAAGAACAGGATTTGACTGAAGTCAGGGAAATATATAATTACTATGTATCCAACACAACCATCTCATTTCATACCGAAGAATTGACTCTTGAAGAAATCAAAGCATCTGTCATGAACCAAAATCCGCGGTTTAAATCGTTTGTCATTAAAGAAGAGCAAGAAATTAAAGGGTATGTGCTAATTACCCAATACAAGAGTAAACAAGCCTACGACTTCTCGGGAGAAGTAACCATTTATTTGAAACCGGATATTGTAGGGAAGGGCATTGGTGGAACGGCACTGCGATTTATAGAGGATGTTGCGCGCGAGCAAGGGTTCTACACGTTGATTGCTACCGTTTGTATGGAGAACACACGCAGCATATCTTTATTTGACAAGCATGGATATGAGCAATGTGCGATGTTCAAAGGCGTGGGATATAAGTTTCAGCGCAGACTGGATATTGGTAGTTTTCAAAAGGTGTTATAACGTATGAATAATATTCAATATAATCTAAAATTCGAAAAACTCATGAAGGAATTAGAACTTGGTGAGTTGATCAGTACGCCCAAGGCGATTTCAGGTGGATTTTTACATCGCATGTATGCCATTGAAACCACGCATGCCAAATATGCTGTGAAAGCACTGAATCCTCAAATTATGAGTAGACCTACAGCGATGCAGAATTATATTCAATCTGAAAAAATAGCCAACTTGGCAGCGAATTCTACCCGAGCACTACCTGCCAAAGTAATAAACGGTTCTTCAATACAAATCTTAGATAATCAAAGTTATCTTATATTTGACTGGATCGATGGTAAAAGTCTGGAGCCTCATGAAGTAACCGAAGCCCATTGTGAGCATATGGGAATGATCCTAGCAGATATCCATAAGACCCATTTTTCACAGCTTCATATTCCAAATCTTCATTTGGATCATTCCAAAGAAACAGATTGGAAATATTATTTAATTAAAGGGCAGGAAGAAAATTCTGATTGGACGACCCTATTAGGTAATAGCATTCAAAAGCTCTATGAGTGGAGTACTAAGGCAATAAATGCATCAGTAATGCTGGCTTCAGATACAGTTATTAGCCATAGAGATCTTGAACCTAAGAACGTGATGTGGCAGCAGAATAACCCTATTATTATTGATTGGGAATCGGCTGGTTATATTAACCCGATGCATGATCTGGTGGGAACCGCTATGTATTGGTCTGTAGATCACACCGGAAACGTGGATGAAGGAAAGTTCTTGGCTTTTATAGATGGATACCGATCTCGAGTGGGGGATTTAAACGCCAATTGGAGAATGGTTCTCGAAAATGGTTTTGCCGGAAAGTTGGACTGGCTCGAATACAGTCTGAAACGCTCTTTGTGGATTGAATTCACAGACGATGAAGAACAACAAATGGGAACGTCACAAGTCACATGGACTATAGAGGCTTTAAGGAAATACGAGGATATGATTTCAGATGTTGAGAATTGGTTGTGTAACTAAACATGAAAACTCTCAATTATCCGAGAAAATAGTAAGGTGCGATCTGTATGGCAAACGACAAAGGAATATTGAGAACATGTGAACATGGCCATCCCTTTTACAAAAGTAGCGATTGTCCAACCTGTCCGGTCTGTGAGAAGGAACGAAAACCAAAAGAGGGATTATCTTTTAAAGAGTAACGCTCTTTTGTTGGTTAATCGATTGAATTGGTGAAATTGGTATCGTATTACTTCCTTTAGCTGTAGAATTTGAGGATTGAAGTTCGTTAAGAGGACTAGGTAAGTCGATGCTTAACTGTGCCATATGGAATTCTTACTTTATCAAATCAGATCGAGTTCACAATACGTTTGTCAGATAAAAAATATGCCCCAACCTAAGTTGGGAGATCTAAGGCCGGGATTTGTTATAAGAGGATTCAAATAGAGGAGGAGACATCTTGAAGATTTTCTTAGTAAGGCATGGGATGGATGAGGAGGGCTACAGAGGTGGCTGGAGTCAGCGAGGACTCATTGAGCAAGGCATTATTCAATCGGAGAGACTCGGAGATTACCTTTATCATCATTCAGAGCAATATAAGATCAACACGGTGATTAGCAGTGATCTTCCGCGTGCAGTACAGACGGCAAAAGAGCTTGAAAAAAAGTTGAACATAAAAGCACAATACCTGAAAGACTGGAGAGAAATGAACAATGGGGATTTGGCTGGAATGCCAAACGAGGAAGCAGAAGTGAAATATGCAGGAGTTTATTTTAACACGCTTGGCATGGATACTTCGTTTCCAGAAGGAGAAAGTCCTCGAAATTTTTATAACAGAATATGTACATCCTTTCAAGATTTATGCCGAAGTATAGAGGAGCAACAGATTGAATCCAATGTTCTACTGGTAACGCATGGTGGAGTAATCAACATCCTTTATTATCTCTTAGGAAACCAAAATTGGACCAATACATCGGAGTTTCATTCTATAGGAAATACCAGTGTTCATACAGTTGAAAAAGGATTAAATGGTTGGGAGTTTAGCAGCATGAACATGATGAGTCATCTAGGCTAGAAAAGGGAGTAAATACATTGGAGATTTATTTTGATGGAGATAACAAACTTTTTAGCTGGGAAGCGGAGAGTAAGGGATATAGATCCGACATTTATGTAAAAATTGACAAAGAACTTTTTCGTGTTTCGGCATATGATCTTGCTAGAATTACGCAGGACTTTAATGATGAGATAAGCCATAATGGATTTTATCGAATTGATGCCAATCTAATTCTATTAAAAGAAGTCACCAAAGACGAAATTATATCCACTATAACTAGACTATATCTGGAAGATTTTTTTGGAGAGTTGAAGCCGTTGGCGTTGGATGAAGGAAACGTAATGAGTTTAAATCTGATAAAAATAAATTAAGTTCAATTGCGCTACAATGAAATGAAATGGAAATCTAAGGAGGTTACCGATATGAGTGATAAACCGAGTGATCTGTTACGCAGATTAAAGTCCTTGTCCGGACCTTTTCCGCCTTGGGATACCGAACAGTTACCGGATCAACCAGGGGAGCTTTTTCTGGAATGGCTGAGACTGGCCATTAATTATGAGGTGAAAGAACCTCATGCGATGACGATCTCGACGGTAGACTCGAATGGTTATCCAGATGCAAGAGTATTGATTTTGAAAGACGTAGTTGATGAAGCTTTTTATTTTGCATCTGGCGCGGAGAGTCGAAAAGGTCAGCAGCTGGAGAACAATCCGAATGTGGCACTGACCTTTTACTGGCCTGCGCTGGGTAGACAAATTCGCATAAGAGGAATTGCTGAGGATATGGGCGAGGAAGCGGGGGCGGCAGACTTTCGGAAAAGATCGGCGGGGGCACGCGCAGTTGCGATGACAGGACGACAGAGTCAGGAACTGGAGAGCGAGGAAGAATTGGAACACGCCATTGCCGCTCAGAAGGAACGGATCAGTCGTGATCCTGATGTTATTACACCGAATTGGAGACTGTACGCCGTGAACGCAAAGGAAGTTGAGTTCTGGCAAGGAGACCCGGAGCGGAAGCATCTGAGAATCCGATATGTTCTGCATCAAGGGCAATGGAGGCACGAGAGGTTATGGCCGTAATTTTATAAAGGGGGAATATGTGTGAATCGTAGAACTACAGGTTCACTGTTGCTGGTCATAGCTGCATTTCTATTCGGTATTCGATATTTGAGTGCTGCTATTTTTGGTTCTGGTATAGCTTCATGGAATTCAGACTTGTTCCAGGAAATGTTGAATTATGTTGGGACTGCTCCGAGAAATTGGAGTATAGTTGCTTTAATCCTGGGATTGTTCTATTTAATATGGGCGGAATATGAAGCAACCAGTTCCAAAACCAAAGAAAGTCTCAAGCGATTTGTGAGTCATGGAATTGTAGATCAAGAAGCGGAAAGCCGGAACAACTCAGAATAACGGGACAGAGTGATTCCTTATAAGCAACGGTCGTTAAACTAATTTGGGAGGCATACATATGAAGTCTATTGAAAGTTATTTTGACTTATTTCCGGTATTGGAAACAGAACGAATTCTCCTTAGACCCATTACTTATGCTGATCTGGATGAGATGTACCGTTATTGCGCGGTTCCTGCTGTATCGGAGTACACAACTTGGGATGCACATCAGAGCCGGGAGGATACTAAAGCCTTTATTGATTTTGTCATGAGTCGATATGAGGTGGATAAGCTGGGGCCATGGGGAATCGAGGATAAACAAACGAAGAAGCTGATTGGTAGCTGCAATTATTTGGGGTGTGATAGCAACAGTATGAAGGTGGAATTGGGTTATGTGTTATCCAACGAGTACTGGGGTCGAGGAATTATGACGGAAGCAGTTAGCCGAATCATTCAATTTGGATTTGAAGACATCGGGTTGGAACGAATTCAGGCTAAATGTCTGGTGGGTAACATCGGTTCCGCAAAGGTTATGGAAAAGACAGGCATGAAATTTGAAGGGATATTGCGGAAGTATATGAGAATTAAGAACGAAATGCAGGATTTGAAAATGTATGCGATTATTTGATCCGATTATGATTCAGACATATATAATTAAAATAATATGTAAGAAATGATCATTATAGTATTCATTTCATGATCTGCGATTGTTTAAATAGTCAATCTGTTATATCTAGTATGTTGGTAATTCTCATATTTTCCGAAAGGTAAGGTGTTAATATGGTTAAAGTTAGAAAGTATCCAGAACGTGTTACTGCTTCTATGTATAGAGTGTACCATGATAATGAGGCTTTACTATTAAGGCATAATACATCTATTCATTTTGGGGAATCTACTAAGCGACTGGGCATGGTTATAATGACAAATCCGGGGAGTTTTGAATTAAAAAAGACACCAGAATGGATCTCTTATAAGAATGGCACAAGCGAGGGTGATACTTTTGAAGTTAATGATTACGCTGACTTGACAATGCGCAACATAATTAAGTTACTCAAATGTAGTTTTGAAGGACATTCTGAGCCAAGCGGTATTCTACGTGTTTATAACCTTTCCAATGTACGCCAATCTTCTGGTCCGAAAGCAGAGGTCTATCATAATCGAGCAAAACAGGTTATTTCAAACCATGTACTCTCATTGCTTGAAGATCCTATAACTCATTCCCAAGATTCTTTTTTGGAAGAGTGCGACAAATCACGTTTTATAATAATGGGATTTGTAGATAAAGTGTTTGAAGAGAAGATGAGTCGGGTTATTGATTGGTCTGAGCATGTTCGAGAGCGTCGTGTATGTGCTGTTGATAATAAGGGGCGTTTTTCACACCCACGAAGATGGATAACAGAACCTTTATTGATGGAAAAGGCGGTTGAATCCTTGAAATCGGTTATACAAGTATAAGTTTCTGTTAAGTTTTTTGAATAATTGCAAAGACATTGTATTCTATACTTTTTGAAACGTACATAATGTCATATCGTGCATCGACCGAGATCCGCTATAATCTCCAAGTTGAAAAAACATGGATAAGGAATCGGGAGGTACATCAAATTGACAGCGAAAAACAGATATAAATCACTGGAGCTTGAAATACCCGGCGTATATGAATTGGAAGGACTGGAGGTCGGTGTGACCTCCAATTGCAATTACAAATGCGACTATTGCTGCGCATACAATCGGGACGATGGGCAATGCATAAGCGGTCAGGAGGTTATCCGAATTATCCGTGAACTTCCGCGGCTCAAGCGGGTGCGTTTGTCCGGGGGAGAGGTGACTCTGAAATATCAGGATTGCCTGGAGATTGTGAAATATTGTGGGCTACATGGCGTCGACACGCAGTTAAATACCAATGCCAGCCTGCTGACGGAAGAACGAATTCATGCCTTGCGTGATGCGGGCTTATCCAATATTCATATTTCGTTCAACTATACGGACCCGGATGCATATGCCGCCTATTATCGTGTACACCCCCGCATGTATGAGCGATTGGAGCACAACATCCGTCTTTGTACTGAGGCGGGGCTGGAGACCGTATTGGAGACGCTGCTATTTGAAGGTACCCAGGCCAACATGCAGGCCATTAGCGATAAAGTCTATGATCTGGGTGTACGCATCCATGAAATCCAGAACAGCATTGCGATGCCGCATAGCGATTGGAGCCAGATTGCCTCCAAGGAATCCCTCATCCACTCCGTAAACGAGCTAATCAAGCACAAGAAGCAAGATACGACGTTATATTTCACCTGTATGGATCGTTTTGCCGGAAAATTGGGTTTGCGTGAACAGTCGGGTGTGTACTTCTCCAATTGTGTGGATGGAACCAAACAGCTGCATTTGCACGGCAACGGAGATATTCTCATCTGTGAGTTGTGTCATCCGGTCGTGATTGGTAATATCTATCAGGGAACGTCCTTGAAGGATATTTATACCAAGCAGCCTCAAGCGTTAACGGATTATCTGGAAAAGCTGCCCTGCCCTGCATACGATGCTCTTTTTGCGGGTGAACAACGTTTATAAAAGGCAGTTCAACTCTGAACTGTGCCTATTGGGTTTATACATATGTGGATTAAAATTCATTCATCTTCATTCAATTGGAAGGTTGTCTGATCTCCTTAACGGAGACAAGATGATCTTCTTTTTTTGCGTTCCCATGTTTCAGATTCATTTAAGCTATCCGGCCTATCATGAGCCTTAAGAACTTTATTACGAGGTGAAATTCACATATGACGATGCACAGAGAACCCAACAAGCGCCACAATGATAACAACAAGCCCAACACTGATAGCAACAAACTCAACACGAAACCCAAGTCCAGACGGAAATGGATGATCGTTACGCTTGTCATCATTCTGGGGCTAGGCACAGTGATATACAGTTTGGCGAACCGGTATTTGATTCGGCATGTGGAAGTGGTCGTGGCAGACGATAACACAGCAACGGCCAGCAGCGATTCAACCACGACGACTGAAGTCAACGCCACCGAAGTGAATGCAACGTCAGATGACTGGAGCTATTCCAGCGATGATATGCAGGTCAAGATCAACAAGGTGCAGACGGGCTCCGGCTCGGATCAGATTACGTATTACGTCGCTGATGTACAGCTGTCAGATGCGAGCAGCCTGCGCTCGGCTCTGGCAGATAACAGCTTTGGAACGAATATAACCGAAAACACTTCAGAGATAGCAGCGGCCAACAATGCCATCTTTGCGATCAATGGTGACTACTACGGTTTCCGCGACGATGGCGTGATTATCCGTAATGGTACGGTATATCGGGATGATCCGGTGCGTGATGCAATGGCGTTGTTCAGTGACGGCACGATGAAGACGTACAACGAGACGGAAGTTTCCTCATCGGAACTGCTGGCGGAAGGCGCGACCAATACGTTATCTTTTGGACCGATTCTGATTCAGGACGGCGAGATTGTAAGTGATTTTAGCAGTGTGAAAATTGATAACAACTTTGGTAACCGATCGATCCAGGATGCGAACCCAAGAACGGCGATCGGTATGATTGCCCCGAATCATTATGTGTTCGTGGTGGTGGACGGACGGCAGGATGACAGCCGGGGCATGACCTTGGCAGAGCTCGCTGATGTTATGAAAGGGCTGGGCGCAACGGAAGCCTATAATCTGGACGGCGGCGGTTCATCCACCATGTACTTCATGGGTCGGGTTGTCAACAATCCACTGGGCAAAAACCAGGAACGCGGCGTAAGTGACATCCTTTATCTGAAAGAGGGACAATGATCATGACGATATTAATTCCATCATACGAACCGGATGTACGTTTATTGAATCTCGTATTACAGTTGCAGACGTTTCAATTAGGACCCATTGTCATTGTGGATGATGGCAGTGGCCCGGGTTACCGGGGGATTTTCGAGACGGCAGAAGCCTATGGGTGCACGGTCCTGACACATACGGTCAATCTGGGCAAGGGATGTGCGCTCAAGACAGGATTCCAGCATATCAAGGAATATGGGCCACAGGGCGGTATTGTATGTGCGGATAGTGACGGACAGCATCTGCCGCATGATATCAAACGCATCTTCGATGTACTATTGGAGCAAACAACGCCGGGTATTGTACTGGGTAGCCGTCGGTTCAGTGGAACCATTCCAGCGCGCAGCCGTTTCGGCAACACGGTCACACGAGGCGTATTTTCTCTCACGACAGGTTCGAAAGTATATGATACGCAGACAGGCCTCCGAGGTTTTCCGTACTCGATGCTGGACTGGTTGTGCCAAATCCCGGGGGAACGGTTTGAATATGAAATGAACATGCTGCTAACAGCGCATAAAGAAGGCTATGAGATCACGGAGGAGTTTATTGATACAGTCTATCTGGATCATAATAAATCTTCTCATTTTCGCCCGTTGGTGGATTCATTCCGCATTTATATGCCGATTCTGATGTTCAGTACGTCTTCGGTGTTATCGGCGTTGATTGATTTTGGCTTACTGTTCGTCATCCAGTACTTCACGCATAATCTGTTCCTATCGGTCGTTGCAGCGAGACTTTGCAGCTCCATCTTCAACTATACGATCAATCGGAAATATGTATTTTCAGCCGGGAAAACATCCAAGGTCCGTCAGTCTTTACCGAAATACTTTTCGCTGGTCATTCTAGTGCTGCTGTTAAATTACGGATTGTTGTACTTCTACAATGAAAAACTGATTATTCCGCTGATTGCAGCCAAGCTGTTAACGGAGGTGTCGATCTTTGTGTTCAGCTATTGGGCGCAGCGCAGATTTGTGTATTAACACAGAGAGAGTAAGCATGCCGCTTGCTCTCTTTTTTCATTCAAAACCGTTTCATGTTTACCGTGTTATGGGGTACGATGGAGGTAGTTGGGATTTTCCTCCAATCGCAGTTGCCCCCAAATTTCAAATGATGTTTTAGCCGAAGAAATTAGGGGGCAAAGGCGAACGCTGACGCTTTTCCGGAATTGCTTCGTTCTCTCCGCTGCTTCGTGCTCACCCCTACCTCATAAATCCAAAGAAGACATGGCCACTCAAAAGAATATCCTGCGCTTCTTGGTTAACAAAAAAAGGACGAGAACAGGGTAAGCATACCCTTGTTCTCGTCCTTTTAAACTCAAAGGAGGACGAGCGTTACATCAGCTTCTTAATCTCATCCTTCAGAATTTCGGACTGGGTGCCGAAGATGACCTGCACAGCTCCGCCACCGAGCCTCATGATGCCGGAAGCGCCAAGCTGTTTGAGCGCCTGATCGTTGATGGCTTTGTCGTCCCTAACAACAAGTCGAAGGCGAGTGATGCAGGCGTCGATGCTCTCGATATTATTTGTTCCCCCGATCCCGGCGAGCACTTTGCCAGCCTTGGTGTCGGCAGACGCCGCTGCCACGGCGGAAGCATCAGTGGGGACATCGGCATCATCAGCGTCATCCTCGCGCCCCGGCGTTTTCAGGTTGAACTTCACAATCATGAACCGGAACAGGAAATAATAGACGACCGCGAATGCGAGTCCGACCGGGATCATGAGCAGCGGATTGGTCGACAGCTTCATGTTCACGAGGTAATCGATCAGACCTGCTGAGAAGGCGAAGCCCAGCTTAACATTCAGCAGGTACATGATCAGGGCCGCTGCACCGGTAAGAATAGCGTGCACCACATACAGCAGAGGCGCCGCGAACATGAAGGAGAACTCGAGCGGCTCGGTAATACCCGTTAAGAACGAAGCCACCGCTGCGCCGATAAAGATCGAAGCGACCATTTTGCGCTTTTCAGGCCGGGCTGTATGAATCAAGGCAAGCGCCGCCGCCGGAAGAGCGAACATCATAATCGGGAAGAAGCCAGACATGAACATGCCTGCCGTAGGGTCTCCGTTGAAGAAGCGGGTCAGGTCGCCGTGCACGACTTCCCCGGCTGCATTGGTATAATCTCCAATCTGGAACCAGGCGATGGAGTTGAGGACATGATGCAGACCGAGCGGGATGAGCAGGCGGTTGGCGATCATAAACACCATGGAGCCAACGCCTTCAAAACCTACAATCCAGGCGCCGAAAGCGCCGATGGCATCCTGAATCGGGCTCCAGACCATGCCGAACAGGATGGCCAACACCAGCATGGAGCCGGCGGTGACCATCGGCACAAAGCGTTTGCCGGAGAAGAAGCCGAGCCAGTCAGGAAGCTTGATATTATGGTATTTTTTATACATATAGGCTGCAAGCATTCCGGCAAATATCCCGCCCAATACACCCATATCCAGCTTGACATCGTCAGGAATATAGCCGAATACACCTGGAACGACTCCAAGAATCCGCGTCAGCACCATATAAGCGATCAGGGCGGAAAGAGCGGCGACCGCATCCCCCGCCAGTCCGATTGCCACCCCAATGGCGAAGATGAGCGCAAGGTTGCCGAAGATCGCCCCCGCTCCCTCATTCAGGAATGGAACTACATACTGATTAAGAAATCCCCCGATCACGGGACCGAGCGGAATGTCTTTTTCATAATTAAGAAGACCGAGGCCTTGAAGAATACCTGCCGCAGGCAGGGTTGCTACAGGAAGCATCAGGGATTTCCCCAGCTTTTGCAGTGCTTTCAGCATTTTGTTCTTCCTTTCTTTTTTGATTTAGGTTATTTGGACAAGCTGACTTTCATGATAGTTCCCATGCCTGCTTCTACGCTGCCATACTCCGGGTGCGACTCCCACTGCTGTTCTGCCGCATTCGCAATGATGACAGGGGTGATGACCGGATAACCGGCCGAAGCGATCGCATTCAGGTCAAATTCGATCAGGGTCTGACCGACAGCGACCTGATCCCCGGTCTGTACTTGGGGTGTGAAGCCCTGTCCTTTCAGGCTGACAGTATTCATACCAATATGCAGCAGCAGCTGCAGCCCGGAAGCATGCTCAATCATTACGGCATGGTGCGATTTGATCAGGTGCACCACAGTGCCGTCGATAGGGGCGACCAGCCTGCCCTCCTGGGGAATCACTGCAACTCCTGGTCCCATAAGTCCTTGCGCGAACGCTTCGTCAGGCACTTCTTCCAAACTGACGCAGGTTCCGGTGAGCGGGGAGGCGACGGATATTGTCTCAGATGTTTTGGCAGATTTGTTGTTTTTCCATTTCCAGATCATTGTGTGTTGTCCTTTCTGTTGTTGGTTTTGGCATGGGTTTGAAAAAGTCGGTATAAATGCATGGCGAGAAAAGCCGTTTCTTCCTCGGGTACCTCTGTACCCAAATCCTCGGCCATTACAGCGCTCATTTTTCTGGCCAGCTGGTATTCGGACGGATACTCATTTTGCACATATTGTGCGAAGGTGGGGGCCGTCATCGGCTGCTGATACAGGCGTTCCATGGAGAAGCGCAGGTGTATCATGAGTCTTGCCTGGCTAAGGCTGCCCTGCTCAAAGCGAACGCCACCCTCCTCTTCAATAATGGACTGAAGCTTGCTGATCACATTTGATACCTTAACCAGCTGTCCGACAGGAACGTGGTTTACGGAGGAGTACACATGGTATGTCAGGAACCCGGCCTCATCCTCCGGGACCTCTACGCCAAAGGCCTCTCCGATCATGGCCGCCGCTTCCGAGGCGATTTCGAATTCTTTCGGAAAACTGAGCTTTGTCTCCATAAGGAAAGGATTCAGAATCTCCATCCCGTTGCGGATCCGATATAAGGTGAACTGAATATGACTCGGAAGAGCAAGGTAGATCTTGTCATTCAGCTTGCCAGGAAACTGATCAGTGATGAGACGGATAATCCGGTCAGAGATGTCGATGACATTCGGGTCCAAGTCCTTCATCAGCTCCTGCGCCTGCCCCCACTCCTCCCGGTCCTCCAGCCGGAACCTTTTCTCAATCCGCGGATCATCGGCCTGAACGGTGCTTTCCCCCTTGAACGCAAATCCCAACCCTTTGCCGATCAGCACGTACTCCTTGGTATTCTGGTGCGACCGGGCCAGAACAATATTGCTGCCGACGACCCGCTCCACCTGCAGCATCATTCCTTTACTCACGGTTCACCGCCTCCTCGTTTCTAAAGTTAACGCTTTCATTCAGGAACGGCAAAAAGAGCCAAGAAGCGAGTATGGTCTCGTCGCTTCTTGGCTCATGCCCTCTGGGGTGGTAACACGCCAATTCATTTTATGTTTTTATGCAGAACGTTCTTCCTACATCATATAGGAGCTGATATGACACCGTCAACCATAATTTTGTCATCCGTCTGTTCGTCGTTTAATATAGGGAATGTGTAAATGAAAAGGTACCTTATAGGAGGTGAAGTGCACCCCTTAGACGGAAGCCCGTATTGGGACAGTGATGTGCGCGGAGCTATGTTTGGACTGACACGCGGCACGACCAAGGAGCATTTCATCCGCGCCACGCTGGAGGCCCTGGCTTATCAGACCAGGGATGTGCTGACAGCCATGGAGAGCGACTCGGGTATCAAAATGAAGGCATTGAAGGTGGACGGCGGCGCGGTTCTGAACAACTTCCTGATGCAGTTCCAGAGCGATATTCTCAGTTCTACCGTGGAGCGTCTCGCAATTCACGAAACGACAGCTCTGGGTGCCGCTTTTCTGGCCGGTCTGGCTGTTGGCTTCTGGAAGGACCTTGATGAGCTGCGCGCGCACATGAAGGTGGAGCGGTCCTTTGAGCCGGCTATGGATGAGGATACCCGGGAGCGGCTTTATGAAGGTTGGAAAAAGGCGGTTCATGCTGCTATGGCCTTCAAATAATAACCAGCTGAAAAGCGGCGGATGGCTGGAGAGCATTTCGATGTGCTGGTGATCGGCGGCGGCATTACAGGAGCAGGGATTGCGCTCGACGCGGCTACACGCGGCATGAAGGTGGCGCTGGCGGAAATGCAGGATTTTGCGGCAGGAACCTCCAGCCGCTCCACGAAGCTTGTTCACGGTGGTCTGCGTTATCTGAAGCAGTTTGAAGTCGGGATGGTGGCCGAGGTTGGCAAGGAGCGGGCGATTGTATACGAGAACGGGCCGCATGTTACGACGCCGGAACGTATGTTGCTGCCGATGCATAAAGGGGGAACGTTCGGCAAGTTCACGACCTCCATCGGGCTGCAGGTATACGACCGGCTGGCGGGTGTCAAGCACAGTAAGCGGCGGCGGATGCATGATGCACAGGAGACGCTCGCCAAAGAGCCGCTGCTGAAGCGTGAAGGCTTGAAGGGCGGCGGCACCTACGTGGAATACCGAACAGATGATGCCCGGATGACGATCGAGGTCATGAAAAAGGCGGTCGCCTCCGGCGCTCTGGCAGCTAACTATGCCAGGGTCTCCAAGCTGCTCTACGAAAATGGTCGTGTGATCGGAGCCCATGTGAAGGATCGTGCATCGGGCGAGGGCTATGATGTGCGGGCTACGATTGTTATTAATGCGGCGGGGCCGTGGGTCGATACGATGCGTGAAATGGACGGGTCCAAGAAAGGCAAGATGCTGCAGCTGACCAAAGGTGTGCATCTGGTCTTCGATCAGCAGCGTTTCCCGCTGCACCAGGCGATCTATTTCGATACGCCGGATGGGCGGATGGTGTTTGCGATCCCGCGGGATCGCAAAACCTACGTCGGAACGACGGATACGGTATATAAGGCGGATACGGCCCATCCGCGAATGACTACGGCGGACCGCACCTATATTATCAATGCGATCAACTATATGTTCCCGGACGTGAAAATCACCGCTGAGGATGTGGAATCCAGTTGGGCGGGGGTACGGCCACTGATTTATGAGGAAGGCAAGGATCCCTCGGAAATTTCGCGCAGAGATGAAATTTGGGAGTCGGCATCCGGGATGGTCACTATTGCGGGCGGCAAGCTGACAGGCTACCGTAAAATGGCGGAGATGGTCGTGGATCGGGCAGCAGAGTTGCTGAAGAACCGGGCAGGTGCCTCCTATGGCGGCGCAGTTACCAGAGACTTGACCATGTCCGGCGGCGATGTGGGCGGTTCCAAGGGTTTTGAGGGCTTCGTGCGCTCAACTGCCGATAAGGGCGCTTCTCACGGAGTGCCACGCCAACTGGCGGAAGCCTGGGTCAAACGCTACGGCTCCAACGCCGAGCGGCTGTTCGCCATTGCCGCCCGGCCGAAGCAGGGCCAGGCCGAGGATGCGCTTCCGGATGAGGTGCGAGTACCGCTGCTGTACGCCATGGAGGAGGAGATGGCGGTCACGCCGGCTGATTTCTTCATCCGCCGCACCGGCGCTCTCTTCTTCAATATTGCCTGGGTGAAGCAGTGGAAAACACAGGTGATTGGGCTCATGGCCGAACGGGCAGGCTGGAGTGCAGAGCAGCAGGAGTGGTACACGGAGGAGCTGGAGACGGAACTGCATTATGCCGTGGTGCCTGAAGACGAGAAGAGTACTGTGTCGGTTGGATGGGCGGAGGAAGTCCCAGAAGCTCCATTGAACTGGGGCTTCTCTTTTTTTATGTGGTGAAACGCTCCGGGAACGAAGCATTCCTCCAATTGCTATTGATCCTCCGGGCCAAAGGCGAACGCTCCGCTTTTCCGGAATTACTTCGTGCATATTCATAAATGAAGAAAATAGAAGAAATTGCTAATTAACAGGATCTTCTGTGATTCCGTAAAAAAGGTCGAGAACAGGAGCAAACTTACCTCTGTTCTCGACCTTTTGTTCGTGAATAGTCCATTACGCTGTTAGTGCAGGAGGAGCAGTCCCACGAGGAACGACGCGATTGCCAGTGTGAACACTGCGGCCAGCACCATAGAGATGCTGGAGATCGTTCCGGTTAGCCGACTCAGCTCGAACGTCTTCGAGGTGCCGGTGCCGTGAGCAGCGTACTGAACAGAAACGCCGCGCGAGACCTCGTTGTCAAAGCAGAACAGGCGCATCGTAAGTGGCCCGATAATCAACCCGCTCAGTCAGGTCAGAATGACAAAGACAGCGGTAACGGTTGGATTGCCGCCGATGGTCTGCGACACGTTCATTGCAATCAGTGATTTTTTTGCAAAAGAAACAGGACACCATGCACCTCTTGTCTAATGGTTAAAGTACCCACAATAACCTGAAGAGGGGGTGTCTTATCCACAGGTTGGAGTTATCCTATTCCAGATTCATGTTAAAAAGATATGGGAGGAGAAGAATATGGTTCCACAGCGAGTTAGTCTCGTAACTATTGGTGCAATACATTTGCCTGAACTGCGTTCGTTCTATCAGAAGCTTGGCTGGAGTGAGACAGCAATCAGTACAGATCAGTACAGTGTCTTTGAAACGACAGGTGTATTGTTATCGTTATATCCCATTCAGGAGCTTGAGAAAGATACGGGTATGACATTCAGTGCATCTGGTGGATTAAAGGGAACGTTGCTGGCAATCAATGTGGATAAAGCGGAAGACGTGGATGATACCATTGGGAAAATCCGTGAAGCCGGAGGTAATGTAATCAAAGAGCCATATGACGCTGCCTGGAGTGGAAGAATCGCCTATTTTCTGGACCCGGAGAATAACTGCTGGGAAGTCACTTGGAATCCAACCGCCGTATTTGATGAAAAAGGAGCCTTGATCACATTTTAAGGTGAAATGAGTGTGACCGCATGTTGAATCGTGTTCGCAAAGATTTGCGTTATTATCTTCAGGAACATCAGGATCGGAGCAACCTCATCTTGCATTATTTCGCATTTTTATCGGCGTTTGTGGCCTGGATTTTCTTGTTCATTAATATCAAAGTCATGCTGGTTCTGGCACTTATCCATTATGCCTTGTCCTGGCTGGGACACTTTTATTTCGAAGGCAACAAACCAGCGGCATTCCGATATCCGCATATCGGTTTTTATGCCGGGTTCACCTGGTTTTTTATCAAGACCATTGAGATCATCACCCGCAAGGAAATCATCCACCCGTGGATCAATAAACAGGACTGAAATCAACAGGAGTCCAACGCTATAAAAATAGGAGTGTGTCTATGTATCTTCGAAGTGTAGAGTTATTGTCTGCTAAAGTCGAAAATCCGGATCAATATCCGTTTCACATACCGGCCATACAGTCATTGGAGCGATTGGAATTCAACAATAACATTACTTTTTTTGTTGGTGAAAATGGATCGGGCAAGTCCACACTACTCGAAGGTATCGCTCACCAATGTGGCTTCAATACAGCCGGGGGCGGAAGAAATAATGCATTTGAGATTCATGCTTCTGAATCGTCACTCGGGAATTATCTAAGACTGGCCTGGTTGCCCAAAATTACGAATGGTTTCTTCATGCGCTCGGAGTCCTTCTATCAATTTGCATCGCATGTCGATGAGATGGGGCCGCAGTCGCTCAAGTATTATGGTGGGCGTTCGTTGCATGAACAATCCCACGGGGAGTCCTTTCTCAATCTGTTCGTGAACCGATTCAATTCCAAAGGTATCTATCTGCTCGATGAGCCCGAAGCCGCTTTATCTCCAGCCCGTCAACTCTCCTTGTTGCGTATTCTTCACGATCTGTCAGATACTTCCCAATTCATTATCGCGACGCATTCGCCGATTCTATTGGGTTATCCGGGTGCACGTATTTTGAGTTTTGACGATGGTGGTATTCAGGAAGTGGACTATGAAGATACGGAACATTATCAGATCACCCGCAGTTTCCTGGAAAACCGCGACCGGATGCTGAACGAGTTGTTTAAGGACTGATTTTTTCACTTTGAAAGGAGTAAGGAGGCCGAACATGAGTACCAAATTGGTGTTGTTGGACCAACTGGCTGCATGCCATTATGACAAGAGTTGGTTTATGCCGCTGGAAGAAATGTTATGTGATATAACCGCAGCGCAGGCCTTATGGGTAAATGATGAGAGGCAATCAATCTGGGGGTTGGTGAATCATCTGACTTTCTGGAATGAAATCTGGTTGGAGCGTTTTATCGAGAGTGAAGTGGGTTTGGATAATAAAATAAATAATGATGAGACGTTTATTGTAAACCCATCCCAGGTAAGTGAAGAAGATTGGCAGAAAAGTATTGAACACCTTGGAGCAACATTTAGTCGCTGGATACAGGCTGTAGAGGATAGTGATGATGCAAAATTAGGGATGACCATCCCATCGTACTTCAATGCCCCATGGTGGAATGTGATATCCAATGTGTGTATTCATAATGCATATCATATTGGACAGATCATGATCTTGAGAAAAAAAGTAAGAGGAGAGATGATATGAAAATAGGTTTTCTGATCGTGGATATGCAAGAGAGTATTGTACGGGATAAGTTAGAACAAAAAGCAATAGACCACGCTTGTGAATATATCAATCATGTCGCAGATGTGCTTCGTTCGAGTGACCATGTGGTGGTTCATGTACAAGACGTGGAAGGGATGGAGGATTCAAATTCTGAGGCGTATCGTATTATTTCTGAGGTTGATGTGAATGAGAAGGATCTGAAGGTTACGAAGGAAAGCTCCAATGCATTCTGGCAGACAGACTTGGAGCAGATTCTGAAGAGTAACGGTGTTGAGCTGTTAATCATATCGGGATTTGCCGCCGAGGAATGTGTTTTATTTACCTATAATGGCGCGATGGAGCGAGGATTTAGACCTGTCATGTTGCAGAATGGGATTCTCAGCACGCATCCCGAAGCGGTGATTTCAACCTATAGGGACCGGAACGTGATTTCTTATCCTGTAGTTAATTATTTAATCAAATAATTGAGAGTGCCATGGACGCGACGATGTCGTGTCCGTTTTTGGTTACACATAACCTTTTATGATGGAAAGGATTCTTCATCGTTTAAATTAAACTTTACCTATAATTACTGGAGTTGAAACGATACATTTAAGTGGTAAGCAGGGGCGTGATATGCAACTAAAGATGGGGAAGTGTGGTTCATTAATAAAGTGAGGTGTAATGACATGAATGTACAGATCACCAGAATCGATAAAAGACAGAAAGAATTATTTCTTAACCTGTACAACTTGTATTTATATGATCTTTCCGAATTCTCGGGTGAGGATTTACTAGAAGAGGGGAAGTACGATCCGACGAATACCTATCTCTATCTGGAACGAGCGGAATTACATCCGTTTTTTATTCAGTATGAAGGAAAGATAGTCGGATTTGTTCTGGTTTGCTCTCCTCCATATGTAGATGATGATGAAGATTATACGGTACAAGAGCTGTTTCTGGTCAAAAAGTATCGTGGGCAAGGATTGGCGGCTCAAGCGGTTGATCTGGTATTTGAACAATTTCACGGTAGATTCAAAGTGGAGCAACTGGCTAATAACCAATCCGCCGTTTCATTCTGGAAGAAATATTATGCACAACATCACATTGAATATGTAGAATCTGAGTATAGCATTGAAATTGAAAACATCACTGGAAGCCATCGGATTCTGTCTCAAACCTTTTTACGTGCAAGAAGGGACTAGATATTCGCACTTACCAATACATGGGTTATGATGAATGAAAAGGTTTACTAGAGGGGAAGCGAGCATTGAGAGGAGCATGATTAATGACAAGTCGTATTGTCGTTACGGGCGGAGCTATTATCCGTGATCATATGGGAAGAATTCTGCTGCAAAAAAGATCAGATTATGGCGATTGGGGATTACCTGGTGGTGGTATGGAGCCCGGTGAGAGTATTGAAGAAACTATGATTAGAGAAGTAAAAGAGGAAACTGGGCTTGATGTGAGTTCATATGAACTCACATCCATCTACACAGGTGAGAAAATGAAATATACATATCCGGATGGCAACGAGGTTGTATTTGTAATGTTCCTGTTTAACGTCACCGCGGAGTTGGGTGGGAAACTTGATCATGATCAAACAACTCTTTTATTTGAAGATGAACAGAATGAATCGCTAGAGCTTGTTTTTAAAAGTCTGGATGAAATTGATATTTCCACAATCAACAAGGTACAGAAGCCTGTATTGGTAGATTTGATGCAAGGGAAACTCACAATTCTGCGTTAAGTTTTCGAGGGTTTAACAGAAGGAAGATCTTGTGAGGGAATAGGGAAATATAGTTCATGAGTAAGGACCCCCCATTTTAATAGAGATAGGAGTATTACTATGCCTTGGCCCATGGTTCATTTTTCAATTGCATCTGAATTATTATCTAATCCAACCCCTGAATTTATAGTGGGAAGTCTTGCACCTGACTCCATTCATGTGAGAACGAATGAAAGAGCCGAAAAGGCAAAAACGCATCTCATGCCAGAGACAGGACGATTTGCAACAGACGAAGAGCTCAGGGCATTTTTTAATTCCAACAAAGATCGCGCGCATAGTGATCCTAAGTTCATGCAATATTTGTGCGGGTACATCGCTCATGTATATACGGATCGGGTATGGACTTTCGAGATTTATCCTGCATATGAAGTTCATCCGAATGGACGAAGTATTTATACGGAGGATGTTACGAAGCTAGAATTTATGATTCAGAGAAAAGGGTCTGAGTGCCATGATTTATTGAATAAGCTGGAAGCAGGTAAAGCTTTTGACTTAGGTGGATTGCTGGAGCAAGGGTGTATCAGTATAGAAAAGAAAAAGTAGACTTTTTGAATAACCTTGAAAATGAGCCCTTAGGAGATTTGAGCATTTTATCTATGGAAGCTATAGAAGAGTTTATTCACACAACCGCCCGGAAACTTAGACAATTGTTTACAAAGTGGGAGGTGTTCTAAATGAAAAAACTGATTAGCCTCGCCCCATATAATGAGAAGTACAATCAGGATCTGGCTAATTTTTTATTAAGTATTGAACAGGTTCAATTTACTGCAATGCCTGCGCAAGTGATTGAGGAGGCACTCCAAAATCTGAACAAATATCCGGTAGTGATTTTGAATGATGAGACACTAGTTGGTTTCTTCATATTACATAAGCATTCTGAATACGTAGAGGAAAGGGATTCTTCCCGAAAGATACTGGTACGTGCGTTATCCATCACGATAGAACATCAGGGGGAACGGGTATGCATTGGCTGCGATGAGGGCTCTGCCTGAATTGGTTAAGCAGCTTGATCCGAAGGTCAATGAAATTATTTTAGCTGTGAATGAGGGGAATATTGCGGCACAAAAGCTGTATCTGAAAGCAGGTTTTCTGGATAGAGGAGAACGGAAGATGGGCATTCATGGTCTTCAACTGATTTTGCATTATAGGATGGAGTAGGGCGAAATCAATGAATACGGTAATTGCCAATGTCGTCAAGGACAATACACTCCGAACGGGCGCCAAGTATATATTTGATAAAAAGGAGGCGTAATGTGGCGAATGTACACAAGGGAAGATATTCAGCAGAGATCGATGGAGAGTTTGTTGTTTTTATTATTGGAATGAGAGTTAATCGTCTGTGGGCCATACATAAGTGGTTACCTGTTTTTAAATCCATGGGCCCGATGATCAAAGAACTGTACATGAACCCGGAAACAGGGTATCTGGGGACGGAATATTTTATGAGCTGGCGTGGAGTGACTCTTCTGCAATATTGGAGATCTTATGATGAGTTGGAGAAATACGCACGCGGTGGCTTACATCTGGAGGCTTGGAAACGATTTAACCAATCTGTTGGATCGGATGGAAGCGTGGGGATTTATCATGAAACCTACAAAGCTCAACCCGGTTCACATGAGACCATATATGCGAATATGCCCAAATTCGGATTGGCTAAAGTATCTAATCATATTTCAGCAACAGGCAGGAAGGAAACGTCCAGACGTAGAATGGGTGGAGAGAATGATCCCGCAGTACAGTCACCTGAGAATCCTTAGCATATGACGCTAAATTTTGTATTTATAATCATTGCAAGTAGAGAGGAGCATGTTATTGAAAGTTAAAATCAAACCAGAAGATTTGGGTTCTGAGCAGCTTAGTTGGCTGTGCGTTCAACCGATGTTGATCTCCGTTCGGGGTAAAGATGTTGCAGCAAAAGTAGAGGTATATCGGCAATTACATGAAGGACAACAAGCGATATTTTTATTCTATTCCTATCATAACCACACCAAAAGCTTGGCGGAGTTTTATTGGTTTTCGGCGTACAACATTATCGACATGAAGAGCTGGAATGGAATAAGGACCGGGATGCGCTATTTTAACCAAAATGAAATGGTGACTCTGTTGGATGACATCGAGCGTTTGATTACAGATACAAATAAAGTTGGAGACACATGGCGTGAGGTCCTCCCCACGGACTTGGAGAAAGACCCGATCCTGCTGGAAAGAACGGAAGAACTATACGTTAAATATCGAGCCGCGGCTCAGGAAGCTATTTTACACATGAATGATATAATTCGGCGAAATCAGGAGATGTATCTGGAGATTACGGAGATTAACGCCTAATGTGATCTGAAAATATAAGGGGTGATCATTTCATGAGATCTCCGGGTGGATCCATTTTTCCTTATTATTATAAAGGTGGAGAAATTCATTGTCTGAAATATGGTAGCAAGCATAAGGACCAAGACAAGCTTTTCGAGGTGATGAGACAAGAAGAAGCTTTCATCTTAGGGATCAATAAAAAGCTCAAGGTTTGGGTGGACATGTATGAAACGAAGATTACCAAAGAAGTCTTGGATCAGTTAATTTCCAATATGAATAATCTCAAAGATCATGTGGATAAGCTCTCATTTGTAGGATTATCAGAGATGGATCGTTGGAAATTGAAAAGAAGATTGAATAGACTGGGGATGGGGCAATCTGTATCATTTTATGCTGATCCTGAAGAGGCAAAGACAGGGCTGATCTCGGATCGATGATTTGATCTTTAGTAGCAGGTGTGGGTAAAGGTCAATAGAAGAACTACTCTTCATGGAGTAGTTCTTTTTTTCATGATTTTGAAGGCGAACCTATGCTGCTGTAATTCGAAATACTTCTAAATTAACAAGTACTACACACAATTCAATTCTATTTCTATGCTAGAATGGATAGCAGGAAAAAAGCGGAAGAATGAAACAACATTCTGAAGTAGGCAAGGGGACGAAAATGAACGAAGAAGAGATTCTAGAGTTGTACGGTTTAGATCCAGATACCAGACACAGGCAGCAAATCAGGGAGTTATTGCAGCAGGAAATCGAGAATCAAGAAGCAGTGGATCATGAGTATCTCAAAACCTTATGTATTATGCTATTCTGCATCGGAAATGGACACTTGGCTGATCTGGCAGGCAAAACGCAAGAATCAGGATACAGGCAGTTATATTGATGTGCAGCTTCTGTGTGGTGCCGGTTATGAGAAGACAGTGACTTATCTGGAGCAGAATCCCGACGACCAAGCAGGAGAACAGTTGAACTATCTTAAACAGTGTGAGTTATATGATTTTGTTGATTTTTCCAAAGAGGAATGGGTCTCTAACTATAAAAAATATTATGAACAACCTTAGTCATATCCAACATGTGAGAAATGAGATGATCAATGATGACAAATGAGGCTTCTATCTAGGAACAGATTCAGATGTGCCAGAAATATAGCGCCGACTATGTACCTTGAATTGCACCGTAAGATCGGAATCGCCTGGAACGTCAAAGAGAAGTTGGAACCGATCCACGGAATGCGTATTCAGCCCGAGGGAGATACAACCGGATGGTATATTTGGGCAGAAAAATACTCGGATGCAGATGATTTTTTGTACCTTTACATGTAACACACATCGATGACTGGGACCCGAAAATTAAGAAGTACCTCGGACTTGCGCCGGGATGGCGGTTTGTGATTGCAGAAGATTATGAGGATGTATGGTTTGACGAACAGTTGCAACCGATCATAGGCAGAGCACTAAATGAGCTAAATCAAACATTGAAAGGAGTCATACAATGCCGAGTGTGCATGATAACATCATATTAAGTTACGAAGTCGATTTGGAGAATGAATTCATCAGGATGCGTACCCGTTCGTATCACTCTGATTTGTCTGAAGATACGGATATCTTTTTTTCGGATGTATTGGCACATTCATTTGATACACCGATGCAAGGCAGCATTATCTTCGATATTGACGACGTTGGTTTAGACCATTTTATCAACTACAATCGCGAGTTGTTGGAAAAGGGGAAAGGTCAGGGCTGGCCTATTACGTATAAAACGGATGAAGAGCTGGAAAGCAAGTTGATTGAAGGGGAATATCAGTACTTTGTCATTACATCATCATATGGATTAAGTGGTTGGGTATTGGCTAAAAAGGTAGAAATGATAACAAAGCAGCGGAATGAAAAAGATGAAGAGTAGTTTCAGTTATGAACCGAACATGATCCGTAAATTACCAGTAGTTATGGGTCTCGTCACTTTAGTTGTCATTATGATTATTACCAATCCAACCAAAACCGATTTTTATACATGGCTGGAAAGCGAGCATGGTATATATGTCTCCTACGATGTCAATGCAGAAACAACGTTTACACAGATTACAAACGGCGAGGAAAAGAGTCTTATTTTAAGTAGCGGACATATACAGCATGTGGGTATCTATACTACGTATGATGAGCTTTTTACGGATGACGAAGGTACTGAAATCAAGATTAAAGCCTTTGGTGTAATGAACATGTTCTTTAAAAGATAATAGGTTTCCGTTCCGATTATAGAGTCGGTACGGGGTTCCAACATGCCACGCCCTTTGTATGATGCAAATATGCAGAGCTGCGTGGTTTTTGTGTTGGGCAGAATCCGTAAGGAGGGGGAGGATTACGTTATTTGGTTCATTCGCAAATTCCACATTATGGGTTATGATGTACCTGTAGAGAAAATTTAACATACATAGGAAGTTTTTTCGAATGAGAGTATTCCAGTAGGAGGAATAGAATGAAAGCCATTTTCCTTGATTTCTATGGGACAGTTGTTCATGAAGATGATGATATTCTTCCGGTGATTTATAAACAAGTTCAAGCGACAGCGAAGGTTGAATGTACAATGGATGAGATCGGAGCTTATTGGTGGAAGGCATTCTCAGCGTTATTTTATGCAAGCCACGGCAGCCGGTTTGCCACGCAAAGAATGCTGAATGTGCAGTCCTTGGCAGACACTCTCAACCATTTCAAATCGGATCTACAGGCGGAGTCACTTAATCAGGAACAGTTGGCTCATTG
The DNA here is from genome assembly GCF_030433635.1 of Paenibacillus vandeheii. Lineage (NCBI taxonomy): Bacteria > Bacillati > Bacillota > Bacilli > Caryophanales > Paenibacillaceae > Paenibacillus > Paenibacillus vandeheii. The sequence continues at coordinate 34,560 of NZ_JAROCD010000012.1, forward strand.
GCGTAACCCGAGCATATTTGCTGATTCAATTCCCTTTCTGCAATCGCTTAAAATCCCAGTATATATTCTGTCTAATATCGATACCGATGACGTGAAAGCTGCAATGAAGGCACATAACATTGAAGTGGCGGGAGTGATTACCAGCGAAGATGTTCGATCTTATAAGCCAAGGTCAGAGATGTTTGATGAAGCGATCAATAGGTATGGTTTGCAGCGAGATGAGGTGATCCATATAGGGGATTCTCTGGTCAGTGATGTACAAGGAGCGCAAAATGCGGGAATTAAGGCTGTTTGGTTGAATCGGAAAGGTAAATCCAAACCGAAACAGATTACACCGGATTATGAGTGCAAAGATCTTGCCGACGTTTTGCATATATTGGAGGGTTGGTTATGAAAAAGTTAAATGCGCTGTCATTATTATTTCTTTTTCTCATGGCTTGTCAGGATAAAACAACGAATGAAAGTGTGCACGAATCAACGATTCCGGTGACGGAAAGTGTCACTGAAGAAACAATCAAGCAGAAGGACGATGAAGCAGCACCCAAAGAAGACAAAGGAACTCCTCCTGTTTACCTTGATGAAACGAACTATACAGGTGATGAACTGGAAATCGTCAAACTGATGAATGCTCGCATGCGTTATATATGGGAAGAGGATGAGACGGGCTATATGAGCCTTTTTGATCCGCAATCGCCTGTCTCAGGCATGTCAACTTCTAAAGTTCGCAAAGTCATCTCTATGAGTGAGATCAGGATTCGAGAGCAAAAGAAGCTCTATGAGGCAGCTTTGATAGTTACTGAATTAAGAGAGAACGATGAAGAGGTCAGCCCTAGCATGGTGTTTTGGAAAAAGAAAGCGGATGGCGATGCTGCGAAGTGGATTTTTGCAGACATTGATTAACATTAATGGACTTAGATGAAATTAAGGGTGATGAAATAATGACAAGACAATTGTTGATGGCACGGTGAAGGTTCTTCAGGCAAGGAAAGAGTTAGAAACCGAGATTTATCATTTGCTGAAGATGGACAAAAACTGGCTGGACAATTCGAGTTATAATCGTGCTGCTTGCCAGGAGGATCTGGAGAAAATCCTGAAAGAGGAAATGGTGAGGAGGGACTCATTTGATGAATTCAGATAACAATAACATAACGTATGAAAAAGATAACAATAAATTCAATTTCCGTGTGGCTGGAATTGTTATACATCAGGAGAAAGTGCTCCTGCACACAACAGAACAGGATGATTTCTGGAATCTGCCTGGAGGGCGGGTGGAATTCAACGAAACGACAGAAGCAGCCATTGTGCGAGAGATGTTGGAGGAGTTGGGGGTTCAGGTACGACCGCAGAAACTTGCCTTTGTAAGCGAAGATTTCTTTGATTATGATGGCCTGAAGTACCATGAGATTGGATTTTATTATGTCATCACATTACCCGAAGAACATAGGCTCTATGATGAATTGGAATTCAAGGGACTTGAGGATAACGGAAAATTGACATTCCGCTGGTTTTCTTTTGAAGAGTTGCAAAGTATGGAGGTTTATCCGGTATTTCTGAAAAAGGATCTATGCAATCTGCAAGATACAGAGCGCATTAAGCATTACGTTCAGAAATAGGAGGAGCTTATGGATCTCACATTTATTCGTCATGGTCACGCTGAACATTTGCTTCATTATCCTCATCAGCTAAACCAGTTGCATCCGGGACTTACTGAACAGGGAAAGAGGCAGGCGACTGAAATGCGGAAGCTGATCGAACTCTTGCCCGAAGACGTAGTTTTGGTGAGTCCTACGAAACGAACGATAGAAACGGCACTCCTCTTAACATCAAGCGATAAGCTGATCATCTGTCCACTCGTTGGCCCGAGAATGTTCCCTCAAAACCCGGAGTTTTCGGTTCTACGCTGTGATCAGATCTATTCGAAAGACGAATTAAATGCTCAGTATACGGGTTTACGAATTCTTGATTTTGAACTTGATTGCTGGGTGGATGGGATTAATCGGATGGAGGAACATCAATTCAAGGTTTATGCTGGGCAGCTAATTCAATGGTGCAGAGAGCACGGTGAGAGAATTTTTATCATTTCACATGATGGTACGATAACGAGTTACAGAGTTTTCCTTGGAGAGCAGGGGTTAACCCGAAGCGATTTTCTCGGTGAGGCGGGTCATTACAGGATCAAAAACCTTTAGAGAAGAAGGGACATATGGACATGAAAACTTTTCCCGAAATAAAGACTGACCGATTGTATATTAGAGAGTTAACTTTGGCGGATCGGGAATCTGTGTTCAAGCATTTTGCTGATCCGGAAGTAACTCGATTTATGGATATTGAGCCTTGCCGTCACATAAAAGAAGCAGAAGAAATCATACAATTTCATATGGATGATTCAGGTTGCAGGTATGGTCTGTTCAACAAAGTAAATAATCATTTCCTTGGTACAGTCGGATTTCACTGCTGGGCCAAAAGCGAACCGTCAAGCGCAGAGCTTGGATTTGATTTATCCCGTTCCTATTGGGGACGAGGTTTAATGCAAGAAGCTATAATCGAAATCATAAAAATGGGATGGGATGTAATGAATCTTGATTTCATTGAAGCCACAGTGGAGCAGGCCAACATTCGCTCACAGAACCTATTAGTCAAGATGCATTTTTCAAAAGCTGATGAATTGAAAGACGACCTGTTCTACTATACGTTGAAGAAGGAAGACTTTATTTTGTAAGCGGTCAATATCTACACTAAGGGGGATTTCAGTGAGATTATCGGATTATGAATATTTAACTTTGGCTCTGGAAGAGGCAGATCAGGCTCTAATAGAAGGAACCTATCCGATTGGAGCGATAATTGTGGATGTGGATGGGAATGTCGTAAGTAGGGGCAGAAACCGAGTCTTCTCCGAATGTGATCCCACCGCACATGCTGAAGTCGATGCAATTCGTCAGGCAGGGAGGCATTTGCTGGATATAAGTAAGAAGAGATTTACGAAGAAAGACCTCACTCTCTATACGACCTGCGAACCTTGTCCCATGTGTTCTTGTACCATATTAATGTCGGGGATCAAAAAGATTGTATGGGCAGCAGATGATGAAGAGTACGGCGGGCTTCGACGTTTCAAGGAGGGTCCTCATTTTATCCATATGTTCGACACATTGTCCTGTATTGCAGCGCCATATCTTGATTTGGAAAATAGACAGCGGGCAATGCTTGCCAAATGGAATATTGGTAGAGGTTTACTTAATACGGAGTGGGAGACTGCCAAACAATGAAATCCATTCCGATCTCAATTTTACTAGCCAGTGCCATTCTGGGAATATCGTTTATCGTTGGTTGCCTGTTGCTATCAAATCAGGGAAGAGTTAATGAATCAACTCAGGCAGTGGAGCAGGATTTGCCGAACAACAATAAAACATTAATGACGATCCAAGAAACGGCGGAGTATCTGAGTATGACTGAAGATCAGGTGATGGGCATTATTAAGGCCGAACAAGGGAGTTTCTCGGCATCGGGTTTCTTTGAGGGGAAAATGTTTCCTTTTATTAAGGTTCAGGATCAATTTTTGGTTTGCAGGGTCGAGTTGGAATTGTGGGCTAAAGATGCATCTTCAAGTCATAGAAGATATATTAATGGACAGTTGTATTAAGGACTTTGGAATTTAAGAAAGGGAGGAATTCAGATTGAGCAAATTGGTCTTGTTAAGTGATTTATATTTCGAATCTAACCATGAACTAAATCAGAGAATATTGAGCTTGTTCAACTCGGATCAGCCTTCCATCGGTTATGTACCTTCATGTTCTGACCCGGATAGAAGATATTTCGAGCATACGAGACGTTACTATAATCAACTGGGAATCGAAACGATTAATTATTATGATCTCGATTTAGAGTACGAGGAAAACAGATTTAATACCATTTTTGAAACCGATGCAATTCATTTATCTGGGGGAAATACATTTTATTTTCTAAGTTTATTACAGAAGAGAAATGCAATGGGGTTGCTGCGTTCCTATGTGCATAAAGGCGGTATTCTGATTGGGGTTAGCGCAGGTAGTATTCTAACTACACCAACGATTGAAATTGCTGGATACGGCAAAGATGCAGACGAGAACCAAGTTGGATTGATGGACAAGCAGGCGCTGGCGCTCGTTGATTTTGAATTTGCACCACACTGGGATGAATCGGACGAAGCTTTGGATTCCTTAAGAGATTACGCTCTTGCCAACGCTACAACAGTCTATGCCTGCAAAGATGGTGGCGGGGTCGTTATCGATGGTGAAGTAACAGAGTTATATGGCGATGTACGTCTAATAAATTGAAAAAAGGTGGGTCTACAATGAGTGAAATCACTGTATATCATTATGATGCTTTTTCGACGGTTCCCGGTAAAGGAAATCCCGCTGGAGTCGTCTTTCATGCCGATTCGCTCAGTGAAGAAGTCATGCAACAGATTGCGCATAAAGTCGGCTTTAATGAAACGGTCTTTGTCATGAGTTCCGAGATTGCAGACGTTAGATTACGATATTTTACGCCGGGTCATGAGATTAATCTGTGTGGGCATGCCACGATGGCATCCATGTATGGGTTAAAGACTAGAGGGCTTCTAAAGGACAAGCAGTCGATCACCATTGAGACTAATGTAGGCATCTTGCCGATTCAGTTCAAGCAGGATGGCGATACGATCAACATCGAGATGAAGCAGGATCAACCCCGTTTCCTGCCATTCCAAGGTGACATAGAGAAGCTGGCAAATTCCATAAATCTGACCATCGATGATATTGATTTAACCACACCTATCGTCTATGGAAGTACGGGCACCTGGACGTTGTTAATACCGATCCGCAAACTAACCTCATTCCAACACATGAAACCGGAGTCTTCCCTATTTCCTGAGATATTAGTTGAAAATCCAAAATCATCTTTGCATCCATTTACTCTGGAAACCCGTGATTCAGATGCCTTAATGCATGCCAGACATTTTTCCTCCCCCTTTTCCGGTACTACGGAAGATCCGGTTACGGGAACAGCATCCGGTGTGATGGGTGCCTATTATCTGGCGTATCTGAATCCAGAGATGGATCTGGCACAGTTTGTTGTGGAGCAAGGTCATGAGATTGACAGAGATGGGAAAGTTCATGTTAGCGTGGTCAGAAATGGACAGGAAATGGATGTCAGAATACGAGGGACGGCTGTTTTTGTGGAGGAAATGAAAGTGGAATTGGATACGTAACAACGTAAATAAAGGAGTGGGTTTAAGTGGATGAACAGGCGGTACTACATACAGCTACTCATTTGTTAAAAGAAGAATGTGCGGATTCCCTAGTGGGAATTTATTTGCACGGGTCCATGGCTATGGGGTGCTTCCTTCCTAATCAAAGCGATATCGATATTCTGGTGATATGCCGGGAGCAGCTGTCTGCTGGTACCTATCGAAGTATTGCGAAGAGATTAATGCACATCGAAGATGAAATGCACATGGTCACAGGGTTTGAACTTAGTATTGTTTTGGAGTCTACGATTGCTAATCTGACGTTTCCGACACCATTCGAATTTCATTACTCTGCGTATCACCGGGAAAAGTATAGAAATGATGATCAATATCTTTGCGGTGGATACGAAGATCCGGATCTGGTAGCACATTTGGCTGTTATTGTTGACCGTGGAATAGTGCTTGTTGGCAAACCTATTAAGGAGTTATTCCATCCAGTAAAACGTGAATATATGCTGGCCTCTATTACATCTGATGTTGGTTCAGCTCTGGAAGAAATAACGGAGAACCCAGTCTACTATGTTTTGAACCTATCGCGGGTTCTATTATACGTGAAAGATTCGGTAATATACTCCAAGCGAGAAGCAGGCGAGTGGGCACTCATTCATATTTTGCCGAAATATAAGGAAGTCATCTCACAATGTCTTGCAAAGTATAACGGAGAGCTGGAGAGCGTGAATCTAAGTGATGATTTGCTTCTGGATTATGCGAAGTACATGTTGAACGAAATAAAAGGTTTGGCGGAATCTGGTTGATCCCATGAAAAAGTAACCGAACGGAGTGATGGTCATCGAACAAACCATTCGTTTAGCCCAAGAGCTTGCGGAGAGAGTCATTCGAAAAGCAGGAGAGGTTGCCAAAGAGCATTTTGATCAGATCACCTGTGCAGTGGATAAGGGCATCTTTGGTGATGTAGTTACGGAAGTTGATCATGAAGCAGAGCGGATGATATGTGATGAAATTAGCATTCATTTTCCCGATCATGAGATCCATAGTGAAGAGCGGGGGCATAACGGACAGAAGAGTGACTGGCTGTGGATGATTGATCCGCTAGACGGAACAAACAACTTTGCCATTGGTCTACCGATATTTTCCGTTTCCATTACATTAATGTATCGTTCAGAACCTGTTCTCGGAGTTATTTACGAACCTCTGGTGGATCGTTTGTTTGTGGCATCACGTGGGAATGGAGCAAGTTGTAATCTGAACCCCATGAAAGTCCAAAAGAAAGAGTATATTCATAAAGGGACCATTGGCTGGATTCAAGGGCATCAGGTGCAAAATGAGGAGAAGGCTGTACGGCTGCGTCAACATCTGGATGTTCGCTTCAAACGAATGATGCGATTATGGGCTCCAACCATACAGTGGTGCATGTTAGCTAAGGGAGATATTGACTGCATTGTGCTCTACAATTCGGAAGGAGACGATCTGTATTCAGGCATATTAATGGTGAAGGAGGCAGGTGCCATTGTTATGGATTTTGAAGGTATTCCCTTTGAAGGGGTGAATTCAGAGCCATACCTGATTGCCTGTCATCCGGATCATCGTGAATATTTCCTGAGTGTCGTTCGGGAGGGTATGAACTGATGATTAGCGAGCTTAATAAGCATGAATTCTATAAGGTGATGCAATTCGCGGACTTTAACAGCAATATTGAGGTGAAGGCTGTGGCATCTGGGTTGAATCCTGGCCGGATCTACGTTGATGATGCAGCGAATATCACAGCAGCTTTAATTTGGGTGAAGGGACAAAACGGTTTTCAGTTGATCGGAAACCCCCAAAGTAAACCCTTTCTGAACGATTTGGAAGAGTTCATGAAAGAACATATAGAACCTGAATTATTAAGATTAAATATCCATACAGTCGAAGTAGGTGTGGTGGATAAAAGATGGGAAGATGTGCTACATCATATGGCCGCGAATAAAGAGGTCCATAGCGATATTCAGCATGTATTCACATTGGATTCAACCCAAGGAATGACTGAGTATCGAAGTCATCAAGCAATTCATGAAGGTTATCCTTCTCAGAATGAGGTCGTCAGGCTTCTCAGATTAGACGAGACATTAATGAAAGTTGGAAAATTCAATAATCTATCTTTTCTGAAGGATAAAGTCTCGCGATTTTGGGATAACATGGATGATTTCTTGGAACATGGCTTTGGATACACTGCAGTACACAACGAGGATATTGCGAGTGTTTGCTTTTCGGCGTTTATATCAGATCAGTGGCATGCAATTGATATTGAAACGATCGAAGCATACAAGAGAAGGAATTACGCTGCGTTGGTATCGCGGTCGTTTGTAGAAGAATGCAAGAACAAAGGCATCCATCCATATTGGGACTGTTCCCCAGATAATGCAGGTTCAATTCGTTTGGCAGAGGGTGCGGGTATGACGCTGAACTTTAATTACAGAGTTTACTGGTACAATCTCGTTTGATAGATTCGGAAAAGTATCGGAGGGAGAATTAAATGAACGAATCATTGCAGGAGCAGATTCAGTTTTTGATTGAGATTGATAAACTGAAAACGATTGAACGAAAAACGAGAATCATCCATGGCGACAGACTCGAAAATGATGCGGAGCATTCCTGGCATCTGGCGATGATGGCCTTGATTTTGCAGAGCCATTCCAACAAGGAGGTGGATATTCTCAAAGTCATTAAGATGCTTCTCGTTCATGACCTCGTTGAGATTGATGCCGGAGATACATTTGCCTACGATACGGTAGGGCATACGGATAAATATGACCGCGAGATCAAGGCAGCGCATCGACTATTTGGGATATTGTCTGAGGAACAGGCTGAGGAATTGTTGAACTTGTGGCTGGAGTTCGAGGCAAAGGAGACCAATGAAGCACAGTTTGCCTCGTCGCTGGATCGGTTGCAACCGTTGATCCACAATCATCAGAATGAGGGAGATACGTGGCAGAAATACAATATTACAAGTGAACAGGTGTTAAACAGAAACCGTGAGATTGCGAACGGCTCCGAAACATTGTGGACATACGCACAGCAGATTATTCAAAATTCTGTGGACAAGGGAATTTTGATTCAATCCAAGTCTTAGAGACACGTGGAACTTATCTGATTCAAAACGGGGGAGAATCTTTATGGGGTATATCATGGAGTTGAGAAAGCTGGTGGGTTCGCGCCCTCTAATCATGGCTGGTTCATGTGTGTTGGTCTTCAATGAGCAGGGCCATCTGCTATTGCAAAGACGTACAGATAGTCTGGATTGGGGAACCCTTGGCGGATCGTTGGAACCGGGAGAATCTCTGGAGGAAGCAGCAGCCCGTGAATTATATGAGGAAGCTGGACTGAGGGCGGGTGCGTATAAACTCATTACCGTTTTCTCAGGTCAGGATATGTATTACAAGTATCCGCATGGAGATGAAGTGTATAATGTCATGGCTGTCTATGAAGCTACTGAAATTCAGGGCGAACCAACCGTCATGGATGATGAAGGACTGGAACTGCGTTATTTTGATCTGAGTATGCCAATCCCAGAGATTAATCCGTTCACGGAATATGTGCTGAAAAAAGCGGGATATATTAACTAAGAGTAGTGAACGGATTCAATAAAATAAGTCTTGAGTAAAGTCTTCCAGCCGGATTTCCGGGGGAAGATTTTTTATTTTTAATGATTAGAATTCAGCCTATCAAGAATGAGGAATTTGATTGAAGAAAGTAAAGGAAGGTAAAATATGCTAAAATAGGTTAGCGAAATAATAAATTGGTATATTTATAAATCATGATGATCATATGAATTTTGAATTCATTACGGTGATAAAAAGGAGGAAGTATGATGAGTTTTTCATTCATTTCAACATTTGCAGTTTTATTTAATTTGGTATTATTCGGATTGGGCGTATATGCCCTTATTTTATTTATCAAACTTGCTAAACGTGGGATTCAGGCGCTGGATATTTATTTATATGAGAAACGAGGAGAACGGTTCTAACCTGTAGAAATATCACTCAACAATAGAATTATCATTTTTCTCTCAGTGTTTTATTGTTGCTCTATTGATATGATTAACTCATCATTCAACTAAAGAGAGGGTAATTGACATGGATACTTTTTTAGAGCAAATCAACGAGTTGCAAGAGCTTCAAAAGGATTTGGTCAGTATACATCCCTTATTCAGAGAGCATTATCCTGTGGTTGTGGCATATGAAACTTTGTTATATATCTATGATTATTCGTCCAAGACGAAGCAATATGAATGGGTAAAAACCGTTCCGGATGACCTGAATATTCCCGATGAATGCCTGGCGGCATTTCCGGTGCATCACATGGATGAACGAATATGCGCAGTTGTGACAGATGCGGCGTTTCAAAATTTTGAGCAGAAAGTCTACCTCTTTCATGAGTTTGTCCATTGTTACGTATATGAACAGTATCGCGACATTGGTGACCGACTTGAGATTAAACGCAGGATGGAGCAAATCAAACGTGTAACATGGGAACTGGATTATGAGTTTCCTTATGACAATGAGATTGTTGTCCAGCGGATCACTTCGTTGCTATCAGCCTTGAAGAGTAAGGATCTCTTGCAAGTCAAAGCGGCAAGATTGGCTCTGTTTAACTCTTTGAGTGAAGAACAAGGTGAGTACTTCAACTGGCTGGAGTGGAACGAAGGTTACGCGCGATATATGGAGAATCGGATTCGGGAGAAATTAGGACTGGATATGAATCACCTTGGGGATTCAGCTCCGTTTAATCGTCTAGTTTTCTATGAATGCGGGTCGGAATATATAAGCCTGCTCGTTAACGAACAGCCGGATCTTCACACGGATTTGGAGCAGCTATTTGAGACGATACAAGCAGAGCGAGTGCAGGCTTGAGCATAGACTACATTGATTTTCTTTTGTATGTGTAGCAGATTTTGCGAAAAAGGAGAATATCTCTATGCCACTGCCAATGGTTCATTTAAATGTTGCTGTTCTTTTTGCTGAAACCTTGCAAGGACATGTAGAACGAGGCCCGTTCTATCTGGGGAATGTCGCACCTGACTCTATTCATATGCGTGAGGGTTGGACAAGAGCGGATAAGGAAAACACTCATTTCAACCCTAAGGATAAGAATGAAGGAGATTACGTTGAGCAACTAAAAAAACGTTATTCAACCTACATCCAACAGCATGCAGATGAGGGATGGAAGTGGTTCGTGTGGGGCTACTTTATGCATGTCCTGACAGACTTTTACTGGTTCCGTAGTGTTCATCCACAATTTGTGGAGCAGGTTACTCTTACGGATCAAAATTCGGGTATAACCCGAACCAAGGATGAACTTGGGCGTCTGTATTACCAGGAGACGGATCAGATTGATTTTAATCTTTATCAACAGGCGAGTTGGAGTGAAGAAGTCTGGAAAATGCTTGAGATTGCACCTGGCTATGATGTTGCTGATCTGTTAACCGCAGAGGAGATTTTGCGCTGGCGGGATCGTACATTTTCCTTTTTTAATGAAAGCGCCAACGAACCCGGTATAGTTCCCAAATTCATTACGGACGTAAAGATAAGTGTTTTCGTGGCCAATACCGCCCAACGTTTAAAAGTGCTGCTCCAAGGATGGGACACCGAGTTGCGGTATACAACATAAGCATCTAGAGCTAAATACAGATGATTACGTAGAGAGTGAGTACTAAATGTTTAGTTGAGCCGGGAGGTATATGCTAATGAAAAAAGCAGGGATTATCTTAGCTCTCTTCGCGATGCTCCTTGCAGCCTGTAACCATCCAATTGAAACTAATTCTAGTCCGAAAGAAGCTCTGCCTTCGCTCATCTCATTAACCTGGAACCCAAACCTCACAACTGAAGCTTGTGAGGATGTCAAAATCGAAGATCCGGTTGAGATTGGAATCGTAATCGAGGCTATAAATAAAGCGGAGCGTATAGAGGGGATTCTTGATTATAGCGTGGAGTACAAGATGAACTTAACAGATGCAGATGGCGCCTTAACCAAGTATGATTTTTCCATAGGCAAAGATCCCAAGCAATCAGCCCTTCTGGTTAACCATGAGGATACCCACGTGGGATATAGCATACCCATAGAGGATGCAAACCGAGTAAGGAAACTGATTCAGAGTCATACGGACTAAACATAGAAGCTTACTGATTACATCGGTAAGTCAGTTTACTATATAGGTTTAACAAAAAAATTACACGATAACGGAGAGGACAGAAAAAAACCTGAAGAAGCATTAGCTTCGCCTTTATCCCCGGATTTTCCCCTTTGAAAATAGGAATCAAAAAAATCTGGGGATAACAGCGATCGGAAGGTTGTTCTGTCATCGGAGTGGCAAGTGTAAATATCCTTTAGTTTAATTTATATAGCTATCGAAACGGAGAAACGGTCATATGAGTCACCTGATTACCATTCAACCTTTAACATCATCGGATATGGAGAGTGCCTGCCAGGTATTCGAGACATCCATTACGAATGCATTTATGCAAGAGGGGCTGGGTGCCCTGCACGAAGACATTCGGGATGAAATTGAACACAAAAAAGCAATGCTTCACTCCGCTTTGCATCCTGACAACAATAAGAAATCGAGTGTCTTCTTTTTGCTCGCCAAAAGAGAAGACACCGTCGTTGGCACCATTTCCTATGGTCCTTGCGGCAAGGAGATTCAAGAATGCACACAAAACCAATTGAACCGTATAGGGGAACTGGGTAGTCTTTACGTTTTGCCAACAGTTCAGGGTCAGGGGATTGGTTCTGCACTTATTCAGGCTCTGGCTACTGAACTTCAGAGGTGTGGGATTACGCAATTTTGCCTGGATAGTGGATACCGGACAGCGCAGAAGAAATGGCAGCGAAAGTTCGGAGAACCTTATGCGGTGGCAAAAAACTATTGGGGTGAAGGAACAGACCATATGGTGTGGTTATGTGAAGTAAAGGATTTTGCTGCAAAATAAAATGACCCAGAGATGACGACCTGTACTGAACAGGTGTCATCTCTTTTACTAAGTCAATCTTTCTGCATCGATAGAGGACTATTCTTCGTACAGTAGCAAAGAGGAGTGAGTATATGCAGCAAACACAGTGGAATACGCCCGAGCAACGTTTATCCCCGAATGCCATAACCATATGGAGAATCAGTGCGATCATAACCAATGGAATAGGTTTGATCGTACTTGCAGCACTGCTGGTTCTGGATTCTGTCTTTGGATGGAAGGCGTGGATTGGTTGGTTACTGTGGGTAGTGATGGCCATTTCAGTGCTGTATGCGGTGTGGGAGATTCTAATCCGACCTTCATTGTTATACAAGCATTGGTATTACGATGCGAATGAGGAGTTCTTGCAATTGAAGCATGGGGCTCTGAAAAAGGTACATCAGATTGTCCCCATGGCCAAAGTGCAATCGGTTACGACGAACCAAGGTCCCCTTTTACGCAAATATGGTCTATATTCCGTATCGGTCGGCACGATGGGTTCATCTCATACGATTCCGGCGCTGCCAGAGGAAGTGGCGCTTGAATTGCGGCATCAGATTGCGTCCTATGCGAGGATTAACGAGGTGGATGAATGAACGACACGAAAAGACAACACCCGTTAGCCATGCTCTGGAGTTTGTGGAAACTGGTGAAAAATTCTTTTGCATTTATCGTATTTTTATTTATTATCCGTCATGGCTCAGAGTCCCAGTGGATTATGTACGGCAGAATCGCATTTTATGTGGCTATCGCGTTTGGTGTTATAACCATCATCTGGAGCTGGTTTACGCTCCGTTATACTACAGATGATAAGGCTTTTCAGATCTACAGTGGGGTGTTCAATCGCACAAGAAGAACGATACCCTATACCAAAGTTCAGAACGTGAACCGGCATACGTCGCTGTTTCATCGTTTGTTCAGAGTCACATCCATTCGCTTTGAGACGGGTATAAAGGGAGAGGACGCCACTTTTCATTTGCAAGTCGTTTCACTTTCGGAATCAGATCGGCTTGAAAAGATTGTAGCAGGACATATGCCGAAAGCAGATGCGATCAGTGATGTTGTGGAACAACTTGTAGATACAGAGAATTTGCCGGAAAACATAAATATGGAAGTAGATACTCCAGTGCCTGTAAAAGAGGAGCTTGAACGGAATCTACATTACCAGTCCACCCGTAAAGATATATTCAAAGCATCGTTCACCTCACTCAGCTTTCTGGTACTTATTCCGATTCTGGGGTCTCTCTATTCGTCGATCAAAGATTTCTTTCCCGATGAAAAAGTGACGGAGAGCATCGTATTAACGTGGCTGGATACTTGGTGGATTACCGCATTGATTATCACTGGGCTTATTGCTGTTTCTATTACGCTTGGTATAATCAGAACCTTTGTGAAGTATGGTGATTTCCAAATATCCTCAGATCGCAAACGTATCTATATTACGAAGGGCATGTTGGAACAGACCGCATTTTCGATTCTGAAGGAACGAGTCCAGGCGGTGAAAATCACGCAGTCTCCGATGAAAAGGCTGTTAGGACTGGCAGAAGTGGAACTGACGACAGCAGGTGGTTTGGGAGAATCCGACCAGGAGGTTAACTCGCTCTATCCTTTTCTGCCTGTAAAGCAAGCTTACGATATGATCTCGGAGATTTTGCCATCCTATGAGGTTACGCAGGAGATGCAGAAGCTTCCACGCAAATCATTATGGCTCCGCATGCTCACACCAAGCTGGGTGTGGATCATTGCAACGGGGTTATTGATTTATTTCAAACCGGTGATTCTGGGACAGAATCAGGCATGGTGGATGATTTCCGCTATTCTGTTACTGTGGATTGTCATATGCAGATTAGCTGATTTTCTCCATACCCGATACGTGATGAATCATAACTTTATCCAGTTGCGAACTGGTGCATTAACCTCGACCCTTTACATCTCCAAGCGGGAGAAAGTCATTGAGGTACAGATCACCCGGAATCTGCTGCAGCGCTGGTTCGATGTTGCTTCGATTCAAACCGTGAATCGTGCCAAACCTGTTCTGCATCACACGCTAAACGATATTCCGCCTGAAGCCGTAGAGGCGTTTCAGTTGTGGTATATGGAGCGGAGCCAGAACGTCCAGACTCGGTAAATGTAAAGGCAAGTGCAGGAAGACTACTAAGGTAAATTGCGCACTTGCCTTTTTTATTGAAGGTAGATGCTTAATTGCTTTTCTTAGGAGGTTTTTATGACCAAGAAGAAAAAATACATACAGCTAGCGTTTCTGATCATCATGATTATGTTAGTATTGACCCCGTTTGTATATGTGCAAGTAAACAAGAAGATCTATGCGCATAGAGTTACCGAATACCTAATTGAGGAAAAGAAATACACCCAAGAGGAAATTGAATCCGTGGAAGGCATATGGGGAATTAAACTGCCTCCCTTCTTTGCCCTGGTTAATTTTAAAGATGAACCGGATGTTGAATATATTTATTTTGCTCATAATGAAGTCCTGCAATTTGGTCATCGTATCTCAGAAGAAGCGCAAAGAAGAGGCAAAACCAAATCGGATCTGAAGCATGTTGCACCAACTAATGACAGTGAGTAGGAGGCCTTTCATTGATTAAAATCGTATTTATGGACGTGGACGGTACGTTACTCAGTGAGAAGGATCGAAGTCTCTCGCCAAGTACAGAGGAATCAATTCGAAAATTGGTTCGTAGGGGTATACAGGTCGTTCTAGTCACCGGCAGACCCTATCATTTATGCGGAGACTTCAGGAAACTCGGAATTGATACCATAATCTCGGCTAACGGCGCATTGATTAAGAGCGGAGATGAAGTAATACATAAATCGGTGCTTTCTGCACGGATGGTTAGAGAATTCAGTGAATTTGCCAAGATGAACGGAAACAGTATTTCTTATTTTACAGAGTCATTCGAGATGAATGGATTATGTACCGCGGATGTACGTGTCACCAATGCATTGAGAGATACGCTCGGTCTGATAGAATATCCACTGACCATTAGTTCTTTGGAACAAGAAGTGTATTGTATATGTTTATATGCCGATCAAACTGAAGCGGAGAAATTCCATTACAAATTCCCTACATTAAAATTCGTGAGGTTCCATCCTTATGTGTCTAACGTGATGGAAGAGAACGAAGTATCCAAATCAATAGCGGCAGGGAAAGTGCTCGACCATCTGAATATATCGAGAGAGGAAGCGATGGCTTTTGGCGATGGTGAAAATGATATCGATCTGCTAGAGTACGTGGGTCTCGGCATTGCGATGGGGAATGGCGGAGAGCGTGTCAAACAAAGTGCGGATTATGTCACACTGCGAGCAAGTGAGGATGGCATCACACACGCATTGAAGAAATTTGAAATCATAGAATAAGTAAATTTTGGAGTAGTAAGGATATCCTTATTATGGGTTTTCATGTAGAATGATGGAGGAAGAATTAAGCCCTAAAGCATAGGGTGTGATCGAAGGGTGACGTATGAAAAAGGTTGTTATTGTAATTCTGTCTCTTGTCGTACTTATTGGTGTGTCTTCTTCTGCTTACGCCCATCCAGGCAGATTGGACAAAAATGGTGGACATAATTGTTCCGCGAAATCCAAACAAAAGGGCCTATGTACAGGATACCATTATCACAAAAAGAAGAAATGAACATAGGTCTACAAGGTAAACCCAGCCCTGGTCTATTCTATGGTTGGGTTTATATGTTTATAATTCATGGTAGTCGCAGCTAACAGAATAGAATAAACATTACGTTAGAGGTGAGTAGTTATGGGGTTTATTGGGATCATTTGTGTAATTATTATGACGGTCACACTCATCAGCATAGAAAGTAAAACGAAACGGTTAATTCAAGAGCAGGCCGAAACCAATCGGAAACTGGAGTTGCTGTTGAGTAAAGAACGTTTGACAGACCAGACAGGAGGAGCATGACGATGGATCATATTAAAGCGATTATTTTTGATCTGGACAATACGATTCTCAACAGAACAAGTACCTTTGAAGGCTTCACCCAGAGCTTGATCAACACTTATTTTACCCATCTTGAGACTACGGATGATATCCTCAAAAGAATCATTGAGCTCGATATGGATGGTTATAAGGATAAACATATTTTGTTCAACGAGCTGCTCCATGAATTACCTTGGGCTGAGAACCCGCCTCACGCGGAGCTTATGGAGTTCTATGGCAGAGAGTATGTGAGTAGTGCTGTTCTGATGGAACAGGCACGAGAAGTGGTGCAGCATCTAAGAGGAAAATATAAAACAGGTTTGATCACCAATGGTAAAACTGAGATTCAGTACGGTAAAATCGATCAGCTCGGCATTCGGGATGATTTTGATCATATTATCGTTTCGGAAGAAGCTGGGGTCAAAAAGCCTGATCCTCGTATTTTCAGACTGGCACTGGACCATTTCGGCCTGTCTCCTGACCAGTGTATTTACATTGGAGACCATCCCGTAAATGATGTCGAAGGAGCGGCAAAAGTAGGCATGAGCACGATCTGGATGAAGGTCAATCAGCCTTGGCAGGACAGCATTACGACCAAACCATTGCATGCTATTGAACATCTCGGTGAATTAAGGGATTTGCTCTAGGCAGATAGACAGATTAGATCAATTTACATAACAGAACAGTGAGGAAGGTGAACATGGAGATCAGACAGATGGCTACGGCTTTTTTGAGCAATGGAACCGACATGTTGATGATGAAGAAGGCAGGCAGCAAGCTGTTTAATTTTGAGTTTTGGGGTGGCATTGGCGGTCATCTGGAGCACGGCGAGCTTAACTCACCAATGACTGCCAGCTACCGGGAGATCGAAGAAGAAACAGGGTTCAAGCAAGAGGATGTTGAGAATTTTCGTCTTCGATATATATTGCTGGAGGTTAACGGCAATGAAGTACGGCAGCAGTTTGTATATTTTGGTGAGACGAAGCATCGATCCTTTATACCATCGGATGAAGGTGAGTTATTTTGGGTACCTTTGGATGAACTGCTGGATTTACATACATCTATCCTGATCAAAGCATCGATTCGGCACTTTTTGCAGAATCAGGAGACCAACGAGATCTGGATCGGGAATGTCCTGAATGGAGAAGGTTCAGCGGCCAGACCAAGGGTTGAATGGAGCATCATGCAAGACACCATATCATTTGAAACCGTTGTGTAAAAGTAGAACGCCACGGGAACCCGGCCTATTTCTAATCGCAGACTCATACGGCCTGCCTGTTGTAATGGGCTATTATCAAGAGTGAGGATGTCAGCACATCCCCGCTCTTTTTTAACTCCGTATCCAATACAAATGTGGTCTTTGGAAAGAGGAAGGGTATGAAAGTCAAGCTGTAATGATCCGATCTTTCGTGTTTCTTCTCCGATTCTCAATGGCTTCTTCATAATCTCCGATTAACCCGTCGAAAATGTGATCCCACGAACGCTGCTGAGCAAGTTTTCGCCCTTCAAGGCCCATATTCTTCAGTTGATCCACATGATCTCCCCACAGGCATATCTCCCGAATCAATGCGTCTGCCTGGCCCGGCTCAAACAAAACACCGCTTCGATGATGTGCGACCAAGTCTTTTACACCGCCACCATTCGCTGCGAGAACTGGCAATCCTGAAGCCATCGCTTCCAGCACCACATTGCCAAATGTTTCTGTTGAGGAAGGAAACACAAAGAGATCTGCCGAAGCATACATAACAGCAAGCTCCTCACCATGTAGGTACCCTGTAAAGGTGACATTGGGCGGGGATTGCATACGCATTTTGGGAAGCAATGGGCCATCACCTACAATGATCCAGTGTACACGGGATTGCATATGTTCAGGTAACTGCTGCATGGCAAGCGTGAGGGTAGCGATATCTTTTTCTGGGGCAATTCGTCCTACGTAGAGTAAAATTAGAGGAGCCGTTATATTGTAGCGTGTACGGATATCTGAGCTTCGTTTATCTGGTGAGTACAGGATGCAATCGATCCCGCGGGACCAGAGCTTTAGACGCTGAATACCTTTCGACTGCAATGAGTTTAAGGTCTCCTGAGACGGTGCTAATGTGGAGTCACAGGCCCGGTGGAACCACTGAATGTACTTCCAGTAGAGAGGAATTATGCTGTTCAACCTGTAGTATTCGAGGTAACGATCAAAGTGGGTATGGTAGGAGATGACATGAGGAAGCTGATGCTTGAGCGCATATCTGAGACCGAGAAGGCCCATATTGAATGGAGTGGCGATATGCAGCAGATCTGGCTGAAAGGCTTTTAACTCTTGATGGATGGATCTCCGATTAGGTAGGGCTATTCTACATTCCGGATAGAGGAAAAAGGGGATGTTGGTAACCGAACGAGCCGGTGCGGCGTGATTGCCTTCAATAACGGACTGCGGCGTAAGTAGCAGATGCTCAATTCCTTTGCGGTTTAACTGGTTACTTAAGCGGTGCAGCGTGCCGGCAACACCATTGGTATCCGGAACATAGGTATCGGTGAACAAGGCCAGGCGCATCATTACCCCTCCCATGACTCTTGATGAGACGATCATAACAGCGGATCATTTTCCAGAGGTCAAGTGAAGGTTAACTTTATCTGTATTTCGTGTAAAGTGTGTGGGCAGCGTGATCTGGTGCAAACATACATCGGATAAACTTATATCGTATATTCTGCTATGATGTATAGGCGTTTCGTTTTAGTGGACCCGTGTAAAATCATTCGTTCAACTTACATATAGAGAGATTATAGGAGGCAGAGAGAGATGAATAAATTACAGGAAGAATTACAGCAATTATTACCCTTGGATCAGCTTGAAAGCATGTCGGGTGAAGAAGTGGTGGGGAGCGTTGCCATGGATCTTTATCGTGCTGAATTTGCGACCATTCGGGAATGCGGACCGGGTCTTCCACAGGTACTGCGAGATGCTATCCTGATCGTAGATCTGGATACAGAGCTGTCCATGAGTGGTATTACCGGTTTTCTTGAAAATGCGAGCGGACAGTTTCTGGGTGAAACGACGGAAGCGATGCAGCGCATAGGAAATGATGCAGATGCAGAGATCCTGAAGAACATTCAGCATATGTTATCCGAAAATGGTGTGACGCCTGAGCAATTAAGAGAAAATGTGAATGCACTCTCCGAACAGGATGTAACGACGACCCTGAATACGCATGGTCAACAGATTCATGAGGTTTTGCAACGGGTGGAGTTGGAAGCGGGTCATTTGAGCATGCAATCGGATAATGAAGAGGTATTTGAACTCCTTTATCAATATGTAGAAACGAACAAAGATCGTCTGAAACAGGAGATGGAACACCTCTTGTCTAATTGAATCTGACACGTAGGAGAGTGTTACGATGATTGTGATGATTAATGGGGCATTTGGCTCGGGTAAAACCTCTGCTGCTACCAAGCTGCAGTCGCAAATTCCGAACAGCATGATCTACGATCCGGAAGAGATTGGTTACATGTTAAGAAATCTGATTGTGGATGACGTGAAAATGGAAGAGGAGAAAACGGACGATTTTCAGGATATGGAGCTGTGGAAAGTCCTTACCGTGAAAGTCGCCTGTGAAATCAGGGAGAAGTATAACAAACATCTGATTGTTCCAATGACCATCTACAAGTCAGAGCAGTTCAATTACATCCATCGGGGTCTGAAAGAGTTAGATGCTGACCTTTTTCATTTCACTTTGATGACAACTATGGAAACATTACATGAGAGATTGTTGAAGCGCGGGGATGAGCCTGGTGGATGGACTTTTATACAAGCGGTTAAGTGTGCTGAAGCATTCCACGGAGTACGCTTTGAAGAGTATATTCAAACGGATGACCAAACAACAGATGATGTGGTGGATTTTATAATTTCCAAAGTGTTATCAGACCGTAAATGAGGAGGCAAAAAGATGAGTATCAACAAACGATTAGGTGTGGAATCCCTGTTGGTAACTTTGCTATTCACACTGGGTTTTATGGCTTGGAATGTCGTTCAAGGGATGCTAATGACGCTTAATCATGCACCTGAAATAATGAACAACGATTCATCCGTCGCCATGTTGCAGTCCGAGGTTGCTTTTGGTTCCATTGCCCGATGGGATACAACTTCCATTATGATCGCTGTTATCGGATTCCTCTTGCTCGCTGCTGCATACTATGGTCTTCGATCGGGGATACAGCGCTGGGCACAGCGTTCTTGAAGTAGGCTTGTTTATTAATAAGGAAGAACATAGACAAAAAACAGTTCTATACCAGAGGTAGCTGGTAGAAGAACTGTTTTTTCGTTTTTTTTAATAGATTATAAATGCTTGGAAATGACCTCTTCCAGTCCTTGGGCGACCGAATGTGCACCCCGTGCAAGATGTCTCTCATAGAGATGCAGACGAACAAAGCTCTCATCCGTACCCATCGCTTCGGAGAAAATGCCACCGAGCCCACGTGAGCGGCGGTCAATCTGAAGCAGCAGTTCCAGTGAATCTCCCATCGGATAGAACAGTACTTCCAGCTCATCCAGATAGCCGCGGAACTTGCTCGTTGGCACGAATTCAAATTCCTGTACAAATGGAAGATTGCCACCAAGCTTTGGAGCATAGTCGTTGGTCACTTCACGTAACTTAAAACCAAGGAGAGCAATTGCATCAAGCACGGTATTCATATCTTTGGTAGGAACGACGTGTAGTC
The DNA here is from genome assembly GCF_030433635.1 of Paenibacillus vandeheii. Classification (NCBI taxonomy): domain Bacteria; kingdom Bacillati; phylum Bacillota; class Bacilli; order Caryophanales; family Paenibacillaceae; genus Paenibacillus; species Paenibacillus vandeheii. Next base: position 55,417 of record NZ_JAROCD010000012.1, read on the forward strand.
TATCCCGGTCTGAAGGGTCCATGGCACTTGAAATATCGAGACCGGTCTCAACCCATACCTCTGCACGGTGCAGTGTAATCGGAAGATTTTCGGGCAGATCAAATGAGAAGGATTTCTCCAGTTTGGCTCCAGGTTGTAATAGGAACCCTTCTGTGAGCAGGTATTTGGCTACAACGGCCGTTTCATTTACTTTTCGATCATTGTGCTCCCGTATGTAATGGGTTTTGATCGTAAGGTAGATTCGTTCTACATTCTGTTCCACTTCTCCGCCCTCGATGTACACGATCCCCGAGATGATTCCTCCAGGCGTAACCTCAGGTGTATGTAATTCCGTATTTACTTTGGCTGCTCCAACACCTACACTGGCTAACATTTTCTTGAAAAAAGACATTTGCTCAACCTCCACATCCTATTTGTCTATCCAAGGGGAAAATACGACTTCGAGCTTAATACGGCGCCTGTGAGAAAAGCGTTTCAAATTTTAACAAGCAATATGTTGTGAATAAATAAACTTTTTTGATAGAGAAAAAGTTAACAAGTGAAACAGGAGAATCGGATTGTCCGTGTCGAATATTGTTTAATATGGGATTTTCTTCTGGGGGGATATCTATTGGGTATGGAATGGTATGACATGATTGCACGGCGTAACGGCGGATACAAGGGAAGAGCTGTATTTACCCTGGAAGGCCATTCGGCAGAAGATGTGTTTGAAGCGGGCTTGATGCAACAGCTGCCTCAGTATAAATCTGTGCTCGATGCGGGTTGTGGTCATGGTGAATTTACATTAAAAATGTCGGCCTATACCAGTCATATTACGGGTTTCGACAACTCGAAGGAACTGCTGTGCATTGCCCAGGCTGGGCTTGATGCCAGTGACGTTCACAATGTGAAATTTGTCTACGCCACAACCAAAACGGATATGCCGTTCGAAGACGAACAGTTCGACCTGATCTATGACCGCAGAGGCCCTACGTCCATTATTGAACATGGGAGATTACTGCGAAAGGGTGGCGTGATCTTTGGTATTCATACCGATGTAAGCAAGGTACGAGAAAGATTGCAAACGAATCAGTATGAAAACATCGAGATTGAGGAATTCAATGAGGCCATGATGGTTTTCCCTGATGAAAAAGAGTTCGCTATCTTTCTTTCCGATATCCCCGGCAACCCGGATTACACACGGCCGGAGTTCCATGAACAGCTGCAAGTGAAGCTGAAGGAAAATCAGATGGATGGAAGACTTGCTGTGCGTGAGCATAAATATATCTGGAAGGCCGTAAGGGGTTAAAGAAAGATTATACAATTACAATTGTCTGCCTTTGAATGTATAGATCTGGAGGATGGGAAAGGACCTGAGCTGGGTCTCAGGAGAGCCCCTAGAGATTATTAAGGAGTATGCAGAGTGATGCTAATCTATCCATGGAATGAAATTACGGTACGTTTGCTGGATAAAAAAGATGAGCAATACCTTGTTCAATGGTTGTCTGATCCTGAAGTACTTCAATATTACGAGGGTCGTGATCGGCCGCATGATCTGAATATGGTCAAAGAGCACTTTTATAGGCAAGACGACGCTGCATATCGTTGCATGGTTGAATACGAGGGTAAACCTATTGGCTATATCCAGTTCTATGAACTGGAGGAAGAAGAACGGAATGAGTATGGTTATGGAGACACAGATGAAATTATCTATGGAACAGATCAATTTATTGGAGAGGCTTCTTACTGGAACCGCGGTATTGGCACACAACTAGTACAATCAATGTTGGCCTATCTGGTCAACGAAAAGCAAACCCGGAAAGTGGTCATGGACCCGCAATCGTGGAACGAACGAGCCATATCCTGTTACGAGAAGTGTGGTTTCAGGAAGGTTAGACTGCTAAAAGAACATGAGCTGCATGAAGGACAGATGAGGGACTGCTGGTTAATGGAGTATGCCCCATAGGCAACACTCTATAGTACATTGAACCATCTTAACGAGGAGGAATGAGCCATGGATTTCAGATACCCGATTGGACCATTTGAACATACAGGCGAGGTTACATCGGCGCAGCGGAAACAGTGGATTGAGGATATTGCCGAGTTGCCGGAGCGCGCCCGCGAAGCGGTCAAAGGACTGAGTGAAGATCAATTAAGGTTGCCCTACCGGGAAGGTGGCTGGATGCTCAAACAGGTCATACACCATATGGCAGATAGCCACATGAACAGCATGGTTCGTTTCAAGCTGGCATTGACGGAGGATAGTCCTACGATAAGACCATATTACGAAGAACGGTGGGCTGAATTAAGTGATTCGCGGGAGCTGGATGTTGAGTTTTCCCTGCAAATTCTGGATGCGCTGCATCGTCGGTGGGTAGCGTTATTAAACACATTAACAGATGCAGATTATGCCAAAACCTTTTATCATCCCGCATCCAAAGAAACGACCAGACTGGATTATAATCTGGGCGTATACGCCTGGCATGGAAGACACCATGTTGCCCATATAACCTCGCTTAGAAGCAGGTTGGGAATCTAGCATTGAGATAAATAACTTATTAAGGAGAATACATCGATGAACATACGTATCCGGCTTTTGGATGAGAGCGATCCGGTTGTAATTTCGCAGGCATTTCAGGAACAGGGCTGGGCCAAATCGGCAGAGCAGTATATTCAATATCTTGCAGAACAGCAGAATGGTGAACGGGTAACTTTGGTAGCGGAGCTTAATGGAGTTTTTGCCGGTTACGTGAATGTATTATGGAATTCCTGTTATCCGTCGTTCAGGAAACAGGGCATTCCGGAAATTAATGATTTCAATGTGCTGATCAAGTATCAGCGTCAGGGAATTGGATCACGTTTGATGGACCGGGCAGAGGAAGTTATTCAGGAACGTACTGATACTGCCGGGATTGGTGTCGGGGTATTCTCCGACTATGGTAATGCTCAAATTCTATATGCCCGTCGTGGATATATTCCGGATGGTCAGGGTATTCACAAGCATGATCGTTATCTAAAGTGGGGCGATGAAACGATCATTGATGACGATGTGGTCCTGTATCTAACGAAGAAGTTAAGCTGATCGAACCCTAATGAAAATGACCAAAACGACGTTCAGAAGATAGAGGATTTCTTTCTTCTGAACGTCGTTTTTTGAAATTTAAATAGGCTATTTTCAGCTCGGGTCATACAAGAAAAATAGAGTTATATTGGATGAAAATGTTATAATGGAGGGTAGTAGATTTAGCGCAAAAAACGTGATGCTGCGGACGATTTAAAGGGAAAGAGATCGATACATAAGAGGGAATATACAGGACATTTTGTATGAATTCGAGGAGGAATGTGGTTATGGAGAAGACGATTAAAAACGTCCAGGATCTATATGATATGCTTGATGCCGAGTTCAGATCAGCAAAGCAATTTTGGGAGCCGTTCTATGAAGATCGGAACCGACCGATTCCCTTTTTTCCAAACAAGCCGGATGAAAATCTGGTAGCGCATGTGCACTCAGGAATCCTGACAGGCGGCAAAGCATTGGAGCTAGGTTGTGGCCCGGGAAGAAATGCATTATATCTAACGCGTCATGGTTATAAGGTAGATGCTTATGATCTTTCGGAGACAGCCATTGCCTGGGCGAAGGAAAGAGCGGCAGAAGAACAGCTTTCAGTGAATTTTGAATGCAAATCGGTATTTGAACTCGGGCCTCAGGAAGAGTATGATCTGGTCTATGACTCGGGTTGTCTTCACCATTTGCTACCCCATCAGCGTATTCCTTACATACAGATGATTAACAACGCACTTAAGCCTGGAGGATATTTTGGGATGACCTGCTTTGCGCCGGGGTTTGGCGGTCAAGGTGGACCGGAAATTGTAATGGACGATTGGCAGGTATACCGTGAGAAGTCGATGAAAGGCGGTCTGGCCTTCACGGAGGAAAAGCTTCGCTATTTGCTTGAAGATCCGTTTGAATGTGTTGAACTGCGCCCAATGCGGGAAACCGAACAGGCTGAAACTAATTTTGGCTTGCCCATCCTATGGGTGACGTTGTGGAGAAAACCCAACGCGCAGCCCTGAATTCATAGGGTTCGTAAATTTGATGTTTAACCAATCTTGCACGGAGTGAGAGAAAGGAAGGTAGCATATGGGGAACAGGCACTTTATCATTACAGGTACATCCAAAGGAATAGGCAAACAGCTGGCGGAACTGCTATTGGAAAAGGGAGATTATATCTACGGCATTGCTCGTGGAACGTCTGACTTGGAGGATGCTTATGAGCGTTATAAGCATATTCAGTTTGATCTTTCAGATATCCATAGCATCGACGATCTTGTCTCAAGTATATTGGAACAGATTCCGCCGCAAGAAGTTGAATTCATCGGGCTCATTAACAATGCAGCCATGCTTGAGCCGTTGAAGCCGATCGATCAGTGCATCGCAGAGGAAATCAGCCAACAGCTGGATATCAGCTTGGCGGCGCCCATGATCTTGACTTCCTCCTTTATAAAGCAGACCAGTCACCTGAACGCACGGCGGAAAATTGTCAATGTATCGTCCGGGTCAGGAAGTTATCCGGCACCTTCAATGGCATCTTACTGTACCTCCAAAGCTGGAATGATCATGTTCACCCAATGTGTAGCGATGGAACAATCCGGGCAACCAAATCCCGTTGAAGTGATTGCATTCGATCCGGGGATGGTGGATACGGAGCTACAGGCTGTGGCAAGAAGCAAAAGTGCAGAGGGATTTGCGTTGTCCGAAGTATTCGGTCAGGTCTATGAAGCAGGCCAATTAAGATCGCCACAGGATGTCGCAAAGCAACTGATCGAACGGATGGAAGAATTCAGTGATCCAAGCAAGGTTCTGCACACCATGGAGGGATAACCAGATATACTAATTTGCGCTCCACATGGTCCAGAATTCTATAGATGAATCTGGAGTATGTGATTTGTTTGAGCTCTGACAACGTAGTGAGAAAGAATTATTTTATTTGGTTCGACAATTTTGATTATTCTATAAGCAGCGAAAGTAGTGGAGGGGACGAAATCGATTCTGAAGAAACGGAGTGGTCGCCTTTATCCCCGGATTTTCCCCATTTGAAAGGTGAAATAAAAAAATCCGGGGATAACAGCGATCGGAAGAACGATTCGTATCCGTAACGGTTATTTTGCTCTACTTTTTACAGTTTAATCAGCTCAAGAAGAACAGAAACGTGGTGAAAGTATATGTTTAAAATTATGCTCATTGAAGACGACGAGTCGTTATTCAGTGAAATCAAAGAACGGCTATCCCAGTGGTCCTATGACGTGTATGGCGTGCAGGATTTTGGCAAAGTGATGCAGGAATACAGTGTTATTCAGCCACAGCTGGTCATTATTGATATTCAGCTTCCCCAGTATGACGGATTTCATTGGTGTCGGATGATCCGCGCTCATTCCAATGTGCCGATTATCTTTTTGTCCTCACGGGATCATCCTACGGATATGGTTATGTCGATGCACCTGGGTGCAGATGATTTTATCCAGAAGCCCTTCCATTTCGATGTGCTGATTGCCAAAATCCAGGCGACTCTGCGGAGGGTATACAATTACAATACAGAGCGGATTGAGCTGCGCACATGGCGCGGGGCGACCATTGAATATGTGAAAAATACACTCACCCATAGCAATGAATCTGTCCTTTTGACCAAAAATGAAATGTTCATTCTCAAAGTGCTGATAGAGCACAAAAATCAGATTGTGACTCGGGAAGATCTGATTCGCAGCTTGTGGGATCATGAACATTTTGTGAGTGACAACACGCTGACGGTTAACGTTAATCGACTTCGCAAAAAGCTGGAGCCTTTAGGTCTGGATGGCTATATCGAAACCAAGGTAGGGCAGGGCTATATGGCAACAGAAGAGGCGGAAACATGATTGCCAAATACATACGGGAAAAGCTCAGCTGGCTATTGTTGCTAATAAGTATACAGCTCATCATTTTATTTGTAGCCTATATCGACACGTCCATTCCATTCCGATCTGTAGCCTATATCGTCGTGTTGAATGTGGTGGTATGCATTGTTTTTATGTGGGCGAGATATCCAAGAGAGACCCGTTTCTATAAAAGATTAACCACCTGGGATCATACGTATGATCTGGGGGATTTGGATATCGCTGAAAGCCCATATGAACGGATTGTGCACGACGCGGTGACATCCCAGACGGAGCGTTATCGGAAGGAGTCTTCGTCTCATTTCATTTTGCTGGAGCAGGAGAAGGATGAGATGTTGGCCTGGATTCATGAGGTGAAAACGCCCCTAACCGCGCTGCAATTGATGATTGAGCGTATGCCGGATGACAAACTTCAGGGCCAAATGACGTATGAATGGCTGCGCATTCACCAACTGCTCGATCAGCAGCTTCACCAGAAGCGTATTCCATTTATGCATAATGATTTGTTTGTCGAAGAAACGGAGCTTGAACCGATTTTGAATGGCGAAATTAGAGCCTTGAAGTCATGGTGCATCTCCAAAGGTATTGGCTTCGATATGTCTTTGTATGTGACAAAGGTGCTGACGGACAGCAAATGGTTAGGCTTCATCCTACGGCAGTTGCTCAGCAATGCGGTGAAATATAGTCATTCCTCTGATATTGTTATTGAAAGCAGAGAGCAGGAAGGGCATCTTATACTGACGATTCAGGATTATGGACGAGGCATTGAGGCCCACGATTTACCGCGTATCTTTGATAAAGGCTTCACTTCAACGCAAGGCAGGCTGGAGGGAACCGCAACGGGAATGGGTTTGTATTTGACCAGACAGGTGGCACAAACACTTCATATAGACATTAAGGTACAATCTGCTCCCGGAGAGGGTACAGTCGTCAAACTGATCTTCCCGCGAAAGAATGACATGATCCACCTCGCAGGCGTGTGACAACATTGTCACATGCTTTTTGGTTTTGTTCGGTGAATCGCACGATAAATCGGAGCATCCAGCCTATGATAGAGATATACCAAAGAGGAGTGAGTGGGATATGTGGATACTGGAAGCCAAAAAAATTCATAAAGTCTACGGCAATAAACTAAATAAACAGGAAGTCCTTAAGGGGATTGATCTCGGCGTAAGTAAAGGGGAATTTGTTGGAATTATGGGACCTTCGGGTTCGGGGAAAACGACGCTGCTTAACGTTCTGTCCTCCATCGATCGGGTAAGTCAGGGCACCATTGACATTGAGGGTCAGGAGTTCACGGGAATGAAGGAGAAGCAGCTTGCTGAATTCCGTAAACACCATCTCGGTTTTATTTTTCAGGAGTATAACCTACTGGATACGCTCACGGTGAAGGAGAATGTGCTACTGCCGCTCTCCATTACGAGTATCCCGAAGCATGAAGCACACCTGAAGTTTGAACAAATCGCCCGTGAACTGGGCATATATGAGCTGAAAGACAAATATCCCTCCGAGATTTCGGGTGGACAGAAGCAGCGGACTTCAGCTGCGCGTGCGTTTGTACATGATCCAAGCATTATTTTCGCTGATGAGCCAACAGGTGCACTTGATTCCAAATCGGCTTCGGACTTGCTTGGCAAATTGAGTGATATGAACAGCAAGCATCAGGCCACCATTATTATGGTTACCCATGATCCGTTTGCTGCGAGTTATTGCAGCAGGGTGATTTTTATCCGGGACGGTCAGATCTATACCCAATTAAATAAAGGAGACGAGTCCCGGCAATCCTTCTTCAACGATATTATCAAAACTCAGGGCGTGTTGGGTGGTGTTCAGCCATGAGTCTGAGTTACATCATCTTTCGCAATCTGAGGAAAAACCTGAAGAATTATTACCTGTACGTCTTTGCTTTGATTTTTAGTGTGGCTCTGTATTTTTCCTTTGTAACGTTACAGTATGATCCCTCCATGGATGAGGTTGCTGAATCTACGAAAGGAGCGGCTGCGATAGGCGCCTCCTCCGTGTTATTGATCGTGATTGTGGGTGTTTTTCTGCTTTATGCCAATACGATCTTTATCAAGCGACGTAGTAAGGAGATTGGTTTGTTTCAGCTGATCGGACTCACGAAGGGAAGAATTTTTGGCATCTTGAGTGCGGAGAATTGTATTCTCTACTTCGGCTCTATGGTGATTGGTATTGTGATTGGGTTTCTCGGTTCCAAGCTGATATTGATGATTTTGTTCAAAATTATTGGTGTTGAAGCGATTACGAAGCTGTATTTCTCACCAATGGCACTGGTACAGACGCTTATTGTATTTGCGGCATTGTACCTGCTTATCATGCTGATGAATTACACCTTTATCCGGGCACAGAGTATCCTTTCGCTCTTTCGGGTGTCTTCTACAACGGAGCAGCAAGTGCAGAAGTTGTCTGTGGGGCAGATACTGATGGGCATCTTAGGTGTTGCCCTGATCGGTTTTGGATACGCTTTGTCTGCACGATTGTTCAGTGGCGAGGCGTTGGATATGCAGCAGTTAATGTACACGATGATTTTAATTCTGTTCTCGGTCATTCTGGGGACCTATCTGTTCTATAAAGGTTCCGTCAGTTTTCTCTTTAATCTGATTCGCAAAAGTAAAAAAGGCTACCTCTCCATTAACGAGGTGTTGTCGTTATCCTCCATCATGTTTCGTATGAAGTCGAATGCCTTGCTGCTGACCATTATTACTACGGTATCAGCACTCGCCATAGGCATGTTGTCGCTCAGTTACATTTCCTATTATTCAGCAGAGGCGCAAGCCAAGGAAAGTCTGCCGGAAGATTTTTCATTTGCTCAGGCTGATGTGAAAAATCGTTTTGTAGCCGAGTTGGATAACAAACAAATCCAATATGAAGAAAAGCATAGACAACCTTTGTATATTGAAATTGATGCACATCAGGTGATGGATGATTCCCTGACGGATGAACTATTGTCCAGTAGTGTAGTTAGTGACAATATGGTGGATAACATCGACTTGAAACCAGGTGAAGTGGTCTTTATGGGGTATGGCAATGTTATTCAGCAGTTAATTTCAATTCAGGATGAAGGACCCATCGTTCTGCACGGGTTGAAGCATGGCATTGACCAGCAACTGATTGGAACCACCAAACAGGGAGTTCTTCCCGTATACTATACCAAGGGTACACCCGTAGCGGTTGTAGATGAATCGGTTTATGCTGAGCTCGCGCAGGATCTTGATCCGAAACTTCAGAAAGGACCGACCGATTATTACGGTGTGCACATTACAGATCCAGGACAAGACGAGAATGCGTATGCCATTTTTGCAGAATTGCAATTAGAGGCCCCAAGTTTCTCCCAGATTGAATTCAGAAATAACCAGCGTACCACTATGGGCCTAATCATGTTCATTGTTGGTTTCCTGGGTCTAACCTTCCTGATTACATCGGGTTGCATTCTCTATTTCAAACAAATGAATGAGAGCGAAGAAGAGAAATCGAACTATACGATTCTGCGAAAACTTGGATTTACTCAAGGCAATCTGTTACGTGGGATTCAGTTCAAGCAGTTGTTTAATTTCGGCATCCCGCTTGTCGTGGGTCTGAGCCATAGTTATTTTGCCGTGAAATCAGGCTGGTTCTTTTTCGGTACAGAACTGGTCACACCTACGGTAATCGTCATGATTGTATATACGTTGTTATATTCGATCTTCGGCCTGTTGTCCATATGGTATTACAAACGCGTGATCAAGGAATCGTTGTAGATCAGAGAATTAGAAAAAGAGGAATACATTAAAGAATTCGGACGAAGGGGCAACTGTATGAAATACAGTCTGTCCTTTCTTTTTTGTGCAGGCTATGTTAAATCTTGTAGTTTATCAAAATCATTTTATTGTTTTTGCTATTTCAATTAATGTTTGGTGATCGTATAAGGGTTCAAGATTATTATTTTTTCCTGAAATAAGTGAGTAAGTTAGACCCTCATTTCTCCAATAAATGGCGTTAACATGTTCGTCTCCTTGGTCCCAGGTTTGCGAACCGTCAGCTAATTTTAGTCCTTTTTTCCCATTCGGAGGCGTATTAGCCTTTGAGTTTGTCATCATAAGGATCAGGCTCAATCCTTCATCGGTATTTTCATACGTGATTTCTACGGCATCATATGTACCATTGGTATCTAAAATTCTTGCTGATTTTTGATCAACTTGGAAAGGAACGGACGGCTGTTTCATTTCAAACGGGATATTAGCTTCCGCATCTTCAATTGATATTTCAACTGGAGGACTCCAATCTGAATGATTAGTCGGTTGATTACTTTCCGCGTTTTGTGAGCCGTTCACAGGTTGTTTCCCCATCAGACATCTTTTTTTTTTGGATTATTCAATTATTAACACAAAATTTTAACAAAGCCTTTTGTGAAAAAAAGGAGGATGGCGCAAGGGTGGAGAAATCACAACATATGGAGTGAAGAAGAGGGAGGTTTCCCATGAATCTGGCTAACAAAATCACCTTGGCGAGAATGGCATTGATTCCTTTGTTTATGTTGTGCTTCGTCCCGTTGCCGTCCTGGATTCAGGAGTCGAGTGAGCTTATTCGTTTTCTGGATCAGCATGGTCTGGTGATTGGAGTTATTATTTTTGCACTGGCTGCGGGGACGGATAAGCTGGATGGCTACGTGGCTAGAAAATATAATCAGATTACAAAACTGGGGAAATTACTTGATCCACTGGCGGATAAACTGTTGATCTCGGCTGCGCTGATCATGATGGTTCAGGTGGATATGATCGGTTCATGGATAGCTGTTATCATTATAGGGCGAGAAATTGTTATTACGGCCCTTCGTATGGTTGCTACTGAACAGGGAATTGCCCTGGCTGCTGATCGATATGGCAAGATCAAAATGGTACTGCAGGTGGCTGCTATCATGGCTATATTATTGAATAATGTTCCGTTCAGTTTGCTGACAGATGTGCGAGTTGATATGATTTTATTATGGCTAGCGGCAGGAGTTACGCTGTTATCGGGATTGAACTACATCTTAGTGAATTATAGATTACTGAAATAAAGACAGCCTACGAAATCTAACGGAAAGAGGAACTAATCTCATGTTATCGATTCATAAAGCAGAGTATCAACACAAATCAACATTGCGCAATCTGATGGAATTGTACAAATATGATTTTACTGAATATGACCCGGAGGACGTCAACGAAAACGGGTTATACGAATATGTGTACCTGGACCATTATTGGACAGAAGCGGGCAGGCATCCTTTTTTGTTCCGGGTAGAAGGAAAATTGGCCGGATTCGCATTGATTCGTGAAATCGAGAGTGAACAGGGAACGAGCATTTGGGAAATGGCAGAATTTTTTGTAATGAAAAAATTCAGAAAGATGGGCATCGGCGCGCAAGCCGCCATTCAGGTGTTCAATCTTTTTCCCGGGACATGGAAAGTAGCGGAGATGGAGACGAATGAGCCCGCTCAGATTTTCTGGCGTAAGGTCATTGCACGTTATACCCATAATAATTACGAAGAGGTTAGAGAGCCAGGGTGGGATGGACCCATTCAAATATTTACCATGGAGTAATAACGAGAAGGAGGAGAAGAGGATGTCCCAATTAAACATCAATCCAAGTACTTCAGAGGATTCAGAATATGTTCGCCAGCAACTCATTGCTTTTAATGCAGCTCATGTGAGCGAGGAATTAAGGCATCGTTACGAAGAATTGAATTTCAACATCAAAAATGAGGCTGGCGATATTGTTGCAGGTGTGCTCAGTACACTTTGCTGGAACTGGTTGGAGGTTGACATTCTTTGGGTGGATGCAGAGCAACGGCAACATGGTTACGGTTCCCAATTGCTACGTGAGGTTGAACGCATTGCGCGCGAGAAATCCTGTGATTTCATCCAACTAAATACGTTCTCGTATCAGGCACCGGATTTTTACAAGAAGCATGGCTACCAATTGATCGCAACGATCGAGAATGCACCGACAGGACACAGCCATTATTATTTTAAGAAGGACCTAACTTAAGACAGCATATGTGAAATAGGAGAAAAATCAGGAGGGTCATTATGGTTACCATTAAAGCAATTGAACTTGAAGATTTACCGGCGTTAAGCCAGTTATACAACGAATTGATGGGTAGACCGACCAATGAAGAGCAGATGCAGAAGATGTTCCACTATATCCAGCAAAATGGACACTACTATGTGCTCGGTGCATTTTATAACGGCGAACTGGCCGGATCGGTTATGGGCATTGAATGTATGGATCTGGCTGGTCAGTGCAACCCCTTCATGGTTGTGGAGAATGTGATTGTATCCGATCAGGTACGCAGGCAAGGCATCGGTCAGAAGCTTATGCTTCAGATTGAGTATATTGCGAGAGATCTTGGATGTGAATACATGATTCTGGTGTCTGGCGATCAGCGCAAGGAGGCTCATATTTTCTATGAAAAGCTGGGCTTTAAGGATGAGAAAGTTCAGGGTTACCGGAAGCATTTTAATTAATCCATATAGCACGGAAAATTTCTAGTAGGTAGAAGGAGTACTTATGAAGCAGGGCGAATAAGGCATAGTCTTGAAAGAATTGAACTAATATATGAGGGAGGCACTCTCGTGTTCAAAAAATGGGCTAATGTCTTGATGATTCTGAGTTTAGTATTCGCTGTATGCTCCCCAACATCCTATGCCGCTGCCAAAACGGTTAAAGTGACCGTGACGCTTGTCAGTGCTGAGCTGGTAGAGAACAATTCCGTCGGTAATGAATGGGCCATTGGGGCAAGTGTGAACGGAAAGGACCTGGAGGAGGGTTCGTCGGTCACGTTGAATCTTAAACCAACGGACACGGTGAAATTAAAAGCAAACGCCGAGGAACAGGACAAAATCCCTGATTTGGGAAGCAAAAGCATGAATGTTAAGGTTTCCTCCATTTCCAAATCAATGAACAAGACTTTATCGGTTGTCGTGACGGAGAACAGAGGTCGTTATTCGGGTAACACGGCGACATGGGAGTTCAAGTTTAAGATCAGTAAGAAGTGAAAAAATGGGTAATAAAGAGTAAAAAAAGAGCCGAAGGCTCTTTTTTACTCTTTCGTTTGTTCTTTGGAACCAGATGAGGATGATCGGATATATTGCGGTGGATGAACATCGTCAATCATTAAAATGCCGTCATACTGATCACGTGGGACAAAACTCTCAGGGATCATGCCCCAGCTGTATGCAAATCGTGGTTCGAACATCCAGGAGTTACCTGTTTCCCTGCTCTGATATCGAAGGTCCAGGAAGCTGTAAGGCGTATTCGTAGCGGACATAATGGCCTCAACGGAACCGGGTTCTGCAGGCTCAACGGCATGAACTCCGCCGGCGTTATCAGCCGTTTGACCGCTGGATGCATACAATCCAAGAACATAACTGGATTTCTTCATTTCCTCCGAAAGCATCTCACCCATTAAAGTTACTGGATAAGGTGAGCCCATTACTTCGCTTTGGGCTTTGCGGATGTGATCATTATGTCCCCATACGATGAACTTTTCGTTTGGATATACTTCGGTAGCGAGCCACATGAGATTGTCATGCATCGCCTGATCGCGCCACGCCATTGAATCAAAAAACGACTCATATTTGCCTTCATTCATTTCAGCCATTGAACGGATCGAAAGATCGACATATTCTCTCGCTACACGAATTCGATCATTGAGGCTTCGCTCCAGCAGCATGGAAAGTTTCGGTTGATTCGGATATTCTTTTTGCAGATAAGTCTGGTTCGCTTCGGATTTCAGGGATTGAAGGACATCCTTGTATACCTTGATGATTCCATTTTTCTCAGCGTGGTAGGCTTTCAGATCCGTTCCGGCAGAGAAATTGGACAGCTTTTGTTCCGTTTGTGCGAGACGCTTGGCGAGCTCTTTATCCTTCAGCCAGTTACCGTCCAACAACGGGAATTGCAGCTGCATGTCGAAACCGGTCAGGATGAGAGGCTGTTCGGTTTGTGCGTTTGTTTTGAGATAATCGAACAAGGGTGTGATTTCCTTGGACCACCAGACGCCGAAGATGGAGTTTTTCATCGTTTGTTCCGGACTTTGCTGTTTTATCATGGCATTAGCTAGGGATGTGTTGGAGAGACCGCTTTCAAAGGCAAGAACGTTGTATCCCATTTCCTGATGCAAAAACTGTATCAACCGGGTCTTCGCCAGATTAAATTCGGCAACCCCATGGGAGCTTTCACCCAGAAATACAATTCGCTTGTCATGCAGCAGGGGCTTCAGCATATTCAGATCCGAAAAGGAGTCTCGCTCCTGACCTGTCTTCACAGGCTGGATGCTGTCTAGTCGATACGCATGATCTTTGGCCCATTCATTCCACTCCACAATTTTCTCATCCGACGTTTTCGCGGATTGCACTTGGGTTACCTGACCCTGTATGGTCTCCATGGCGGATGATGCTGCAGCATCTGCATGCCCTGTTGGATAGAGCGAACTCGCCAGTATGGCTGTAGTCAGTGCAAGTACAGCACCCGTTTTTCTTTTCCTGAAATAAATCAAAATAATGCCTCCTTCATCATGTACGTGATCATAAATGATTTCGTATTGGAACCATCCGGCTTAAGTCTGCTCTTCGTCCCAGAACAGGTCATTCAGTGTTCTTGAGAGTGCCTTGCATATGGCAATACATAAGCTGAGGGACGGGTTATACTTTCCAAGTTCTATGAGACCAATGGTTTGCCTCGATACACCAACGATCCGTGCCAGATCGTCCTGCGATAGATCCTTTTCTACCCGGGCGACTTTTAATCGTATATTTTTCATGCCCATTCACCCTTGTATCCTTTCTAAGAATCCCATTGATCTTTTTGTGCTGCTTTTTGACTTGCTTTGTTGGCAAAGTGGTGGACTACGACGTTGAATCCTGCAAAGAACGGAATATAAAGCAGCAGTGAAGTGATAAATACGAGGAAGAAAAACCACCACTTCTCATGCAAAGTCTCGGCAAACAAAACGGAACTTCTTATGCCCAGGAACAAGGCCATTGAAATACCGATAATTAGGCCCGTAATTATGTTGCGCATGCTATATGAAATTTTGCTCGTCTGGTCATGGACTTCAACTTCATCCGAATAAATGCCCAGCATGACGGAACGAACTCCGAAATAGATGCCTCCTGCGAGAAGGATGATCACTTCCGTCAGCATGGAGTAAGTTTCCCAACTGAGAAAGCTTTTGATCATGATGGAGATGCCGCAGATGCACATGATTAAAGTGTAAGCTTCCTTGTACACCTTGTTTTTCAGATTGACGATACGCTCATCCAGATTGCCATTTTTTTTGAACCATTTCATGAGTGATCTCTCCTTTATAAAGATTGTGTACATGTGGGAAATATTTCTTATGCCCTTCATGATAATATTATTTGAGTCTTTTTGCAATATATATATGTCATTTTGTTTGGTATAAAATACAATATGTATGAGGAGTTTGTTTCCAAGCGTGTACAATTTTAGCTTCTTTTTCTTGGTTAAGTCTGTTGATAGGTCTGTAATCTCAATGTCTGTTCTAGAATCCAGCCAATTTCTAACATCTTCAAGTGTGTTTTTCAACGGTGAAAACACCGCTTATCATCTCAATTAGAAAACAATGCCTGAAATATGAGAGAGCCGATAACCCTATTACGCGGTTATCGGCTCTCTGTCTGTACGGCTAGCTTTTTGACATGCGTTTATCTGCACACTCTCGGTTATGTCACTTGTTGCTGGTACTTCTTGATCAAGTCCACGCCATCGTATGCCAGACTTTCCACACTTGCTGCCTTCTGCAGGATGTAATGATCAAAAAAGTTCTTCGTATAGTCTGTAACAAGATTTCGCATCTCCATAGCATCTCGTTCGCCTCTGAGTTCCTCATTAACACTGGTAAACACGATGTCGCAGTAATCTAAATGCGCAACACGATCAACAGAGAAATAATAGGTTTCCCTGCTATTGTTAGCGCCAATTATCGCATTCATGTTGTAGTTGGGTTCACGAAACAGCAGCAGGAAGGGCTTCTTAAGGTCGCTGCCCAGAAGACCGAACGCACCGCTGTCCAAGCCAATCCCGCAGGCGAACCGGTCGTCGTCCCGGCAAACCATCGCCGTCGTAAGCCCTCCATAAGAATGTCCGACGATGCCCATGCCGGTGTCAAGGAGCAATCTGCCTTTAAAAATGGTATTCAGCTCTCCAGCGTCCAGTTTGTACAGATAATCAGCTACATACCGTACATCTTCTGCCTGTAACTCACTATACTCTGTTACCTTGGCAAGTACCGGGAGTGTAAGCACGTTACGGTTCATCTCAACGGCAGTTTCATCGTCAGGCCGCATCTCCATCTTACCAGCCAACGCCTGCATCTCCGGATCTTCAGACAATGCCATTATGACATCCGAAAAACCGTTTGATACATTAAACAGGCGCCCATCTTTACGCTTATACATCGTGCTATTCGGATGGCCGATGCTTACCACAACATATCCCATGCTTGCCAAGTCTGTACAGATCACTGTACCCCATTCCGGAGAACCGCCCCCGCCGCAAACATAGAATAACACCGGATAGCGCTTTTCCTTCCCAGAGAGAGCAATGTCGTCGTAACACCGGGTCTTGATATCTATAGAGAAAAAATCCTTCCCGTTAAGATACCCAGTGACAAGTGGCTGCTCATTTAACATCTCGTAGACTTCAGGAAACATGTACGTTGATGTAGTCTCACCTTCGCTGCTGTCGGACGGATAGTACACAAACGCCGTCAGTTCTCTTTTGGAGTGATCTGATGCCGTGTACTCAAAATCCATCTGGGTTCGACCGACAGTATAGCCGCCAATCGGTTCTGGAAATACGTCATACGTTTTCATTGTCCTGTTCCCCCTAAAAGTGGCGAATGTGAAATACTTACATTGCGCTATAAGCGCTTTTCAAAACGGTGAAACGATTACATCCTATCTTCAGTGAATCATATCTACTCCTTGGCTTTCTTGAGATCGCTAACCATTTCAGAATATTTATGATCTTCAAGCAGTCCATGACCCATAAAGTCAGCAAAGTAATTGCTAATTTTATGTTGCAGCTTAGAGTCCTTAATATCGAATTCCCTAAAAAACATGACTAAATTAAACTGCATTGACTCAAACATAAAAGAAATCAAGTCGTCGTCAATATCAGGTCGGAGATATCCATCAACCCTCATCCGGCGTAAAATGTCCTTGATTAAGGGGAATGACTCGCCCTTTAGCACATTCAGATATACTTTAAGCAAAGTGTTCTCAGGAATGTTTAAAAATGTTTTAGTGAGTTTGATTTCCAACTCATTCAGCGGCTCGGTCACAGTGCCATCAACGTTACCAAGTAAACCTGTAAGGAATAACCGGTAAAGGGAATCTTCATTACTGTTATTAAAATACGCAGCTCTTTTCTGGGTCACATTACGTACTAAGAGACAATAAAGGTCATCTTTGTCTTCAAAATAGCGATAAAATGTTCCGGGGTGCATGGACAAACGATCTAAAACCATCTTCATAGTTATATCCTCGTAAAGATTCTCAACAAAAAGATGCATAGCGCTATTAGATATTTCCTCGCGCCTTGCTTCATCTAAACGAAAGAAAGTATTTTTTGGCATAGATTCCTCCTTAATTTGAAGTGTGAACTCATTCACACCATACTGATAATCGATTCACATGTCAAGTAGATTTCCTGCCCATATGGCATGATTTCTGGTAAAATATACAAAGCGTTTTGATGAGACAGGAGGTTTTACAGATCATGAGAATAGTGGATAACATTAAAGTTTGGGGGGAGCCGCTGGAGAATGCAGTAAGTCAGGCGGTGACTTGCTCGCAGCATGGTGACGTACTGGGCGTGGCTCTCATGGCGGACCATCACAAAGGGTACTCACAGCCCATCGGCGGTGTGGTTGCCTACCGGAACATGATTAGCCCGTCAGGGGTCGGTTATGATATTGCCTGCGGTAACAAGGCCGTGCGTACCAACCTGATGTGGGATGATATCCGGGATCAGATTGCTGTTATTATGGATGACATTAACTCAACCATATCCTTCGGCGTAGGCCGCAACAATCCAACACCTGTGGAGCATGAACTGTTTGAGGATGCTAGCTGGAAGCTGTTTGATTCCATCGAGCCTGGATTACAGCACAAGTTGAAGACACTCGCACGCAACCAGCTCGGGACGGTGGGCAGCGGCAATCATTTTGTGGATATTTTTGTGGAAGAGGCGACGGGTAAAGTATGGATTGCGAACCACTTTGGCAGCCGCGGCTTCGGACACAAGGTTGCGAGTGGTTTTCTGAATTTGGCTGCTGGACGCAAGTTCAGTGGCAAAGCCCCGGGAGAATCGATGGATCAACCGCCGACATTGTTTGACCTCAAGAGTGAAATGGGTGATATGTATTGGGACGGGATGACTCTTGCCGGCCGATACGCGTATGCAGGACGTGATTATGTCATTGAACAGGTGCTTGGAATTCTCGGAGCGAGCGCAGAGTACGCGGTTCATAACCATCATAACTTTGCTTGGAAAGAAAAGCATATGGGCGAAGATGTGGTGGTAGTCCGCAAAGGAGCAACGCCGCTGTCACCGGGACAGCTTGGTTTTGTAGGAGGCAGCATGGGAGATATCTCGGTCATTGTGGAGGGTATCCACAGCGAGGAGAATACCGAGTCGTTTCGCAGTACCGTGCATGGGGCTGGACGCATGATGAGCCGGACTCAAGCAGCTGGCAAAATGAATTATAAGCTGCGCACCCGCATGGGCGGCGAGATCAGCGAGGAACAGATGCAGGCGGCGATTCGTGCCTATGGGGTGGAGCTGAGGGGTGCAGGAACGGATGAAAGTCCATTTGTGTACAAGAAGCTGCAGGACGTGCTGAATGCGCATGCTGATACTTTGAAAATCAACCATATCCTTCGCCCCGTAGGTGTCGCAATGGCCGGAGGCAATGAATTCGACCCATATAAGGACTGAATTATATATGTTCAACTAAACATTTACACAATAACGGAGAGGACAGAAATAACCTGAAGAAACGAAGCTAAAAGCTTTCTGAAAGAAAGCTGCATCGGAAGCATACACCTCGCCTTTATCCCGAGATTTTCCCTGTTGAAAAAGGAATCAAAAAAATCTGGGGATAACAGCGATCGGAAGGTTGTTCTGTCATCGGAGTGTCAGTGTAAATATTGATTAGTTGAGCTTATAAAAAGAAGAAGGTGAATCTCATGAGAAATTGTGCGATATACAGCTCTCAGTTTGACCTGGATCAGCTGTTTGAAATGATTCAATCCATATATCCTCAGGATATAATTGAGCGTAAGGAAGACAAAACCCATATTCAAGTCACACGCAAGAAGTTATTTAGCAAAAAGACGAAGGGCTTCAATATCATGACCAGCCAGACACACCCTGAAGAATTTGCTGCAATGATTCAAGGAATGCTGGGGTTTCTGAGTCAGATTGAGGGAAAGAATGCTTCGTTACAGGAAAAGGTACTGATTAAATGCGCTGCACTGAATATGGTTGTTGGCATCGAGACGGAAGAAGACATCTCGGAGGAATTCTTCAATGAATTATTGACTCTGGCCGATGCCCTGGATGCAGTCATCTTCTGGGGAGGTGGGTCCTTGCTGAATGCGCAAGGTCAGCTGCTGCTGGATGCCAACGGAGAATCCGAAGTGGAGGATTACAAGGTGACAGCGCACACCAGTTTTCTGGACGATGTCAGACCCCCATCGGAATCTGCAACTCTGCGTAAAGAGCGGTCAGAGCAGCTTCTAACAGAGCAAGGAATCCCCTTTAATGTTCATTTGCCCGCAAGAGCGGGGGATGAGCATACAACGATCCGTAGTGTGGAAGAAGTCGCACAGCGCGCGGTAGCGCTTTGCATTGCAGCTCTTAAGGGTGAGTGTCTGGGAGCAGGCGAAAGCGCGGAAGATACTGCAGCGCTGGTCCAGGAAGTGATCGACAAGTATGATGCAGCTTCATTTTTTTCACCTGTGGAGAGAAGATTTATCGAGCAGCATGGGGCAGAGCATCAGGAGGTTATCTCCTTTTCATGGGGATATGAAGCTTATCATGTGATGTTATGGGCGCTTGGCTACGTCAAGGAACTTGGAGCTCCGGTAAATCTGTGTAACGTCGGACAAGATGTAGGGTATTTGCAGCAATGTGACAATGTTGAAGCCTTTGTAGCCGGGGCACGGTTTCGCTCCAAAAGCGAGATTCTGGATGCAGCGGACCTCATTTACCGGTATAACTGGGTGTGTGTGGACAGTCGTGTGAAGGAACAAACACCTCCCGCGGATCTCAATGGCGGAGTTGCCTACGAACGTCACCGGGCATTGAACTGGCTGATTTGTTACCTTGATCAGGACTGGGATGATGTACGGACAGATACGTAGAATGGACTTTTAAAGTTAACTATTTTTATATGACACCCAAACTCAAATACCCCCAAACCAGGTAAGCACTGGTTATGGGGGTGTTTTGGCGTCTCTTGATACCTTACTGTTTATCCGCTATGTCTTCCGTACTGTTCCCGAATCATAACATCAGCGAGAATCAGCTTTTTCTCTACATTACTCTCCGGATTCACAATACGCCATAACATCTGGTCGACTGCGCGTGCACCAAGCAGCTCCTTGTTTACATTAACCGTGGCGAGCACCGGGATATTGTCGTACACATTATCAAAACCGGTGACCACGCACTGATCGGGTACCCCAATTCCCATGCTCTCCAGGGCTTCAATGGTGTAGAGCGCAAAGAAGTCATTGGCACAGACAAAAACCTCAGGCAAGTTCTCCTCGTTAATGACGGACGTAAACGTCTTGCGGAAATCATCCACCTCCGGGCTGCTCAGTTCCGGGATCTGATTCAGATTCAATCCGTGTCCCATCAATACTGAAGTATAGGCCACCCAACGTTCATAGAAGCTGTGAGCATCACTGGTATTTCCAACAAACTGAAACCGTTTGAACCCCTTGCGCAGAAGATAGAGCATAATGTCACGCATGGATGCAAAATTGTCTGTAAAAATACTGTCACTGTGAAAGACGGGGTCCAGATGATCCACCATAACGACGGGAATGCCCAGACGCTTGATTTCAAGCAGAATCGGTGTCGAGATGGAACCGACCGTAATAATGCCCCGAATGGCATCCGGGTTCAGCAGCGTGAACAATTGGTCCGCAGAAGGCTCTGTCAGAGTGAGGATATTGAGGCCTTTCTGATTCAGTCGGGATGATATCCCGTTAAAGACAGGCCCCCAGTATTCGGATTCCTGATTCTGGTAACGAACGTTGGGGAACAGAACCAAAATCGTTCCGCTCCACCGCGTGTTCTGCGGGTCCTGAAGCTCATTGCTGCTATACATATCACCAGATAACATGCTGTTATCTTTGAAATATCCAAGCTTGCCAGCGGCCTTGAGAATAACGTCCCGTGTCTGTTCACTAACACCTGATTTTCCGGACAGTGCTCGTGAGACCGCAAATTTCGACAGTCCTGTAAAATGTGCAATTTCCTGAATTGTTACCTTCGTCTTCATCATACCATCCTTACACTCGTAGTTCAGCCGTATTTTTACCTTGAACAATGAGAAACTGATTCTAGTATATCATGATGTATTTCTCTTAATCTAATAACGGCCGGAGAAGTGGAAATGTTAGTGTTCCATACATGTAACGACGGAAATAGACCTCAGTGATGGACATATTTTCAGGAGAAAAGGCGGATTTTGAAATGTGTATTATTATTTTGTTATTTTGAGAAATAACAAAATATCAAGAATGTTTTCGTTTTGAATATGGAGGTGCTCAGAAATATATCTGGATAATATACTTGCTTGATAAGATTTATAAGCGATATAACAGCATTTTATCAGAATAATTAGAAAATGTTAACAATAAAATGTTGACGCTTACATTGCGCTATGTTAAATTTTGTTTGTGAAAACCAAACATGAAAATAACAAATGGTGGTGGTCGTTCGTTTTTATTAGGTAGATTGAAGTTCAGGAATTATGCTTAGACCATGATTTGTATACACATTCGGGGAGGTTGTTAAAATCATGACTAGAAAATGGAACGTTTTGCCGCTCATGTTATTAGCCGTAATGCTTTTTGTATCCGCTTGCAGTGGTGGGGGGACAGCTCAGCCGGGTACAGATGCAACTACCAATTCAGGCAACAGCACGGGAACTGCCGAGACAGACAAAGAAGGCGGAGCGGAAGAAGTGGCAGTCGATGTGCCGGATTTGGGTGGACGTGTCATCAAGGTTGCGGCCTGGTGGGATTTGAAGCCAGCGGGGGAGACCGCATCGGATAAGGCGAGACTAGATAAAATTGCTGAAGTTGAGAAGAAATACAACGTGAAAATCGAGTTTGTGAATGTGCCTTTCGAAGAATACATGAACAAATTCACAACGACTGCGCTGGCTGGCGAACCGTTCGCAGACATCGTTCAGATGGAGTACAAATCCGCACTACCCGCCATCCTCAAAGGGCAACTGCTGCCGATCTCCGAATTCACCACAGCTGAGAACAACATCAATCAAGAGGCTAACCTGATCACAAAATATCCTGCCATCGCAGGCAACTCCTACGCATTCGATTCTCCGACCAGCATCGGTCTGGGACTTCACTATAACCGTGACTTGTTCAAGAAGCTGTCCCTGCCTGATCCTCAGGAACTGTACAACAAAGGCGAATGGAATTGGGATAAATTCATGGAACTGGCGAAACAGGCTACCAAAGATACGGATAACGACGGGAAAATGGACGTATACGGGTTCTCCGGCTGGGCCATTGACGTGCTTCGCCACTTTACCGCAGCTAATGGCGGCACGATTGTAGATGACGAACATTCAAAAGAAGGATTGTCCGATCCGAAAACAATTGAAGCTGCTGAATTCGTCAAACGCCTGTATAACGTGGAGAATGTCGTGAAAGTCAAAACGGGAGACAAAACAAACTGGGAGGAAAGCAACACATTCAAAGATGGGGATGTGGCCTTGTTCACTGCTGCGGAATGGCAATTGGGCGATATCACCTTTGCTGCTGGAGTCGTACCTATTCCGAATGGTCCTCAGGGCAGCAAGGATGTAACATATGCCAACAATGCGGCTTCAGCCAAATTCATTCCAAAAGGTGTGCAAGACCCTAAGATGGTATACCAAATCTATGAGGAAACGTTCGACATCCCGCAGATTGAAGAGTATCCAGGTCAGGATTACCTGGAAAGCCGCTATACCGACGAGAAGGACATCGCCATGATTCGCGAGCATATCGCGGGAACGGGCCGCATCCTGCTGGATGACGCTTACGCGGGGTATCCAATCGGTGACTATGTAAACGACATTATCAAAAACAATGCTTCCGTTACGGCAACTGCCGAGAAGTACAAAGCACAGGCACAAGCGGCAGTTGATAAACTCGGCAAACAATAACACCAGCATGATTCAGACAGGGGTGCCACGTGTCCGGGCTCGCGCACGGGTACCTCTTTCTCTGTATCACCGAATAGGCATTGCTGGCATCAGCCTTGATGAGGAGGACTCGTAGGATGGCTGGAATTCTACAACGAAAGAAATGGATCCTGCCCACAGTCATTGCAGCAGCGGCAGCCTGCGTCATACTTTTGCTTACTTCCGGTGCAGGTGGAAAGAGTGTGGCTCTGCCTTCTGGCAGTTTGCCTGCTATTGAGGTGGATGCCATCTTGCAGCAGACGAGGCAGAAGAAAGGATATGAACAATATCTGTCCCAAGCAGGCGAGGCCCCACTACCGAATGTGGACATGACCATTGAAGCCGGGGATTACATACGGGCAGAGGGTGAAGAGGTACGCAAGCTGAATGATTATGAGGGCAAGACGGGTGTATCGCTTCATACCGGGGAGACAGGCGAGATTGACTGGGTTGTTGACGTGCCGGAAACCGGGCTGTACAACCTTTCTGCTGTCTATTTTCCCGTAGAAGGCAAAAGTTCGGCAATTGAGCGTGCCTTGTACATAGACGGTGAACTTCCGTTTGCGGAAGCCGCTTATTTGCAGTTTGACCGGGTATGGGGAAATGAGAAGCAGGCCGTTGAACAGGATAACCAGGGCAATGATCTTCGTCCAAAACAAGTTGAGAAGCCCCGTTGGATAGAGGAAACATTTCAGGACTCGGACGGGTACGAACAGGCTCCATTCAAGTTCTATCTGGTAAAAGGAGAACACACGCTAACGCTGAAATCCTCTCGCGAACCCATGGTGATTCGATCGCTACGGCTATTCAATGAGAAGCCAGCCGTTTCTTATTCGGAAACCGCAGGGGCGCAGCAGCTGGACTCATCCGTTCAGCCTAAGGATGTACTCATTCGAATTGAAGGGGAAGCGGCTGTTACCAAATCTTCACCTACGCTATATCCAACCAGTGAAAGATCAAGTTCAGCCGTATCTCCTTACAGCGCTTCCCAGGTGCGTATTAATACGATTGGCGGCTTTAACTGGCGACTGCCTGGACAGTGGATCGAATGGGAAGTGGATGTGCCGGAGAGTGGACTGTATCATATCGGTTTTACCGCTCAGCAAAATTTTGTCAAAGGCATCTATTCCACCCGTAAGCTGACCATCGATGGCGAGATTCCGTTTGCGGAGATGACGAAGGCGCCGTTCCGTTACCAAAGTGACTATCGCATTGATGTGCTGGGCGGTGAGGAAGCATACAAGTTTCAGTTGGAAAAAGGCAGGCATGTCATTCGGCTGGAGAACAGCCTGGGAGATTTTGCACCACTTATTCGCAATGTGGAGGACAGTCTCTACAACCTGAACTCCATGTACCGGAGAATCCTGATGATCACAGGCACCAAGCCGGATGAATTCCGGGATTATCGGGTGGAGAAGCAAATTCCGAATCTGCTGGAGGTGTTCAGCGGGGAAAGCAAACGTTTGAAGGAAGTGGCAAGGCAGCTTCGCCTCCTGTCAGGCCAGTCCAGCGATCAGGAAGCGTTGATCCAAACGATGGCCCAACAATTGGATGAGATGATCGACAAGCCGGATACCATTCCAAGAAGACTTGCCGCATACAAAACGAACACGGGCGGACTGGGCACTTGGGTGCAGCAGGCTCGCGAGCAACCGCTTGAAATAGATGCACTCTATGTAGCTTCATTAGACAGGAGCATTCCCGGCACGGGTATGGGTCCGCTGGCGAAGCTCGGTCATGAAGCGAAGACATTCTATCATTCGTTTTTCATTGATTATAACCAGATCGGGAATGTATCCACATCGGAGGATCAGCGCACGGTGACGGTCTGGATCGGCAGTGGCCGGGATCAGGCGAATACGATGAAAGCAATGATTGATGAGACATTTACCCCGGAGAGCGGTATTAACGTCAATTTGAAGCTGGTCAACATGGGCACATTATTGCCAGCCACTTTATCGGGCGAAGGACCGGATGTAGCAATGCAGATCGGCAATGATCTGCCCGTGAACTTTGCGATGCGGAACTCGGCTGTGGATCTCACCCAGTTTAGTGACTACACCACGGTAGAACAAGAGTTCAGGGACAGTGCCATCGTGCCATATGCCTATGATTCGGGCGTGTACGCTCTGCCGGAGACACAGACCTTTAATATGTTGTTTTACCGAAAAGACGTGCTTGCAGAGCTGGGCCTTGAAGTTCCCCAAACGTGGGAAGATGTGGAGAGCCTGCTGGCGATTCTGAGCAAAAATCATATGGAGTTTGGCATGCCAGTAGTGGCCCAGGCCAACATGCAAGGTGTGAACATTCCGCCTAACTCGCAGTATGCCACGATGCTGTTACAGAACGGCGGCTCCTTCTATCGCAATGACGGCAAGGAATCGGATCTGGATTCCCGTATCGGTATTGAGACATTTAAGAAGTGGACCGAGTTTTATACCGATTACAAGCTGGAGCGGGAGTACGACTTTGCCAACCGTTTCCGGACAGGACAGATGCCGATTGGTCTAACGGATTATACGATGTATAACCAGTTGTCCGTATTTGCACCGGAGATCCGTGGACTATGGGGATTTGTTCCGGTTCCGGGGACGGTGCAGCCGGATGGAACATTGAATCGGGATGTTCCGGGTGGCGGCAGCGCTGTCATGATGCTGGAGAGCGCCAAGGATCAGGAAGCTGCGTGGGAGTTCATGAAATGGTGGACCAGCACACCGGTTCAGGCTGAGTTTGGTCGTGAGATGGAAGGGCTGATGGGCGCGGCTGCGCGTTATCCGACAGCCAACATCAAGGCACTCGATTCGCTTCCGTGGCCTGCGGAGGATTATGCGAATTTGAAGGCACAATTTGAGACAGTGAAGGGAATTCCTGAAGTACCAGGCGGTTATTTTACCGGACGCCATCTGTTCAATGCATTTTACAAGACGGTTGTTGGCCAAGTGGAAGCCAGGGAATCCATCATGGATTACACCCAGTATATTCAGGACGAGATTCGGATCAAGCGTAATGAATTTGGTCTTCCGTAAGCAGAGGGAGGGTTAACAGTGTCACAAATATCACTCCGAGACGGACAAAACAGTCCTCCTGAGAAAACGCCAGGCATGGGCATAAAATCATGGTGGTCCTGGAAGCTCAAGGAAATGAAGGCCAGCAAACATTCCTATGTACTGCTCGCTCCTTACATGATCCTGTTCACCATGTTCACTGTGTTTCCGGTGGTCATCTCCATCATACTCAGCTTCACCTATTTCAATATGTTGGAGTTTCCGCGTTTTATTGGCTGGCAGAACTACACCCGGCTGTTTCTGGAGGATGACGTATTCCTCATTGCCATCAAAAATACGTTGCTGTTTGCCATTATCACCGGACCGATCAGTTATATTGCCTGTTTCGTGTTCGCGTGGATTATTAATGAGTTAACGCCCAAATGGAGAGCATTCATGACACTGATTTTCTATGCACCATCCATTTCGGGGAATGTCTATTTTATCTGGCTGATGATTTTCTCGGGGGATCGCTATGGTATAGCTAATGGACTGCTGATCAAATGGGGATTTCTGCTGGAACCGATCCAGTGGTTGAAAACGGAAGCCTACATTATGCCGATTCTCATTCTGGTGCAATTGTGGCTCAGTCTTGGCACAGGCTTTCTGGCGTTTATCGCCGGTTTGCAGACCGTAGACCGGACGTTATATGAGGCAGGCGCGGTAGACGGAATCAAAAATCGCTGGCAGGAGCTCTGGTATATCACCCTGCCTTCAATGCGCCCACAGCTGATGTTCGGAGCGGTCATTCAACTTACAACCTCGTTTGCCGTGGCAGATGTCTCTATTGCACTGGCCGGATTCCCAAGTGTGAACTATGCGGCGGAGACGGTGGTGACCCATTTGATCGACTTTGGTACAACGCGGTTTGAAATGGGGTACGCGTCGGCGATTGCAACCGTGCTGTTCATGATCATGGTGGGCACCAACCTGCTGGTACAGAAACTGCTTCGAAGGGTGGGAGAATAGCTATGGCTGCAATTGTGACAGGCAAAAAGCGGGTGAACCGCTCCTTATCGGGAAGCCTCTCCCTGTTTGCCCTTCTGCTCATATTTGGTGCTTTCATGGTGCTGCCGCTGATCTATGCGATCAATAATGCGTTCAAACCGTTGGATGAGATTTTTACCTTTCCACCAACGCTATTTGTTAAAAATCCAACGTTCAGCAATTTCTCCGACTTGCTGAATCTGCTGAGTGACTCGTGGGTTCCGTTCTCACGATATATATTCAACACAGTATTTATTACGGGCATTGGCATCGTGGGTCATGTGCTGCTCGCTTCGGCAGCAGCGTACCCGCTCGCCAAGCACAAATTTCCGGGCAAAGTATTCATGTTCCAGGTCGTTGTGCTTTCCCTGATGTTCACGCCTGCCGTGACGGCCATTCCGAATTATATGATCATGTCATGGCTCGGCTGGATTGACACGTATTGGGCCGTCATTATTCCGGCATTCGCCTATTCATTAGGTTTGTATCTGATGAAACAGTTCATGGAGCAGATCCCGGATGCGCTGCTGGAAGCAGCCAAAATTGACGGTGCCAGTGAATACCGGATTTTCTGGTCCATTGTCATGCCGAATGTAAAGCCAGCCTGGCTCACATTGATCATACTGCTGTTCCAGATGCTGTGGGGCAGTGATGGCAATGGATACATCTACAGTGAACAGCTCAAGACCCTGCACTATGCGGCGGGTCAGATCATTCAGGGCGGCATATCCCGGGCAGGCGCAGGTGCTGCGGTGGCACTTATTTTGATGAGTGTGCCCATTACGCTGTTTATTTTCTCTCAGAGCCGCATCATTGAGACAATGGCGAGCTCGGGCATGAAGGAATAAGGGGGAACGATATGGCACGCACAGTGAAAAGATGGCTTGTTCTCCTGGCGGCAGTATCGCTGCTGCTGGTGAATGCCGTGCCTGCGGCGGCCTCCCCGGCGCCGTATGAGAGTTATAACTATAACTACTGGAAGGAGGCCGTTCCTTCACCGGATGCCTATCTGCCTCAGCGAACCATCTCGGGCAGCGACCTGGGCATTGGCGAATTCAAAGACCCCGGTGATGTGAACGTCTCTCCCTCCGGGCAGATTTATATTTTGGATAGCGGCAACAACCGGATTGTTGTGCTGGACGCGGACTATAAGCTGCTGCGGGTGATCGAAGAATTTATGATGGACGGCAGCAAGGAGAGTTTTAATGCTCCAGGTGGATTATTCGTGGATGAAGAGGAACGAGTATACATCGCTGATACGGGGAACAGCCGCGTGGTTGTACTGGATGCGGAAGGCCAACTGATCCATACCATTACGAAGCCGGAGTCCGATATCATCGCAACCAATTTCCAGTTCCAACCGCTGAAATTGACGGTTGACCGGGTAGGCCGGGTGTATGTAGTGGCTCAGGGTGTCTACGAAGGAATTATGCAGTTTGACGAGAGCGGTCAGTTCATTGGATACGTTGGTACGAACAAGGTGGAACGCGACTACGGTGAATACATTTGGCGGATGCTCTCCACCAAAGCCCAGCGGGCGCAGATGGTTTTGTTTGTACCGACCGAGTTTTCCAATGTCGATATCGACGCCAAAGGATTCGTATATGCGACCAATATCGACCCGGGTTCCAGCGAACCGATTAAACGTCTCAATCCATCCGGCGAGGATGTGCTGAAGAGATTTGGTTACTTTGAAGTCAAAGGAGATATCAGGTTCCGCAATAACCCGGGTCCGTCCAAACTGATTGATGTAAAAGTACTGGGGAACGGCATGTACAGTGTGCTGGATGCGACGCAGAACCGGGTGTTTACTTATGATGATGAAGGTCATCTGCTCTACGTATATGGAGGCAAAGGCAATCAGGTGGGCACGCTCAAAACACCAGTCGCCATGGAACAATCCGGGGATCATCAGCTGGTGCTGGATCGGGGGAAAAACAATCTGGTGATCTATGAGCCAACTCGGTTTGGAGCCAGCGTGAATGAAGCGGTTGCCTTTCATTATCAGGGTGAGGATACGCAGGCTGTCCATATCTGGCAAGAAGTGCTGAAGCTGAACGCCAACTATGATATCGCCTATATCGGTATCGGCAAGTCTTTACTGATGGAGAAGAAAAACGAGGAGGCACTAGGTTACTTCGAGCTGGGAATGGATCGCAAGAGTTACTCTGTCGCGTTCAAAAGATATCGGCGAGAGATGATGAAGGAGCATTTCGGGACCTTTCTGACACTTGCCATCGCACTGATTTTTATTCTGATCCTGGTCCGAGTGGCGGTTAAATGGAGACGGAGGAGGCAGATTGAACGTGAAGCAGGATTACATTAAGTTTCCGCTGCATCTCATTTTTCACCCTATCGATGCATTCTGGGATCTCAAGTCGGATCATCGTGGCAGGCTGACCGTTGCTTTTGGAGCACTGATCCTCACGATCATCATTATGATTTTGCAAAAGCAGTACGCCGGGTTTCTGGTCAATTATACGGACCCGCGCACCATTAACAGCATCCAGGAGATGCTGACGATTGCTGCACCATTCTTCCTCTGGTGCATAGCCAACTGGGCGGTCACCACGCTGATGGAAGGGGAAGGCCAGTTCAAGGAAATTGTTTTGGCGACAGGGTATTCGCTTATTCCGGTCATTTTGATCTATATTCCGATGATTATCATCAGCCGGTTTATGGTGCAGGAAGAGACCGCCTTTTATTATTTGTTCACCAGTATCGCCTTCATCTGGTTCCTGCTGCTATTGTTCATCGGCATGATGACCGTCCACCAGTATACGGTGATCAAAACGATCCTTACGATACTGCTGACGATGATTGTAATGGGCATTATCGTGTTCCTCGGAGCATTGGTGTTCAGCATGTTGCAGCAGTTATATGAATTCGGTTACAACATCTATCGCGAGTTGATTTTTCGGACCTAAAGGAGGCGGCATCCGTGAACAAAAGGCAACGAATATATGCGGTGCTGGCCAGTGGTGCAGCTGTGATCCTGCTTGCAGCCGGACTGCTGTATATCAATAACAGGGGAGTACCTGCCGTAGAAGCAACGGCTTATCTGGAAGCCACAACAGAGGCCATACCATCCGAGACGGAGTCACTGCAATTCTTAACCGATTCTTCGCAGGGTGTGCCGGGTATGCAGTTGGTTGCCGAACACCGGGGACTGGCGCTTTATTACAACGAGGAGACGACGGAAATAGCCGTTCGTGATGGAACGAGTGGACAGATCTGGTACAGCAATCCGAACGAACGTAATCAGGATGGGCTGGCTTCCGGTTATGAAAAGGAAGTTCTGTCCTCCCAGCTGAACGTGTCGTTTCGGGATGCAATCGGTACGCTGGAGAACTTCCCGAACTTTAGCTCCAGTATTAGCAACCAACAGTTCGCAGCTGCGAATGTGGATCAAGGGATTCGGGTTACATACACGCTTGGGGATACCTCGCTGGGTATTGATGCCCTGCCCAAACTGATCAGCAAACAGCGTCTGGAGGAGAAGGTCCTTTCGAAACTGGATGCTACGGTCGCAAGATATACGTCTGCCCGTTATTATCCAACCAAGAACAACCCGGATGTGTTGGAACGGTTGGATGGACAAATCTCAAAGCAGCTTGTGCTGAACAAGATGCTGGATGCCTTTGAGGCGGCGGGGTACACCGCTGACGATCTTGCTTTTGACAATAAGGAGAATGGAGTCGAAGGCGGGGGCGTATCGGATAAGCCGAGCTTCGTCATTCCGGTGGAATATCGGCTGGATCAAGGCTCGTTGGTTGTAACCGTGCCGTTAAGTCAGGTGAAAGAGAGCGGACAATACCGCATTCGCAATATCGACCTGCTCGCTTACTTTGGTGCCGCGGATACGAAAGGTGAAGGTTATATGTTTGTCCCGGATGGTTCGGGCAGCCTGATCCATCTAAACAACGGAAAGGTCAAGGAAGAGCAGTACGTACAGCGTGTGTATGGTGCAGATCCGAACGATAATTCGCTCAGTCGTCCTCAGGTGAGTGAATCTGCGCATATGCCTGTGTTCGGTCTGAAGAACGGTGAACATGCCTGGTTTGCCGTGATTGAAAAAGGGGATGGCATGGCCAGTATCTCTGCGGATATTGGAGGCAGGCAAAATAGTTACAACCATGTCTACGGCTCGTTTTCCCTGCGGGGTGAAGATGAACTGGAGATGTATACCTCGCAAAAGATGCAGGAGATTCAGCTATTGAGCGAGGAACCGTTCCGTGGGGATATTCAGGTACGATACCATTTCCTTAATGGAAAGGATGCCACCTATTCCGGTATGGCCCGCTTGTATCAGCAGCAATTGGTGGTGCAGAACGTACTGAAATTGCTGAAACCGCTGGAAGGCGAGTCGGCATTACCTTTTTACGTGGATGTGTTAGGTGCAGTGGACAAAAAAGCTTCATTCCTTGGTGTGCCTTATCGGACCACATTGGCAATGACGACATATGAACAAGCGGCTGAAATGGCTGCCAAGCTGCAGCAGGAGGGTGT
Source organism: Paenibacillus vandeheii (assembly GCF_030433635.1). Classification (NCBI taxonomy): domain Bacteria; kingdom Bacillati; phylum Bacillota; class Bacilli; order Caryophanales; family Paenibacillaceae; genus Paenibacillus; species Paenibacillus vandeheii. The sequence goes on from NZ_JAROCD010000012.1 coordinate 87,370, forward strand.
GAATCGCGTGCAGATGCGGTATCAGGGATGGTTTGGCGGCGGCTTCAGCCACCATACACCTACCCAGGTCAAGTTGGACAGTGAAGTGGGCAGTCGTTCTGAATTACAGAAGCTGTCTGAACAATTGAATCAGTCTGGAGGAGCGCTGTTCCCTGATGTGGCGTTCCAGCGCGTGTATCACGATGATTGGAACTTTGCTCCATCCTCCGATGCAGCGCGATTTGTAACCAAGGAGACGGCTGAATTGTATCCATACAGTCCTGCTCTCAACCGGATGGATCAGAGCAAAGACAGTTATTATCTGTTATCGGCCGCCAAGCTGCCGTATGTGGTGAGCGAGTTTGCCGGGAAAATCAATAAACTGGAACTCAACGCATTATCGCTGCGTGATCTTGGGCAGGTATTGAGCTCGGATTATCGCGATCATCGTGTCATCCACCGGGAGACCGCGAAGAACATCGTGAAGGAGCAGCTGGGCAAGCTGCAGCAGGAGTATCCGAACATGATGTTATCCTCCGCTAACGCCTATGCGTGGGGATATACGCAGCATATTGTGGATGCTCCCTCAGGCTCCAGTCGGTTCAACATTACCGATGAGGAAGTTCCTTTTTATGAAATGGTCATTCATGGATATATGGATTACGCTGCTTCTCCAATGAATACGTCAGGGGATCAGGATCTGCGCAAACAGCTGCTCCGCAGTCTGGAGTTGGGCTCCGCTCCACAGTTTCAATGGACGTATGCACCATCGTCCAAGCTGAAGCTGACCAGTTATGATTCGGCTTATGCCACTGATTACGCGTATTGGTTAGATGAGGCGGTTGCATTATACAAGGAAGCGAATGAGGTACTAGGTGATTTGCGGAACCAGCCAATGACCGAGCATGAACGAATACAGAATGGCGTTGTGCGTGTCACATACCGTGACGGTGCGTCTATTCTCGTGAATTACAATGATGCTCCGGTAACGATCGATGGAATTACCGTTGGCGGGGCGGATTATGCAGTGGAAGGAGTGAACCGATGAGAACCCTTCGTTTATCACTGAAATCACGTAGAGCGATGCTAGGACTTGCATTTATTTCGCCATGGCTGATTGGTTTCATCTTCCTGTTCGCCACGCCGCTGCTGCAATCGATCCGGTTCAGTTTGAGCAATCTTTCGGTTGCCCCAGGAGGATATGTACTGGACTTTGTAGGATTGAAAAATTTTAAGGATGCCATTCTAGTTGATGCTACATTTAACCGGATCTTGGTGGATTCGGTTGGAGCGATGCTGCTGAATGTGCCGATGATTCTGTTCTTCAGTTTGTTTACAGCGACACTGCTTAACCAGAAATTCAAAGGCAGAACAATGGCGCGTGCGATTTTCTTCCTGCCGGTCATTCTGGCCTCCAGTGCGGTGGCGGCGGCCGAGTCCGCAGGGTTGATCAATCTAATGGGGGACATTAGTGCAGTGGATACGTCGACGGAGGGGGGAGCTTCGTTCAACGTCGTTTCAATCGTGCGGATGCTGAATGATGTGGGGCTGCCGATGGCATATGTGGATTACATCGTGGAAGCCATTATGCGTATTTACGATATTGTCAGTAGCTCTGGCGTGCAGATTCTAATCTTCCTCGCTGCGCTGCAATCGGTACCGGGCTCCATGTATGAAGTAGCCAAAATTGAAGGCGCAACGGCCTATGAATCATTCTGGAAAATTACGTTTCCAATGGTGAGTCCGTTGATTCTGACGAATGTCATCTATACGATCATTGATTCCTTTGCCGGCAGCCCGGTGACCGAGGCGATCTATCAGACCGCGTTCAAAACCCAGAACTTCGGTCTGAGCTCAGCCATGTCCTGGCTGTACACCCTGGTCATCGGTCTTGTCCTGGTTGTTGTCGGATGGGTGCTGTCACGACGGGTTCATTACAACTGAAAGCGAACGAACGTAGAAGGAGGCATGAGACTATGGCAGTGTCGGGAACGGATCGCATGGTGGTGATTCCAAGAGAGAACTACCGCTTGCAGAGGGTGCGAAACAAGACATCGGACCTCCTGTATTCCATATTCAGATATGCACTGATTATCGGTATTTCATTTATTATTTTGTATCCGTTGTTTCTTAAAATCTCGGTTGCGTTCAAGGATAAACAGGATATCTATAATCCGACCATCTATATGATTCCACAGCATTTTACGCTGGATAACATCAGGCTTGCAGCGCAGGTGATGGATTATTTGCCTTTGCTGGCGAATACCCTGTTATTCGTTACAATTACTACGCTGCTTACTGCCATATCCTGTGCGTTAGCCGGGTACGGCTTCGCCCGCTTTTTTTTTCCCGGCAGCAATGTGCTGTTTGTGTTGGTGATTCTCACCATTCTCGTTCCGACAAGCACCCTGATGGTGCCGATGTATCTGCACTTCCGTAACTTTGACATCCTGGGAATGGTTCATCTGTTCACGGGGCGAGAGGGTATTAATTTGCTGAATACGTATTGGCCCTCCATGATTACGGCGGCTACAGCAGGTGGACTGAAGGCAGGGCTGTTCATTTATATTTTTCGTCAGTTTTTCAAGGGCATGCCCAAGGAAATTGAAGAAGCTGCGCTGATCGATGGAGCAGGCGGGTTTCGGACATTTGCTCGAATCATGCTGCCGAACGCGATTTCACCGCTGATTACGGTCATTCTGTTCTCTTTTGTCTGGCAGTACAACGATACATTCTATTCGGCGCTATTTATGAGTGAAAGTCCACTCATCTCACTGAAAGTGGCATCATTGCCTGCGCAGGCGAACCAGCTGATCCCACAACTGATGGGTTTTGGTTCAAACTCGGGCATGAAGGCAGATCCGAACTATGTTGCCATGATCGTGGATACAGGCATTCTGCTGGCGATTGTACCGCTCATTATTTTGTATTTGTTTGTACAGCGCTATTTCGTCGAGAGTATTGAACGTTCCGGGGTTGTTGGATAAGAAGAAGAGGGGCGTTCGCTTGCTGCATTCAACATATCTGGTTGCTGAATCAAAGTTGGATGCTTAATGGGCTTGGACCATGCTATAGAGTGAAGGAGGGAGCTATGATGGAGAGCAAGATTAGCAGTATTCTGGTGAATGAAGCAGCAACTTCGGAGGCCAGAGAACTGATGAAGTACTTGGTGGAGAGTTACGGGAAGGCAGTACTTTCGGGTCAGCAGGATTACGGAAATCTAAACTGGATTAATGAGAATACAGGCTGCAAGCCGGCGGTAATGGGATTCGATCTCATGGAATATTCTCCATCGAGAGCAGAGCGCGGCGCGAGCTCTCACGAGATTCGGGATGCAATTGCGTGGCATCGGCAAGGCGGAATTGTGACATTGTGTTGGCACTGGAATGCACCTACTCATCTGATGGATGCACCAGGCAAGGAATGGTGGAGAGGGTTCTATACCGATGCCACCACCTACGATCTCGCCTCTGCGTTGGATTATCCTGAATCGGAAGAATATACTTTATTGATCCGGGATATCGATGCAATTGCAGTACATTTGCAAGAACTAAAGGATGCAGGTGTGCCTGTGTTATTTCGGCCGCTTCATGAAGCGGAAGGAGGCTGGTTCTGGTGGGGAGCCAAAGGACCTGAACCTGCCAAACAGTTATATCGCCTGCTGTATGATCAATTGGTCAACAAGTATGATCTGGGTAATCTAATCTGGGTGTGGAACTCAGAAAAGCCGGAGTGGTATCCGGGTGACGATGTGGTGGACATTGTGAGTGTGGATGTTTATCCAGAAGCAGGGGATTACAGTCCACTAGCTGAACGTTATGAGAATCTGCGCACACTGGTGAATGACAGCAAAATCATTGCCCTAGCCGAGAACGGCTCCATTCCTGATCCAAAGCAAATGAAAGAGCAGGGCGTGCACTGGAGCTGGTTCTGTACCTGGACGGGAGGGTTCCTGAGGGATGGCATTCATAATACTGTGGCGTATTTGAAGGAAGTATACAATAGTGAATATGTCGTTACGCTGGAACAATTACCGAAGTGGAGTTGGAGATAGGGCTATCATCTGAACTATTACTAAACTATAAATGCGTCAGCAAAGCATAAGGAATTATGCGAATGCTGACGCTTTTATATTGATCATTTTCTTTTGTAAATGGGTGAGTTCCGAATTACATGAGCTACCCAGCAGCGTTGGATACCATGGTGCTGATTTTAGGGAATAAAGCCTCATTTGATGTAAACAGGATATAGGATTGATTGGTTGTACGGATTACGATTGTTTTGGAAGCGCCATAGGCTGCGCCGATTCGAACGGCTGAAGGCTCACTTCCACCATATGTATCATCAAGGGTAACTGCTCTAATATCTGAGATAGGGATTTCTATTTTGGATGAGTTTTTCTGCTACAGTTATTTCCATCCATGTAGGCATGATGTAAACTATGACTATTAAATGTAAGAGACAGAAAGGCGTAATGGGAATGAAAGAAGTTGTGGTTGTATCTAAGTATGACCCGAATTGGGTAGAGGACTATAACGTAGAACGCGAAAAAATCAAGAGGGTTCTAACAAATATCTGTGTGGATCTGGAACACATTGGCAGTACATCTGTGCCGGGTCTGGGAGCGAAACCATTAATCGATATGATGGTGGGGGTACGTGTTTTGGACGATGTACAACCAGTACATATTGAAGCATTGGCAGAACTAGGATATGAATATGTGCCCAAGCCGGAGTTTAAGGAGCGCCTGTTTTTTCGTAAAGGAAAATGGAGAGCAGGTACTCATCATCTTCATGTATATAGGTATAAGAGCAAGGAATGGAATGATAATTTGCTGTTTCGCAATGCTCTCAGGATGGACCCCGAAGTTATGCTAGCGTATTATGCATTGAAAAAGAAACTGGAACAACAGTTCAGACATGACCGTATTGGGTACACTGCTGCCAAGGCTCCGTTTATTCAATCCATCATTCAGAAGGCCAGATTGCAGGAGGAATAAACTCTGTATTCGTGAATGAGTGTGTTTTTACATCGTTGAAAAAGAGGCGGAATCTATATGCCAGACTTGAACGCATATCATTATTTTGAAAAAAGTGTTGGACCATTCCGCAATCTCTCCAGTCTGTCCGAACAGGAGGCAGAAGTCGTTGCGCGGCGTATCCGGCAGGATGGCCGGAATTTTGCCAGTCAGCGTTCAACAGATTACATGATGATTCGCAGAGCGCTTGAGCAGAAAGCGTACGAGCAGTTTATCGCCAAAGGTGGGAAACCGACCGACCGTTATCCTCATTACCTGACGCTTGGTGCATGTGCGTGGTTGGAATCATGGTATACCGATCCTGATTGTGTCACGATCTCATGGGAGGATCTTCCTCCTGATTCCGTCAGTTTTACCTACGGCGATTTGTTTCCAACGATGCGTTATATGGATGATAAACCTTACCGTAAGCAGGTCTTCACCAAAGATGAAATTCTGGACGTTATTCAATCCTATGGATGGCCTCAGGAATGGAATCGACAGGGTGATCTCGGTCCGGAACGTTATATCGAAGTACAGGTCTGGAACGAGGGCATCATCAGACCATATCGTCAACGTTATTGACATGTGAAACGGATGAAGAAATTCAGGCAAATGAAATGTTAAAAAAGTGGAGGCAGGAATAACAGCACCACCGTATCCGATTATTCGCCCTGCCATGTACAATAGGGAGAAGAGTTTTAAACCTACTTATGTAAGGGGATGCTTCTGATGCATGATCAGCTGCCAAAGAAATCTTGTTCCTGCTGCGCTGCAAGCCGGGGCGGCAAGCTAAAGGGAAAGAGTCTGTCGGAGGAAACGGCTGCAGCGGTAGAGAGGGTGGAGGATAATCCATCCAGTCATACCGGTTATACAGATGATTCCGCAATAAACTTAACCGATAGAGAAGTGAAGAAAGAAAGCATTCGTATTGAAGGTGGACGTTTCCTGATGGGTACAAATGACCCCGAAGCTTTTGAAGCAGACGGGGAAGGCCCCGTCAGGGAAGTTCAGGTGAATTCCTTTTATCTGGATGCCTGTACGGTAACCAATGCGGAATTTGCACAGTTTATTCATGAGACGGGGTATCGGACTGAGGCGGAGCGGTTTGGCTGGTCTTTTGTTTTTCATCTGTTCGTTTCTCCGCAAACGGCGGCTCAAGTTCGAACCGTGGTACAACAGACGCCCTGGTGGTGGGTTGTTGAAGGTGCAGACTGGGCTCATCCCGAAGGACCCGATTCTCATGTAAATGATCGCTCTGGTCATCCAGTTCTTCATATCTCATGGAATGATGCCAATGCCTATTGCCGCTGGGCGGGTAAACGTCTGCCGACAGAAACGGAATGGGAATACGCAGCCCGGGGTGGCCTGATTCAGAAAAAGTATCCCTGGGGCGATACGTTAAGGCCGGATGGACAGCACTATTGCAACATCTGGCAGGGAGTATTTCCGACGAAAAATAATGCAGCCGACGGTTATGCAGGCACTGCTCCATCCCAATCGTTTTCTCCCAATGCATACGGACTTTATAATATGTCAGGCAATGTATGGGAGTGGTGCGCAGACAACTACGTTACAGATCACGAGAAGGCTGCGGTTGCCGACACGGAATTATCTCCTCATGAAGATCGCAAGGTGTTAAAAGGCGGTTCCTACCTATGCCACCGTTCCTACTGCAATCGCTATAGAGTGGCGGCGAGAATCCCCAACACGCCTGATACATCTACCGGGCATATCGGTTTCAGATGCGCAGCGGATGTATAGCCTGTTGGTTTGTAAAAATCAAGACACAGGGTGCTTCACCCGAATGAGTAACCCGAACAGACCCAGTACAGCAAAGGCCAGAAATGCAGTGGTATTGGAGAATGTTTCAATGGTATAGCCCGCTATGGATGAACCCAGAAACTGCCCTGCTCCGAGAGCCAGAAAAGCAAGGCTGATCCCGATGGACGTATTGGGGCTGAATAGTCTTGTAGCCCAAACAATGAATATACTGGTCAGGAAAATATAGGTGCTGCCAAACATAACGGCTGAGACCAGGCTGGCGGCCATCCATGGAAGAAGGATTACGCCAAGTGAAACAGACAAGAGCAGAATGCCTATCCGATAGGACCATCCGATCCCAATGCGTTCAATAATGCGACCAGCACATCCGCCGAGAATCCCCATAATCCCCATCACAATCCAGAACAGTACGGCTTCCGAATCGGAGGCCCCTTTTTCGTCTGTGAGGAAGTTACGGGCAAAGGTCCAATAGATCGCAGAACTGATGCCTGTAAGAAGGGTGGCCATAAGCAGAGCGACACCCGGTCTGGTCGGCTTCATGCATGTCCAGAGGGACTTGGCACAAGGCTCTGTTTTGCGTGGGGAAAGAACGCGACTATTCCACAGCACCACCACAACACCGAGAACAGCGAAGAAGATGTAGGTCAAACGCCAATACTCAGTGAATAGCCAGTAGATCGGACCAGATACGATAATGCCAAAGCTGGTACCTGTGTTAATCCAGCTGTTCCCTCTGGCTTGCTGATCAGGCGCAAGCTCAGCATAGACGGTGTTACCCAATGCAGGAGAGGCTAAGCCTGTACTTAATCCGGCAAGAAATACCCCTAGTGTGAGAACAAACACGTTTGGAGACAAAGCAATGCCCAATAAACCGAGCACAGCACTAACACCCGCTATTTGAATAACATGATAGTGCCCCATGCGATTAATAAGAAGTGGAGCACTAAGCAAGGAAAGGCAGTACGCAATGTAGGTTGCGGAATTGATTGCTCCGGACTGGGCATCGTCCAGTTGCAGTGCTTCCGAAATTTCCGGCATAAACAGCCCATAGCTGAATCTCCCGAATGCATAACATACAGCGATAAGTGCCATCCCTGGGAATATTACTTTTTTCATCAAATCCACCACCTTTTAGATAGAACGATCATTATATTTTATTTGAAATAAAAAAAGTGAGTTGAACTACTAACTCACCCTATCTGGGATCACTTGAAACTATTTTGCGTCATGTGAATGAGTTCCCGACATACACTATTTACATTTTCTGTCTCAGCGAGTGCGGTAGAACCCTCCAGCAGCAGGACAAATTGCAACAGGGAACGGTCACTTGCAGCAGGATCAAGATTTTTAATCAGGGTCATGACATGTTTTTTATGCGCATTAACGGTTTGTACAATGACGTTGTCTGGATCTCCGCCAAATTCCTCCTTCGCACGCAAAAACAAACAACCTCTCGGCTCATGCTCCATCAGCCAGCGAGCATGTCCTTCCGCCAGATTGAGCAATACGGGCTGCGCTTTGTTGTCGGCATACTGCCGCAGCTGTTCCAAATAGCGCTGTTCGCGTCGCCGAAGCACTTCAACAATGAGATCATCCTTGGAGTCGAAGTGATTATATAACGTCATGATGGCAATCCCGGCATCTGTGATGATTCGCTTCAAGCCGATGGAGTGAAATCCGTGCAGGTAGAACAATTTCTCCGCCACGTTCAACAGCATTTCCTTTTTGCTGCTCATAAGGAGTAATACGCTCCTTTCAAAATAAGATAGAACGATCATTATACTTCTAAAATATAGAAAATGGCTCACATTGTCAAATGCTGTGAACCATTTCGATTTCCATTTGATGAAGAGCCTTTACCCATTCTGTGGGACATCCAGAATCTGTAATCACCATGGATATTTGATTTATAGGTGCAATCTGGGCGAAGGTTGAACGTCCAAACTTGGTATGATCAGCGACCAAAATGGCTTCCTCCGCGCGCTCCATCATTTTACGAGAGATGAGTGCTTCTTCCAGCACATAATCGGTGATGCCATCCGTTAACGAAACGCCGCCTGCTGAGATGAACGCCTTGTTGACTTTGAATTGACTCAGCAATCTATGAGCAATGGGTCCGGTAGAAGCCAGAACGGCTGTATTGATTTCGCCTCCGGTGAAAATGATCTTGCCTGCAAAATCCTCCAGGGCACAGTTCAGAATGGGAACAGAGTTGGTAATGACGGTCACCTGAGACCGATGTCGCAGCTGTCGCATGATTTCCAGCGTTGTTGTGCCGTTGTCCAGCATTACGGTCTCTCCATCCTCAATCAGAGAGGCCGCTGTTACGCCGATGGCCTGCTTTTCGTTCAGTTGAAGCTGCGCACGCTTTTGAAAAGGGGCTTCAATCATTCCCGAGCGTATACGAACGGCTCCGCCATACACTTTACGTAATTCCCCCTCTTTTTCAAGCCGATCCAGATCCCGCCGAATCGTTTCCGTGGATACCTGAAACAGGTCCGCCAGAATTTGCACTTGAACCTTGCCTTGGGTAGCCAGTTGAGAAAGGATGGTGTGCCTGCGTTCTTCATATGTTAAAGACATGGGTTGTGCCTCCTGAAATTAGATCTAAGTTATGTATATCTTTGAGTTGTGAGATGGTGTGGATTGTTGTTGTTTTAATAGTTTAATTTGGCAAGAGGAGCTTGTCAATTTTGAGATGGTAATCGAAGTGTAAATTAGATTTAAATTCGGTTCTTAATATGTATTGACAGTAATATGATGTGACGATAAGATCATATAAAACCACGAAAAACAACAACAAACAACATTCGTAATTGGGTCCATAGTGAAAGGATCATCAGGGAGGAAAAAGGGTGAAACGTCAGCTTACTTTTCAAGAAAATGGAACATTTAAAATCGTGCAGTTCACAGATCTGCACTGGAAGGACGGGCGGCCTGAAGATCTTCGGACCGGGAAATTAATGAAAACAGTAATTGAAGCGGAACAACCCGATCTGGTTGTATTTACAGGCGATGTGATCTACACGGGACCGGTTGATCCTGGGAATAGGGAATGTGAACACCCGGAGCAGGCATTCCGGGATGCCGTGTCGGTGGTGGAAGAGCGTGGGATTCCGTGGGCTTTTGTGTACGGCAATCATGATACAGAGAATCGGATTACCCCCGATGGATTAATGGATGTCATTCAGCAGCATGCACATACCGTGACGGAGCCTGGGCCGCGTGAAATTGCGGGATTGGGCAATTACACACTGGAGATTGCCGGAGCGGATGGCCATCCGGCGGCAGTGTTGTATTTACTCGATTCAGGGAACTATTCCCCGTTCGAGTCGATTCCCGGTTACGGCTGGATTCAGCCCAATCAGATCCAGTGGCTGATGTCTGAATCCACACGCGTTAATCCCGGCCGCAGCCGCGGGGATAAGCTTCCAGCCCTGGCGTTTTTCCATATCCCGATTCCTGAATATCAGTCCATGTGGGACACACAGATCTGTTACGGCAGCAAGTATGAACCTGTCTGTTCTGCCCAAGTGAACTCGGGTCTGTTCTCTGCACTGCTGGAGATGGGCGATGTGATGGGGACCTTTTGCGGACATGATCATGTGAATGATTTTCAGGGGACGTACCACGGTATTCGTCTCTGCTACGGGCGTTCGAGTGGACACAGTACATACGGGAGGGGAGGCATGCTGCGCGGAGGACGGGTCATTCAATTGCAGGCGGGACAACGCAGCTTCGATACCTGGCTTCGCTTGGAGGACGGTTCAGTTGTGAGGGAACAGCCAGAACATCAACCTGAGAGCGGTTTGGCGCAATAGAGAATAGCAAGGGATTAGAGAGGAACGTTTTGATTATGATTTTACCTATATTTCTGGTGCTCGCCTCCGGGATGGCTCACGCGGTCTGGAGCATGTTCACCAAACGCAGTTTAAACAAAAGTGTGTTTTTATGGTCCATCATGATGATTCCGGCCGTAATTCTGCTGCCTGTGCTTATCGTGGAGTTAGTACGAGAACCTTTATCCATGCCAGCCTATGCACTGCTTGTGCTATCCATGGCGCTGCAAGCGTTGTATTCCTGGCTGCTGTCGCAGACGTATGAATTGGGCGACTTGTCGCAGATTTATCCGATTATGCGGGGAACGAGCACCTTGTTGGTGCCATTGATCGGGGTTGTTTTTCTAGGTGAAACGTTGTCACTGTTTGGCTGGGTCGGTATTGCCTGCATGATAGTTGGATTTGCGGTGCTGAGTGGTGTGGGAAGCAGAGACGGCAATTCTGGATCAAGGGTAACAGGGTCAAAGCCGGTTCTGATGGCCTTATGTGTCGGGTTATGTACAACCAGTTATGTGTTCGTGGACAAATTGAATCTGCAGCATATTTCACCCTTGTCGTTACTTGAAGTGACGAACATTGGTTTTGTGGCCGGACTGACTCCGGCGCTGCTTGCTTCCCGCCAACTGCGTCAGGAGTGGAAGAAGAACCGATCGACCATTATGCTGGGAGCGTTGCTAAATCCGGGATCGTACCTGTTATTTCTGTTCGCATTACAGCAGGCGCCGATGGCGAGACTGGGCCCGCTTCGGGAAGTGGGGACGGTATTTGCGGCCTTCCTCGGTATTTTGTTACTGAAAGAACAGCAGGGGAAAAAGCGTATTCTCTGTTCTATCGTTATTTTTGGCGGCATCTTGCTGATTGGCATGTGGGGGTAAGTTCCCCAACCTATGGAGAATACGTGATAATCTTTTGGACGTTTTTTAATCCCCTCAGGATAAGTAATCTTAAGGAGCATCTGTTCAGATGAGCTTAAGGTAACAGCCTGAGGGGATTTGTTTATTTTATCGCATGGACTCAAACATGATATATTGGAAACAAGCAGTGTGTCGGTAAAGTAAATGTGAGCAAGGATCGCTCTACGATTAAAAGGACAGAGTAACAAGGAGAGGCGCTATATGCTGCATGAGGAAAAGTTGATCCAGGCGATTACGGAGCATGAACAATTAATGCACGACCTGCGGTGGGTTCGCAGTCTTGATCTGCCTCAGTGTTACATAGGTGCGGGGTATATTCGCAATTATATCTGGGATGTGCTTCATGGCTATTCTCTTCGCGAGCTGCACAGCGATATTGATGTTGTGTACTACGATACGGAAGACATGCGTGAGGAGCGGGATCTGCTGCTGGAACAGCGGCTTCGCGAGGAAACAGGCAATTCCAAGTGGTCGGTGAAAAATCAGGCGAGGATGCATCTGCGCAACGGAAATGAACCCTATCAATCCACAGAAGATGCTCTTCGATATTGGCCAGAAATCGTCACAGCCATAGGTGTGCGGTTGGATGAACAGGATCAACTGGGCATCTGTGCCCCGCATGGGCTGGAGGATCTGTATGGGTTAATTGTACGGCAAAGTCATTTTTTCAAGGATGCGCACTATTATAATCAGCGTGTAGAGAAGAAATACTGGCAACAACAGTGGCCCAAGCTTACGATCATAAGATCCTGAATGAAGGGTATGTGACGGAGGTGAAGGCCCGAGAAGGAGTGTTACTGGATTTATGAAAAAGTTTATACAAGAAAAAGGCTTGATCCTTGATCTTATTTTCATTGCATGTTTTGTGTTCTTTCTGGTTTTCTGGGGCTGGAACTTCGCGGTGAAGTTTTTTGGCATGATCACTGTCGCTTTTATCGTGTTAAGGCGGATTGATTATCAAAAGCATATTCTGCTGAAACGCATTCTGCTTACCGGTTTCGGGATTGCTGCAGTTTCATTTGTCATTATCGAAGCGCTTGTTTTTACTCAGCTTAATTCGAATGATCTGGAAGAAGCGGACTATGTCATTATTCTGGGGTCGGGCATCAAGGGAAAAGAATTATCATTAACCTTAAAACAACGGCTTGATGCCAGTCTGGACTATATTCGCAGCCATCCTCGGACGCCAGTGATTGTATCCGGCGGGCAGGGGCCGGGGGAATCTATACCTGAAGCACTCGCCATGAAAAATTACCTTGTTGATCAGGGGATAAGCCCCACACAAGTCATTATGGAAGATCGATCAACGAGTACCCAGGAGAATATGGCTTTTTCCAAAAAAATCATTGATGCATCCGGGCTAGAGCATCCCGAGATTATGATTGTCACAAGTGACTACCATATGTTCAGATCCAAGTATCTGGCGGCCAAGAACGGTTACGCCGCCGAATATGGCATATCGGCTCCTTCACCGGGTTATCTGAAACCGATTAATATGATCCGTGAATATTTTGCAGCGGTTAAAGCTTTTATCTAATGGATAATGTGCGAGTTCAGAGATGGATTGCAATTCCTAAGAGATATCGATCCAAAAAAGGCAACGATCAACTCCTAATCGAGTGAACGTTGCCTTTTAGTTATTTCTTATCGTACGTTTTGAAAATTTCAGTGATCACATTGAGAGCCATAGCTATTTCTTGCGGTTCATGGGTTCTCAGAATGGTAATCAGTTTCTGGATGTTAGTATCTTCATAGGAGAGTGCCTCATTTTCATTCACATATGTAAATAATTGATTAACACCGACATCGAGAGCATCCGCGATTCTATCCAAATTTTTTAAAGAGATGTTACGCTCCGCCCGTTCAATGAATCCGATATAACTTGTATTAAATCCTGCCTTTTCAGCTAGCGCTTCTTGAGATAGATCCCTGGATTTCCGAAGATCTCTTATTCTTGCACCAACTAACTCCAAAAGTTCTGACATATGTACACCTCTCTTTAATTAGAAGTGTAGAGAAAGAATAGAGGTTGATTAACCAATACTTAATAAGTAATTTGATTAAAAAACTACTATATAGTAATATTTTATCTATATCTTGCCCAAAACATAAAAAATACACACCATTTTGTTTTGTACAGAGAGTAAAAATGAATAAAGGAGTTGATGGACTTGAATGAAATGTACTCCTTCATGAATCGGCAGATCGATAAACCTGTAATTCACTTAACTGATGAGAGCTCCAATTTGAAAAGAGATGTGCTCGATTATCAAAAACTGGCTGGGTATCATATGAAATTGGCTTTAATCATGCGTAAGCATAACCAAAGTAAAGCTTGCCTGATCCTCTGTGATTGGGCTTTGACTGCTATGATCAAGGCGTTGTATATCCATGAGAACCAAACCACAATCTTACCTGACGAATGGACTATGAACGAAATTCTTCCGCTTGTGCATACAGGTCAGAATCCCGGACTGGATATTGTCTTATTCATCGGCACGATGCAGTATATGTCATTAATAGAAAACGGCCCAGACTCTTTTGCAGAGCCAATCAACCTCGACAAACTGCTTGAACGAACAGAACAAGTGTTGAGTGAACTAACCGTCCGAATTCTCAGTGAAACGAACTCTCCACCTATATAGAACACCATCAATCAAAAAGAACCTTATACAATGAGGAGTATATATTCAGATCCTGCAGATATGGAAGAAACGATTCAAGTATTCAAATATTTCAACGCTAAATCATGATATAATTTATGTCATTAATAGAAGAACGAAGTGGAGTGAATCATCATTACAGCATATCTGTTACCGGCTCTCTATGAGCAAAAGAAAGTTTCAACGCATGACATGGAAGAGATTGTACGTCTGTTGGCACAAGCACCTTTATTATATGATGACGGACTAAGCATCCAGGCTCAGGACTTCATGGAAGGAGTGGAGATCGAGCTTGAACATGAGATACGGCGCGCAGTAATCGAGTTGTATGAACTGGCGGTGCAAGCATGCCGGCCGTTCTCCGATCCATTTGCATATGAGCAGCTTCAGGATGCACTTGGATTACAGGCCGAACTATGGCAGGAAGAAGTACTAACGCTTGCCGAATGGATGGAATGGTTGAAGCAGATCGGTAAAGGCCAAAGAAAACTGCCGGAATACGATTTTACAGCCATGCTGGGAAATCTGCCCGAAGGGTTCATGATTCATGATTTCCATGATGAGCTCCGGTACCAATTGGAGCAAAACCCAGCGAACGCATGGGCGATCGAAGAACGCAATCGCTTATACGCAGCATTGGGCGCGAATTAAAATCAAACAAAACGGTCGCAGACGGTGTTAGTCCATATATAGCGTACTTGCTTTACCCAGTATGGGGAAATGAGGGGATACCGTGAAAAAGGTTGTGTTAGCGGGTGGAACAGGGTTTGTTGGTCAGGATTTTGCCCAAAGATTCATAAAGCTTGGTTATGAGGTGCTCATTATCTCACGTCAGCCCAGTCACATTGCCTGGGAGAACCAGGCTGAAATCAACCAGGCACTTGAAGGTGCAGAATTGCTGATTAACCTAGCCGGAAAATCCGTAAACTGCCGTTACACGGACGAGAACCGCAAAATCATTCTGGAATCCAGAACCCGGACAACCCGCATTTTGGGCGAGTCTGTTCTGGCCTGTAGCAACCCTCCTGAACTATGGATTAATTCGAGCACGGCCACAATATATAGACATGCAGAAGATCGCCCCATGACGGAGAAGGAGGGCGAGATTGGCTCCGGGTTCTCGGTGGATGTCGCCAAGGCGTGGGAAAAGGCTTTTTTTGAATTCAGTCTGCCGTCTACGCGTCAGATCGCATTACGGATTGCCATTGTGCTGGGAGAAGGTGGTGTCATGGAGCCACTGACCAATCTGGTCCGTTTTGGCCTGGGTGGATCACAAGGACCGGGAACCCAGCAGTTTAGCTGGATTCATATCGAGGATTTGTTCCGCATGGTGCTCTATGTTCAGCAGCGTCCGCAACTGGAAGGCGTATTTAATGCTTCTTCTCCGCATCCTGTCACGAACCGCCAGCTTATGGAGAGTCTGAGGCGGCAGATGGGAGTTCGGATCGGACTTCCTTCGCCTCGCTGGATGCTTGAACTGGGAGCGCGATTCATTCGGACCGAAACAGAACTGGTTCTCAAAAGTCGCTGGGTTATTCCCGAGAGGCTTGAACGGGAAGGATTTACGTTCAAATACGATACGCTTGATCTTGCACTGGCTGAGATTTTGAAGCAGGGGAAATAGTAGCGTGTGCTAGATTCATTAAATCAAAATAACATTAAAAAGGGATGTCCCTCGTCATGCTCATGACTTATGGTACAGCCCCTTCTGCCGTATGTTCCCTTTTCAAAAAGGGATCAAAAAAATCTCGGAATAACGGAGATCAGAAGGTTGTTATGTCATCGGAGTGTCCGTGTAAATATCCATTAAGTTGAACTTATATCGATCAGTCAGAAGAAGAGAAAGAGGTCAGTCATATGCAGCTTAGAAGAGTGAGAATTGTTGGAACAGGCAAGTATTTGCCTGAACAGGAAGTGACCGACGAGGAGCTGGATGAACGTTTGCACGTGCCTGCGGGCTGGGTCAACAAAGCAACAGGAGTAGGAGTGCGTCACTATGCTTCGGGTGCAGAGACCTCTTCATTTATGGGAGCGAGGGCTGCCGAAGCCGCACTTGCGGATGCAGGATTGACGTTTGCAGATATAGACTGTCTGGTGTGTACGAGCGGTACGAAGGAACAACCTTTGCCCAGTACGGCAGTATTTATTCAGCAGGCCATGGGGGAGCAGGATTCAGGCATACCGGCTTTTGACATGGATGCGACCTGCTTAAGTTTCCTGAACGGGTTGGATGTCATCTCTTATATGGTACATGCCGGGCGTTATAAAAGGGTGTTGCTTGTAGCTACGGAGATCGCTTCCAAGGGATTGAATTGGTCGGACAAGGAAAGTGCTGCCCTGTTCGGTGACGGAGCCGCTGCCGTTATTATTGAACGCACTGCTGAAGGGGAGTCTTCGCAGATTGTACATGCTTCGCTTAAAACATACAGCCGTGGCGCGCGGTTTTCGGAAATAGCCGGTGGAGGCACGCGGCTGCATGCTTCGAATTATGTGGCTGAGCAGCCGGCGCCCTACCTTTTTCATATGGATGGACAGGCGATCTTCCGCATGGCTTCCCGATTGCTGCCAGCATTTATTGACGATATGTTGCAGGCAACCGGTAATCAGATGGAGGATTTCCAGTTGGTGATTCCGCATCAGGGAAGTGCGATGGCGATGCGACTGATTCGCAAAAAGCTGGGAATTGAAGAGAACCGTTTTATGGACATTACACGAAATCACGGCAATACGATTGCCGCTTCCATTCCGATGGGGCTGCATGAAGCGATCAAGCAGCAGCGTATTCAGCGGGGAGATCGGGTGTTAATGATCGGAACAGCCGCCGGATTGTCACTGGGAGGACTCATTTTTGATTACTAGATTCACGAAGAATGGACAACAGGCATCCGCATCCTTAAATGTGCTGCTCACGGGCGGCCGTGCCCCGGTAACACTGGATCTGGCACGTATGCTTCATCGTGCGGGTCACCGGGTTTATGTCGCGGAGAGTGCGGGGCGCCATCTGTGCAGATTGTCCAGCGCGGTGGAGCGGTGCTTTATTGTCCCATCCCCACGTCATGAATCAGAGAATTACTTATTCGAGATGGAGCGTCTGGTTCAAGTCTGGCAGATCGACTTGTTGATTCCGATGTGTGAAGAGATTTTTTATATTGCTCAAGGAGCAGAGCGATTGGGCGATCACTGCCGTGTACTTGTCTCGTCTTTGGAGCAACTGCATAAATTGCATCATAAATATGACTTTGTCCAAGTTGCAGCGTCGCTTGGTCTTTCGGTCCCGGATACCCGTCTGATCAACAGTCGGCAGGAATGGATGGAAGCGCAGGCTGTTCTGGAAATGGAGGGGGAATGGGTGTGGAAGCCCGTGTACTCTCGTTTTGCTGCCAGAGTTCGTATGCCGATATGCTCCACAGCGGACTTGGATGGGGGAGCATCTGATAAGAAGATATATAGGGGTAAAATGAAGCAGCATCGTTTACAGAACGATCCTCCTGATGATGCGGAAATATCCGCGGCTTCTCCTTGGGTCGCGCAGGTCTATGTTGCCGGGCAAATGTTATGTACATACAGCGTAGCTTATGAAGGGAATATCGTTGCACATACCACCTATGACAGCCGCTACCGAACGGGCAGCGTTGGGGCCAGTGTTTACTTTGAACATGTGGAGCATGAAGGAGTTTACGAGTGGGTAAGGCAATTTGTACAAGCGACCGGGTTTAGCGGGCAGATTGGGTTTGATTTTATCGAAACAGAGGCCGGGCACTTGTATGCCATTGAGTGTAATCCGAGGGCGACGAGTGGAATTCATTTGTTTCACCCTGGAGACGAGTTGGTGCAAGCGCTGACTGCGCCTGATGAGCCAGTGAAAGAAGGAAAAGTGGTCATTCCCAAGTTGGGCAGTAAGGCGATGTTAATGCTTCCGATGCTGGGAAGTGGATTGCAGCAACTCTTGCAGCCGGGCAGCTTGCGAGCATGGATGACAGCTTGGCGAGGAACGAGGGATGTGGTGTACCTGAGACATGATGCGAAACCGTGGTTTGAGCAATTCGCGGTTGTACTGTCCGCCTGGCGGCTGGCAAGGAAACATAAACTTTCGCTGACTGAAGCTTTGACTCACGACATAGAATGGAACGGTGAACAACGATGAATAGAGCATTGGTTACAGGAGCAACCGGATGTCTGGGCAGGCATCTGGCGATACGGCTTGTCGAGCAAGGCTGGGAAGTTACGGGTATGGGACGCCAGCAACAGCACGGTGCAGAGCTTGAGGCGGCAGGCATCCGATTTTACAACGGAGATATACGGGATCAGGCGGCAGTGAATGAGGCCTGTTCGGGCCAGGATGTTGTGTTTCACTGTGCGGCATTATCGTCGCCATGGGGGAAATACCGGGATTTTTACAGCAGCAATGTGGAGGGGACACGGCATTTGGTGGATCGTTGCATGCAAGGTGGTGTACAGCGATTCATTCATGTATCGACGCCGAGTCTATATTTTAACTACAGTCCCCGATATAACATACATGAGAATGACCCCTTGCCATCTAAACCAGCTAATCATTACGCAGCCACCAAGCGGCTTGCCGAGCAAGTGGTTTGGCAGGCTCATGCCAATGGACTTCCATCGATCATGATTCGTCCCAGAGCCATATTTGGCCCGTATGACCAGACGCTTTTTCCTAGAATCGTTGCCGCGAACAGTAAATCAGGCGTGCCCATGATCGGAGGCGGACAGGCATTAATCGACCTGACTTGTGTAGATAATGTGGTGGATGCGCTGTTGTTATGCCGGGACGCCAATGCTGAAGCGCTGGGTCGTGCCTACAATATCTCCAATGGAGATCCGAGGCCGTTCCAGGATTTGGTGAGCAGGTTGTTTGGAATGCTGGAAATGCTTTTACGCCGTCGAAACATTCCCTACAGAGCAGCATACGGAGCAGCCGCAGTGTTGGAACGTATACACCACTTGATTCCTGCGCTCGGTGAACCTCAACTGACAAGGTATACCGTGGGCACCTTATCCATCCCGCAGACGCTGGATATTACAGAAGCCCGGGAGAAGCTGGGGTACGTGCCTCGGGTGTCCATTGATGAGGGGTTACAACAATTTGCAGACTGGTGGAGGGCTGAATCATGCTGACAACCACATCGGTAAAACTTCATCTGGGCGCAGCAGGTTACTGCACCCATCCGGAGTTTCTGACGCTGCGTGGAGGACGTTTGCGTCCGGTGGCTTTTCCGGCAGGCTTTGCCTGCATCATTCACCCTGTACATGGTCCGATTCTGCTGGATACGGGATATAGCTCCCGTTTTTTCAAGGAAACCGCTCACTTGCCAAATGCGCTGTACCGTCATATTACACCTGTGGTATATCGTGAAGAAGACAGTGCGGTACACTTTTTGGCCCGTATAGGGCTGAAAGCTTCGGATGTCCGGTACATCATCCTTTCGCACTTTCATGGGGATCATATCGCAGGTGTGCGGGATTTCCCACAGGCGCAGCTGATCTATCTGCCAAGTGCCTACGACGCCGTGCGTTCACTTGGACCCATTGCGGCTGTAAAGGCCGGGTTTCTGTCCGGATTGCTGCCAGAGGACTTTGACGCCCGATCAATGCCTGTTACGAAGCCGTCGGAGCGATGGATGAGAGCGGGCGAGAATTTTCCTTTTTCCGAGGTATACGACATTTTCGGTGATGGCAGTCTGTTGGGGGTTGACGTATCTGGTCATGCGGAAGGCATGATGGGCATTTTGCTCCGTACGGAGGCGCATGACTATTTTCTGTGCGCGGATGCGGTGTGGTCGAGTCGTGCTTTCCAGGAACAACGCAGACCTCATGCGCTGGCTGGAATCATTATGTCGGATCGTCTGACGTATCGAAGAAATTTTGATAGACTGTTTCAGCTGCATCAGCAGTTTCCGGCGATTCGAATTGTGCCCAGTCATTGCCGCGAGGCGCTGAATGCTTGGGGTACAGGGGCTGAGGATGTATGAGTAATACACTGCGTATTGTCTATCATTATGCACTTGCACGGGGATTGAGAAAATGGAAAACACGAGCGCAGCTTGAGCGCTGGCAGGAACGCCAGATTATTCGGCAGATTGAACGGATTCGTGAAAAGTCACCGTTTTACCGGGAGTGGTGGGGTGATGTTGATGCATCCAACTGGAGAAGCTTTCCACTGATCGACAAATCGATCATGATGCAGCATTTCGATGGACTTAATACGTTGGGCATTTCCAAGGACGAAGCGATGGCTCTTGCCGGAGAAAGCGAAGAAACGCGTGACTTCAAGCCATCCGTTCAGGGGGTGACGGTAGGTTTGTCCTCAGGCACATCAGGCAACCGGGGGCTGTTTCTAGTGAGTGATCGGGAGCAGGATGCGTGGACAGGAACGGTGCTGGCCAAGCTCCTGCCTGGCGGACTGTGGAAGCCTGCCAAGATCGCCTTTTTCCTGCGGGCCAACAGTAATCTGTATGAATCAGTGCAGCGGGGTAAGCTGCAATTTCAATATTTTGATCTGTTGGAACGTGTGGATACCTTGGTTGAACGTATGGAAACATACCGACCCACCGTATGGGTAGCGCCGCCCTCCATGCTGAGAATGCTGGCTGACGCCTATACGTTAGGCACCTTGACCGCTGTACCGGACAAAATCATTTCGGTTGCCGAAGTACTGGACCCGCTGGATCGCAAGGTATTGGAGCATGTCTTTGAACAGACGGTTCATCAGGTCTATCAGTGCACAGAAGGGTTCCTGGGCGCGACCTGTCGCTTCGGCACACTGCATTTGAATGAAGACATCGTTCATATTGAAAAAGAGTTCATTGATCCTGGCACCCGGCGGTTCGTGCCCATTATCACGGACTTCTCCAGAACCTCACAGCCGATTATCCGGTATCGGCTGAACGACATTCTGACCGAGGCAGCGGTTCCTTGTGACTGCGGTTCTCCGTTCACTGCCATTGAGCGGATTGAAGGCCGCTGTGATGACACGCTTTATTTTCCGCATCGACTCACGGGTGAAGCCGTACCTGTATTTCCGGACTTTGTTACGCGTGCGGTGATTGCAGCCTCTCCGGCGATTGAACATTATCGTGTCGTCCAGCGAGGTAACGGGGTGTTGGAAGTATCGCTTCGGCTTGGAGGAGGAGAAGGAATGCAGCAGGTTGAAGTTGATGTGCAGGGTGAGCTGATGAAGCTGGGTGAGCGACTGGAATGTACCGTACCCGAGATCAGATTCGTTCCCTATACGTTCGAACCGGGAATAACGAAGCTGCGTAGAGTGGAGAGACAGCTTGGGTAAAGCGTAATGCTGACGACTGCTGGCATGCACTGCTGTATCCTGTGTCGGGAGCTGCGTGTGTATGTGGGAATGCTGATCAATCCGCCGAGGGAAGAGGTGAAGCAGATGACAGTACAGAAGATACAGACAGAGGATGAACATATACGGGGCGAAACAGGATCAACAGTGAAAAGGTTGAAGCAAGTTGACCCGAACGCTCCCGTGGCGTTAATTACAGGAACATCAAGTGGATTCGGCATGCTTACAGCGATTACGCTGGCTAAACAAGGATATCGTGTTGTGGCAACGATGCGTGATCTGAGTCGAAATATAGAATTGGCAAGGCTGGCAGAGCAGGAAGGTATCTCGGAGTGGTTACAGATTATTCGTCTGGATGTGACCGATGCTGAATCGGTGCAGGAGGCTGTGAAGACAGTGCTTCAGGACAATGGGCGGATCGATATGCTGGTGAACAATGCGGGATTTGCGCTTGGTGGATTTATTGAGGAAGTATCCATGGACGATTGGCGTAGACAAATGGAAACGAATTTCTTTGGCTTAATTGCCGTTACACGTGCGGTCCTGCCTGTAATGCGTGAGCAGAAGCGGGGATTAATCATCAACTTATCCAGCGTTAGTGGGTTGTCCGGTTTTCCGGGTTATGCGCCGTATGCTGCATCCAAATTCGCTGTGGAAGGTTTCACCGAAAGCTTGCGTCATGAGATGTCCTCTTTCGGCGTTCGGGTTGTGTTGGTAGAGCCAGGTGCTTATCGCACACCCATCTGGGATAAAGGTTTGGGTGAAATTCACAGGAGCGTTCATTCTCCCTATAAAGATAAGCTGGACGCGGTTCTTCGCTATTCCCAGCATGCTGGAGAGACTGCGCCTGACCCGCAAGAAGTGGCCGATTTGATTGCCCGTATCGCACGGATGCGTGCACCAAGGCTTCGTTATGCACTGGGCAAAGGCTCGCGTTTGCTTATCATCGGCAAATTACTGCTTCCATGGAAATGGCTGGAGTGGATTATCGCTCGTGGGCTGAAATAGGACCCACTAAAAAACTTTAAAAACAATGGAGGATTTTATATGAAGATCGCTTTTGTTTTGTTTGATGGTTTGACTTTCCTTGATTTTGCAGGGTTTTATGATGTGATCAATCGGTTGAATTTCTTTGAACAAACCAAAGGCACGACGTGGGAAACATGTGCGATGACAGAACAGGTCACGGACGAATCAGGCCTAACGTTGAAGGTGGACCGGGTGAAGCCCAATTTGGCGGAATATGATCTCGTTTTTGTACCTGGTGGCATGGGAACCCGCAAGCTTCGATTCGATGAGGCTTTCATAGGGTGGCTACGACAGGCTGAGAATGTTCCGCTGAAGGTGTCCGTGTGCACAGGCTCTTTGCTGATGGGGGCGGCGGGGTTTTTATCAGGTAAAAAAGCAACGACACATCCCAATGTCTATGATCTGCTTGAGCCTTACGTTGCCGAATTGATTCAAACCCGGATTGTCAAAGACGGAAATGTGATTACAGCCGGAGGGGTGGCAACGTCCATTGATTTGGGGATCTATGTCGTAGGTTTGCTTGCAGGCCAGGAAGCCGCGGCGAATGTAAAGCTCCAGATCGATTATCCTTATGAGATGCAGGGAGTGGTTGAAGAATGAAGGAAGGTCAACAGGAGAACTTATTCATCCTTCGCAATATACACAGAGATGAGGCAGACAAATATTGGCCTTTACGCCTGGAAGCGCTGAAAAATCATCCGGAAGCCTTCGGGGCTTCATTTGAAATGTCGATTCAGCTTCCCATGAGTGAAGTTCAGGAACGCATACATACGGAACCCGATGATTACATTCTGGGGGTATACACAGAAGAAGGAATCCTCGCAGGAACGATGGGATTCAAACGGGAACATGGTCTTAAACTAAGGCACAAAGGATACATCTGGGGAGTCTATGTCTCACCACCATATCGTGGATGTGGACTTGCTTCCCGGTTGCTCCGCGAAGTGTTGGATCGGGGCAGGGATCTGGAAGGCATAGAACAAATCAATCTCAGTGTGGTTACCACAAACGAGTCCGCCCGACGATTGTATGAGCATTACGGTTTTGAAACCTATGGCATTGAGCGTAACGCGCGGGTTGTTCAGGGAAAGGGCTACGATGAGGCTCATATGACCTACTTCTATGCAGAGCGTTCGGAATCCAATCAGGAGAACGTTGGAACAGGTGGTGACATATGACGGACACGGTTCAGCTTGAACTTGACGGCATTTCTTTTGTGCTAAAAGAAGCTCATCCATTCGAGTGGATCGCGCGGCTGGGTACTGTATTTCGTGTGTTTGATCAGCAGGATTCCGGCAATTTGTCCTTTGGTGTTCTGAGTCAGGACGGAGAGAGGTACTTCGTGAAATATGCTGGAGCACGCACGATCCATGCGAACAGCTTATCGGCACCTGCCGAAGCGATTAATTATTTGAAATCATCTGTTTCCATATATGAAGATTTGGCACATGACACATTAATTCATTTAAAAGACCATTTTGCAACGGAACATGGCTACGCCTGTGTATTCGATTGGGTGGAAGGGGAATGTTTGCATTCCCATTGGGATTATCCGCCTCCAGCCAAGTATGAGGACCCTCGTTCCCCCTATTATCGATTCAGACAGCTTCCGGTAAAGACACGCATTCGGGCGATGGAGCAGATTTTGGATTTTCATACCGAAGTGCAGCAGAGAGGATATGTGGCCGTTGATTTTTACGATGGCAGTCTGATCTATGATTTTGACAAACAAACGATGAAAATATGTGATATTGATCTGTATCGAAAGGGTTCTTTCATGAATACGATGGGACGGATGTGGGGTTCATCCCGCTTTATGTCTCCTGAGGAATTTGAGTTGGGTGCGCCAATGGATGGAGTCACGAATGTGTTCAATATGGGAGCAATGGCTTTCTCACTGCTTGGTGGAGAGCTGGATCGTTCGTATGCCCGATGGGATGCTGGAGAAGCGTTGTACCAGGTGGTTGTTCGTGCGGTAGCCCCTGAGCGGGCAAGTCGCTATGTGTCGGTTGCTGAATTGGGTGCTGCATGGAAAAAAGCTGCGTTGCAGGATAAATAAGCTGTATTGGATCGTCTGGCTCGTAAAATCCCCACGTATATCACACATTCGCAATTGCGCAATCTTCATTCGTATCTGGAAGGAATATACCGTATAATGGAAATTAATGAGGGGGTGCTTGTTAATGTGCAGATACACATGTCAGGACCGTACAAAGACATTTATGCCTGTTTTGATCGTGATAAATCACCAAACAAACCTCCTGGCATGATTTGACTGCTGCAGGGTTAAGAAAATGGATATGCTTGAATTTCTGTAAAGGATGATTCGGTAAATATGAAGAGCTTGTCCAACATTTCACCCATGGATATGATGAAAATACAGGCAAATACATTGTATACGATGAACGACCAGCACCGTCTCTTATGCATTAACGAACCGGATGGCGGGCAGGCTCCAGCCTTATTTATTGGTATAACGTCTGCCGGGCAATGTTCCTATTACCATGAGCAGTTGCCATCCAATCTGATTAAGGAGCTTGGCTGTGACGCTGAGCTTCCGCTCGATATTTCGAAGCTGATTAGAAGAGTAGAGACTTTCAGACCAGTGAAGGGTGTATGGATGGGTCCGGCGTATGCATTTCCCGAGAAGTGTGGCGAATGGCATGCAGATGTTCAGCTTATAGAGAGTGATCGTACCTATCTGCTGGCAGAGCATTTTCCTGAATTAATAGAGTGTCTGCATGTAAAAATGCCTGTTGCCGCTTATATCATTGAGGATTCGGCTGTCGCCGTATGTTGTTCAGCCCGTGTATCTAAACAGGGTGCAGAGGCGAGTCTGTATACAGCACCTGGCTACAGAGGACGGGGTTATGCAGCAGAGGCTGTAAAGTGCTGGCAGGTTCATGTTAAAGAGAGCGGGCGCATGCCGATCTATAGTACATCATGGGATAATATAGCTTCGCAGACGGTTGCCCGGAAGCTCGGACTCATCCAGTTTGGTGTGGATTTCAGTATCACGTCGTCATAAAGGATGGATTCATGTATGGTTAAATGGAGGGCAACGATCCACTGCGTTGAAGCCCGGAATCAAAAGTGGGTGCTGCAGCAATGATTAGGACCTTTGTGCAAAACGACCTGCAATATGTCATTGAAGCGCATATCCGTATCTATCGGGATGAGTATAATTATGATCATAGCTTTGCCGAGTTTATTGAAAATGCCGTAAATGAGTTTAAACGCTCCGGCAATTACGCGAGAGAAATGGTTTGGATTGTCGAGGTGAATCGGACTGCTTCTGGCTGCATTGGTCTGACTCAACTGGATGAACAGACAGCCCAATTGCGCTGGTTCCTCATTGAACCAGAAGCCCGTAATAGCGGCTGGGGACGACAGCTTATTGAAGAGGCTGTCCATTTTGCAAGAGAAAAAGGTTATGCATCTATCATCTTATGGACCAACGAGTCTCTGTCGGGGGCACGTAGATTGTATCAATCAATTGGGTTCGAAGTGGTTGAAATCCGAAGGCAGGTTCAGTCAGGACAGGAGCTAACGGAAGAAAAATGGGAGTTGATTCTGGAACAGGGGCAGGAGTGATTCCATGATTCGTAAACCTATTGCAAGTGGCATAGTAGTACTGTGTACAGCATGGACGTTGGCAGCATGCTCGAATCAGGCGGAAAGTCAGGACATAACCCGGAAGATTGAAAGCAACCTTCAGCAAGTCGTGAAGGGTCCTGAGATGACTCTGACCAGCAGTAATCCAGGGGATTATATTGGCGCTAACACTGAGGCATATGTTCAAATTCTGGATACGGGTGAAGAGGGACTGAACGTTCTAATTCATCAATTGGAGTCTAGTTCGCACGACGGGCTTAAGGAATGGATCATGGCTCAGGCAAGTACTGAGCTGCTCGGGGAACGTAATCCCGTTGAGCACTGGAAAAGTGGCAAAGACTGGCTCAGCCAGTATAAAATGAAGGTAGAATAACATAACTCACCTCCCAGTCATCATGAGCAGGAATGAGAGGTTCCAGGAACCCGAAAGAATACACGTTATAGAGGTGAAACCCTTGAAGAAGAAAATTGCATTTTTTGACTCGGGAATCGGTGGTTTAACCGTTTTGCATAAGGCGTTGCATCAATTCCCTGAAGAACAGTTTTTGTATTATGCTGATACACTGCATGTTCCTTATGGCCCCAAGTCCGCGGATGAGGTTAGAGGACATATTTTTAATTGTGTGGAGGCTATTGTTCAGGAAAATGTGCAAGCGATCGTGATTGCCTGCAATACAGCGACCAGTCTGACCGTGAAGGATTTGCGTGCCAAGTATGATATCCCCGTTATCGGGATGGAGCCTGCTGTAAAACCGGCAGTGGAGATGAATCGAAGAAGCGGCAAAAGGGTGCTTGTATTTGCTACTGCCCTGACCTTGAGTCAAACGAAATATCATGAACTGGTATCCCGCGTGGATGATCACCACAGTGTCGATTCCATTCCATTGCCTGAACTGGTGGAGTGGTGTGAGCAGCTGGATTTTGATCCACAGAAGATTGCGGCGTACTTCCGTCACAAGCTGGCGGATCTTGATCTAAACGTATACGGTACAGTTGTACTTGGCTGCACGCATTATCCGTTCTATACATCGATTCTTCGTATGGTTCTGCCAGATCACATTCAGATTATTGATGGCAGTACGGGAACGGTTAACCGCTTGAAGCAGCTTCTTGGGTTGGCGGATCAAAAGGGCGTATGGGCTGAGGATCAGGTTGATTTTCTAAGTTCGTCTGGCCGCTTGGAAGACCGGGAGAACATGCGAGTTGCACTCCAATATCTGGAGAAGCATTGAATGTAAGTTGAATCAACAGGAGGTGAGGGACGATGCAGTCTATTTATCTCATCCGTCATGCCAAAGCAACAGGGCAAGAGCCGGATGCCGAGCTTACAGATGAAGGACTTCGTCAGGCAGAAGAGCTTGCTAAGATGCTCGCAGAGCACCCTATACAATACATTGTGTCGAGTCCGTGGAAAAGGGCACTTCAGACCGCAGCGCCTCTGGGCAAAACCGTCCTGCAACATATACATACGGATGAACGTCTTCAAGAGAGGGTGCTCAGTTCCCTTCATCTGGATAACTGGATGGGTGTGCTTGAACGTACATACAAGGACGAAGACTGGACGGAGGAAGGTGGCGAATCTTCACGTTTCGCGACAGCTCGGGGCCTTGAAGTATTGGACGAGTTGTGGCGTCGACCTGAGCATGGCGGGGCTGTGATTACACACGGCAATATGTTATCTCTGCTCATTCGCAGCCATGATGCCTCCTTTGGATTCGAAGAGTGGAAAAAGCTAACTAATCCTGATGTATATGTCCTGGAAAAACAGCAGGGGGATGAAGTCACACACAGCATTCGCCGTATATGGCGAAGTTAAACATAAAGAGAGTGCTCCAGCGATTTGTAAGATCGGCTAGAACACTCTTTTCAATTTACGATGTTGGTTCTACAGAGCGGCGATTAATAACATGATCCAACCGGCCAGGAATGCTACTCCGCCCAAAGGTGTGATAGCACCCAGTTTTCGAACTCCAGTTACGCTTAGGGCATAGAGGCTGCCCGAGAACAAGAGAATACCGGCGAATAGCAGCCATCCGGCCAGCAAAACAAGAGAAGGTTGCTCCAGCCGATCAGCGAGCAGTCCAAGAAGAATGATTCCGAGTCCGTGAGCAAGGTGATACTGGACACCAGTTTCGTATATTTTGATCATATCAGCAGACAATCTGCGTTTGAGCGCGTGCGCACCGAATGCTCCGAGGGCAACAGCAAGAAACATCATGATACTTCCGAGTATAACCAGGGTCTGCATGTGTCTTGTCTCCTTTTAAATGGGTATTAAGCAGTACAACAGGATTTCTGCCTATTGTTATGTTTACAGCTTGCGCAATTGAATACGCTGAATTGAATGGTCCGCTTCCTTTTTCAGAATCAGTCTGGCTCGTCCTTTGGTTGGCAGAATGTTTTCATGCAGATTTTTGGCATTGATATCTTTCCAGATCTGATTTGCCGTAAGAACAGCCTCGTCCTCTTCCAGATTGGCGAAACGACTGTGGAAGAAGGAGTTCTTATTCTGAAATGCAGTATTACGCAGCAACTTGAAACGCTCAATGTACCAGTGACGGATATGCTCCTCTTCCGCATCAATATAGATGGAGAAGTCAAAAAAATCACTGACTAGCAGTGGAGTTTCCTTTTTGACCTGGAGCACATTGATTCCTTCAATAATGAGGATATCCGGCTGACAGATGGCCGTTTCCTCACCCTTAATCACGTCGTAGGCAAGATGGGAGTATACAGGAGCCTGTACTTTGGGTTTACCTGATTTGACATCACCCATGAATTGAATCAGTGACTTGATGTCGTAGCTTTCCGGGAATCCCTTCCGGTTCATGATACCCTTCTCTTGCAGCACGGCATTGGGATACAGGAAACCATCGGTTGTGACCAGATCTACCTTGGGATTTCCTTTACCTCTGGCGAGCATAGCCTGAAGCAGTCGGGCCGTTGTACTTTTGCCCACGGCAACACTGCCCCCAATACCGATAATGTAGGGAGCGTGATGTGCTTCTTTTTTCAAAAAAGATGCCGTTAAGCGATTCAGCTCTCGTGAAGCTTCGGCGTATAAGTCAATAAAGTGGGTAAGAGGTAGATAAATATCCTCAACTTCTTGAATGGATACCTCTTCATTTAATCCCTTTAGCTGTTCCAATTCCGCTTTCGTTAGTGGAAGAGTGGTCTGATGTTTCTTCAAGTCAGCCCATTCCTTGCGGTTAAACTCGGTGTAAGGAGAGTATAAATTCATGAGATCCCGCTTTCTGTATGTAATGTTATGTTGGCACAATCTTTAGTGTACCAAATTTCAGGGAACTGACAACACCTTTACATGGATGCTTCCTTTGTATATTCCCTGAAAGTTTAACGAAAAGCAACTTATAGGAAATTGTAAACCAAATTATGTTAAAGTCAACGTATACCATGCGGGAGGGTGACAGCAAATGATCGTATATGAGAGAGAGCATGATTTTGTTTTGACCGCACAGCATGAGCATGGACTAGTAGCCGGAGAAATGGCTTCCCATTGGAAAACGGAATTGTTAACGGATGAAGTGCATCGGGAAGATCTGATTCTTGCCGCAAGAGAGCATGATCGGGGATGGATTGAACTGGATTCGGCGCCATTCTGGAATGATTATAGTCAGATCCCATATTCGTTTCGTGATTTTCCGCTACGTCCGCGATTTGTATTTTATCGTAAAGGTATTGAAGAGGTACGTGAGAAAAACCTGTATGCCGGATTGCTGTGCAGCATGATGTATACAGAATTGTTTCAAAACAACCTGGGTGCTAACGCCCATGACGATGAAGACATCAGGGAGTATCTAAACGATGAACGGGAGCACCAGTTACGTTGGGAACAGCAGCTTGGTGGTGGTGAGGCGTTAAAACTCAGGCTGGAAAGTGATGTGGAAATCATGCTTTTTTGTGATCAACTCAGTCTGTTTCTCTGTATGGAGGAGCCCGGAACACCTGCTGCACGTTATGATTTTTTCGCCGAAGGACTCGGCTGTACCTTTGATGCCTGTTCAAGACAACCCATTCAGGCCGAGTGGCTGTCCAATGAGAAAGTAGGATTGTCTTTTGTGCCGTTCGATGAGGAATTTACGGTTACTATGCCTTACAAATCGGTGCCGAAAGCGAGTATCCGTAAATTCGGTCTGCTGCAGGCTTATCGCCGTGCCGAGTGGAAAGAGCGCCGGGTATTAATTACTGGCATGAGCTGAGTATCGCAAATCCGATAGCCGGTACAAAAAAACATCGCATATGTATAAAGATAAAGAGGCGGGCTTCGGAATTTTCCGGTGTCCGTCTTTCGTATGTGTTTATATCGAAGCAGGAAAATCTATCTTCATACCAGAATAAATTTCAAGGGGATTAGGTTTAGATAAGGCAAATGGGAGGATAAACATGAACACTCGAACTGAGATATTAACGATGTGTATGGTGTGGGACAAACAGAATGATCAGGTCCTGTTAATGAATCGACCGGATCGCAAAGGATTTCCTGGATATATTGCTCCTGGAGGAAAGGTCGATTTTCCGGAAAGTATTGTGGATGGTGCCATGCGGGAAGTTCAGGAGGAAACAGGAATTATAGTGAAAGAAATTACATATAAAGGTCTTGATGAATTCTGTGATCCGGAGCAAGGCTTGCGTTATATGGTATTCAACTATGTGGCCACTTCCTTTGAGGGGGAGCTACTGAGCGAGCCACCGGAAGGCGAACTGTTGTGGATACCTGTAGGGCAGGCGCTTGAATTGCCGATGCAGGATTGGTTTGCGGAACGTTTTCCGCGTTTTTTTCAAACAGGCACGTTTGAGCGGAGTGTGATCTGGGAGAAGTCAACCGGGCGCACACTGAAAGAAACATTTATGGTGTATAGCGATTCGGTTCTTGAACAGAGTGAAGTTAAATAAGTTAAAACATTTATTAGGAGGAAGAATCATGGGATACCAGCAAGCGCTGGAAGGATACATTGCGGCGACGAATACACATCAGTTTGATGAGGTAAACAAATGGTTATCACCGGATGCTGTCTATTGGTTTACGGGAACGTCTTGTACTACGCCTGGCGAAATTCGGGCTTATTTTGAGAATGCTTGGGAGACAGTCAAAGAAG
Source organism: Paenibacillus vandeheii (assembly GCF_030433635.1). Classification (NCBI taxonomy): domain Bacteria; kingdom Bacillati; phylum Bacillota; class Bacilli; order Caryophanales; family Paenibacillaceae; genus Paenibacillus; species Paenibacillus vandeheii. The sequence continues at coordinate 118,649 of NZ_JAROCD010000012.1, forward strand.
AGGTTTACAGTGCAGAAGAGGTTACGTGGATTACAACTGGCGAAGAACAGGCGGTCTGTCTTTATAACTATCACTGGAAAGGAATTTACCAAGGGGAGCAGGCTTCTGGAAAAGGTCGGGCTACCAATGTATTTGTTGCAGGCATTAACGGAGAATGGAAATTAATCCACGAGCATTTAAGCACGGGTGAGTAACGTGAGGAAGTGAAATAGAACGCGTTGTGTTTTTATTACAGATGACTTGATTAAAGCAAAAAAATGTGGCTGTATTTGAATCTTGTCTCATATGTTATCAGCCAATTCTGTATATTTATATCCAGATATTATGATATAATGAAGTTTACTTTTTAAAAGGAGATGACTTGCTATTATGGAAATTACATTTCGTGAATCACTGAAAGGGATAGGTATCGACCAACTTAGCGGGAATTTTTTCGAAGGTTGGCCCAACCCTCCGTCTACGCCTACGTTTCTGAAGATGCTGGAACAATCCTATGCTGTTGAACTGGCTGTTGATGAAAATACCGGGAATGTGGTTGGCTTTATTCAAGCGATCTCAGACGGTGTTCTTAGCGCATATATTCCCTTGTTGGAAGTACTGCCGGAGTATCAGGGTAAGGGGATCGGAACGGATCTCATCAAGCGTATGTTCAATCGTCTGGGTGATCTCTATATGATTGATCTTTTGTGCGATAACGAACTTCAGGAGTTCTATGAGAAACAAGGTATGCAAAAAGCTTCTGGCATGATGATTCGTCATTATCACAATCAAGCTGGAGTAGTGAATAGCTAATAGATTTAGTGAACTAGATGGATGAAATAAAGTCTACAAATCGTTCCAAAGTAACCCAAGGTTACAAAAAGTGAAAAATATGAATATAGAACCAAACATTTATAGACGGAAGGTTGTTATATATTTGGTGATCTAGCCATACATAGGCTTCTGCAAACGGGACGTAAATGAATATGTACGATGAAAAGGTGGAGATTGGTGTGAAATTGTCGTTCCGGATTTTGGACTGGGAAGAAGAAAAACCTTATGGGCTTTTATTGATGGCAGATCCGTCCAAAGCCATAGTTGACGAATATCTGAGTCGCGGTGTTTGTTTTATCGCTGAATATGAAGGAGAAATGGTAGGAGAGTTTGTTTTGCTGAAGACGCGTCCAGAGACAGCAGAGATCGTTAATATTGCCGTACAGGAAGAATTACAGGGACAGGGCGTTGGCAAACACATGATCAAGGAAGCGATAGAGGCCGCCCGCAGGCTCGGTTGTCGAACGGTAGAAATTGGGACAGGCAACTCTAGCTTTCATCAGTTGAAGCTATATCAGCGTTGTGGGTTTCGCATTATAGGGGTCGATCGGGATTTCTTTGTGAAGCATTATGAAGAAGAGATTATAGAAGATGGCATTCGCTGCGTGGATATGATCCGTTTGGCGCTGGATCTGGAAACCGTTGCGGAGGAGAACAAGAAATGAAAATAGTTCGACTGAAATCAGAAGATTGTCGCAGCATCACCGCTTATGGCAGTAAGGGAGCGGAGATTACGCCGATACTCCGAAGCACATCAGCTTGTCACGTAGCCCAATTGAAACTGTCTGCAGGTGGAAGTGTGGGTTTGCATCCAGCGGTGGGTGAGCAGTTGTTTCTGGTGCTTGAAGGAGAAGGTTGGGTGGAAGGCGAGACGGGCGAACGGGTAGTAGTCCGATCGGGAGAGGCCGCGTACTGGACCAATGGAGAGAATCACCAATCTGGCTCGAACAAAGGACTAACCGCATTGTTGATTGAGGGTGAAGAACTGATTGTTCGGTTATCGCTAAAGGCGGAAGACTCTTAGATAGGGGCTGATGATTTGAGTGTCTGGGTCATTGTTATTATTATTGGGGCGATATTTGCTCCCTCGTTCTATCAGATGAATAAGCGCATTCGTAGATTGGAAGAGCAAGTTAGGCATCTCACAAACGAGAGGAAGAGTCTGTAGTGGATCAGTATACACATATGGGGGTATATGGTTTAGTCACTTGGGAGCAAAAAGTCCTGTTAGTTCATAAGGCGAGAGGAGCCTATATGGGGAAATGGGATTTACCTGGAGGAAGGTTGGAGTTTGGCGAGCAACCGGAGTTCGCCCTACATCGTGAGATCGAAGAGGAGACGGGCCTTTCCGATCTACAATTGGTGATTCATTCTGCGGAGTCGAATGTACTAGAGTGGATGTACGAAGGCAAGCCGGAAGAGCTTCACCATATCGGGATTCTGTACGATGTATATTTGACAAGCGAAAGTCGACCATCTGAGATCAAAAGGGAACCGGATGGCGAAGATTCACTGGGCGCACAATGGTTTACTTTGGAAGAGGTCGGAGCGTTATCGTTGACACCATTTGCAGAGAGTATGATTAAAAATTTTGATAGAAATTTATTTTGATTTGAATTTTAGGACTGGTCAAATGGAACAGAATCGTTTATTCTGTGATAGATAGATTACAAAATTTTCAATTGAATAGGACTGACACCTTAAAGCATAAGGCTATGAATCTGCGGATTCGTGGCCTTTTTTTGTGTTTTTACAGGTGAATTGGGTCTTAGGAAGGGGAGGTTGTATACCTTGTAGTGATGGGGATTGCTGAAAAATAATACCAAAAGCCTAGATTTGCATGGTAGAATATTGATGATTATGACAAATTTAGGTTTTGGTTTGAAAAGTAGTACGAGCGCTGAAGAAGCAGAAGTTTGCCCCATACTAAGGTACATAGGAGAGTGAGTAGATTGAAGAAACAGATGAGATTAGCTGATAGGAAATCAAAAAGAAATGTGTCGATCGTCGGTTTGTTGACGACGGCTTTGATGGCAGGAACGCTGCTGACTACTGGAACCGTGGGTCTGGTGTCTACTGTGGAGGCTGCTACAAGCACGAATGGAGCGGGCACGACGGCTCCTGCACTTACAAAGTTCAAAGATATCAAAGGGCACTGGGCGCAAGCTACCATTGTCAAAGCCTATGATAAAAAACTGATTTCCGGCTATCAGGATGGTACATTCCGCCCCAATGCCAAAATCACCCGTGGTGAGTATGCTACACTTCTCAGCCGTGCAACCAGTTTGGAAAAGGTACAAGGAGAGAATCCTTTTGCTGATCTCAAGGGACACTGGTCTGAATCAGCTGTGTCACAGTTGGTTGGTCAAGGCTTCATTGATGCTGGTGATTATCCAAAAGGATTCAATCCTAATGCCGAGCTGACGCGCTACGAGATGATGAAATGGATTGCGAACGGACTGATCAAATCGGGAACCAGTTTCCAGGATGCTTTTGACGACACTCGAGATACACTGCTACCTACCCCAGAAGTGAATCGAGGAACGATTCGTGCAGAGCAAATTCCTTATCTCGCACTTGTTCGCGGGACCGGTATTGTCGGTGGATTTGAGGACGGTTCTCTGAAGCCTGCTGATCCAACAACGCGAGCTGAAGTGTCTGCTATATTGCTGCGTTATATGGATGTGGAAGGTACGGATGCAGGGAAGTACAGTGATCTGAATGAGATGCGTGAGGTTGGCACAACGGGGACGAATTTAACGACGATTAGTAATTATAAGTATAGTTCTGGTTCTGCTAAGATTTCAGACTTATCTAAAGGCAATATTACCTTAACTAACAAATCTGGTGTAATGAAGATACATCGACTAATAGTTGTTGATACCACTAAGAGCATCCCTAAAGGTATTTATGCTTCATTATTATTGGAGAAAAATTATGTTCCTGGTTCGTATAAAACATTTTCTGATATTTCTTTCACTTCAAATTTAGAAGAATCCAATTTGTTAACATTTAACAAGGGATTTTCCGATTCTCTTATACAATTTAATCGTTTAGATTTGAAATTGGCAACAGAGAAGGGCTTTATAACGTTACCTATGAATTCTGGTGAACTCATTAAAAAAGGAGTTCAAACAAGATTCTGGATTACATCAACTTTAAGAAATAAATCTTGGTCCTACTTCTTGGAATCTGATACAGAAGGAGCGTTTAAAATCCAAAGGTAGACTGATTCAGGTGGTGAACAAAATGCATGAGCAAAATAGATAAACGTTTTTTTAGTCTCATTTTGGTAGCTGTGTTTGTTAATGAATTATTAGCTAATTTCCTTCTTCCCATTAACATCATTAACGCTGCGACAGATCAGTATGGGCCAAAATCAATGAAAAATCCTCAAAAAGTCACAGTCATAGCAACACCTACTATAGGAACACCAGGAGTGTACTGGTACCAGGTCGATGACGGGCGTTTCAAAGCAGAACATGCGGGGGGGCCAACTTATGCGAGAAACGCAGGGAGTTGTTCAAGTCCATATCCTGAAGCAAAAGAAGTACCTGATAATGTAGATTTTAGTCAATGGCCTGCAGAGAATTGGCCTGACTATAATGGGAACAGAGTAGATTCAGCAAACATTAAAAATATTCGAATACATGATGTGGATTATCAAGGCAGAGCAGATCAAAATTCCTATACTGGCGTTGATGACCCAACTCCACCGTTTCCTTCTACTATTGTTGCCATAAAGACTATCACTGGAGGTTATCATACTCCGACTGAAAAAAAACCATTTGCCAATGGTGGTGAGACAAATGCAGGCTGTCCCAAATACAATGTCGTTTATTACACTCCAATGGATATCATCTGGGAAGGCGATCTAGAAGAAGAAAAGGAAATTGACGTAACCCCAGATTCCACTCTAACGGTTGGACAAACCAAACAGATGGAAGCCAAAGTTAAGACGAAAAACTACGGTGCAACGAAATATAGTGAAGGCATCGACGTGAGTCGGCGTGAAGCTGAGACCACCTGGTGGTCATCCGATCCGAGTATTGTGAGCATTGAACCCAAAACAGGAATGGTTAAGGCTGAAAAGCCGGGTACTGCCTTTGTACGTGCAATCTGGAACAACGGTACATATCTCATCTCGGACACTGCTGACATTACAGTAACGTCCGAACCAGGACTCATTGTGAACCTGCCAAACGCCTGTAAAGCAGACACAGCTACACCGCTGCAAGCTAAAGCTATCCTGACCAAATCAGACCTTTCTGTTCATGAGCTTACCGCTCATTCCAAACTGACCTGGCAAAGCTCCAATCCGGCAGTAGCGACCATAGGTGCAGATGGGAAAATGACGATCAAGGGCATCGTCGGCAGCACCACTATCACCGCGCGATTTTTGGACCCTGCCCAGCAGTTGGATGAACAAGGTACGCAGGTGTTAGATGTAAAGGATTGCACAGGCAACGGAGGAGACGGGGGAACTGATCCAGGTAACGGGGGTGGTGTTGTGGGTTGCCCCGTGACCATCAGTCCACCTAGTAAAGGAGCGTTGATTGAATCGGCTGCCATGGACCCCTCCGTCCGGGGCGTGCTGAAGGCTGATGATCGGGGGTCTGAGAAGTTTGATGTCACCCGAGGCATCCCGACTTCTGAAGATCTCTATGCAAATGTCATGGCTAAAGGATACTTGTTCCAGCACCGTTGGGTGAACATGACGGGAACAGTGACTTATACGGTCAACGTAAAAAAGAAGTATCACAAAACATGGACGATTCCAGGCAGAGCCTCGACAGGACCGAATGATCCAGGCACTCCTCCACAACCTAAGGAACTAGACGTTCCTGGGGACAAACCAATGCAGGTCATCCGACAATATAGTTATTGGCAGATTGATAATTTGGAAGTCTTTCAGTTAAATCAAGCTACGATATCCAATTATGCACTTGGTGGCTACGGTGGTACAGTTACCCTGACTCCAAACGGATATACACCGCCGACCTTACAATCGGCTAATGATGATGCCATTACCGCACATGTGAAACCTGCACCTTGCAAGGAAATCGATCTTGGCACTGAAACTGTTCCAGGCGGTTCCACTGAACCGGCTACACCAGTCGAAACATCATTGTTCCAATCCAAAGCGGAGGCTGAGGTCAAAGAGAACACTGTAAATAATGACAAGGTCGTGTTTAACGGTGCCACTGTGATGGATTCTGCTCCGATGGATAAGACTGCTCCCCGACCTGGGACAATCCCTCAACCTGGCATGATCGGTGACAACGTGCTGTACCAAAATCGTTTAACTATTCAGAATACACTGGTCAACAAGGCGAACCAACCAACAACGGGCGAGATCGCATATGGCTTGATTCCTGGCAACATTAAAGGCGGGCAGGATCAGAAGTTTTCTATTCAAGGGATCAATTCTGTCACGGTGCATACACCTGTCGTTAACTACGCATGGGTGTCTGATGATCAGCCACATAACCAGAAAACGGTGCCTGATCTGACCAGTTCAGCGCTCATTTTGGAACGACCGTTTATTGTACGCATCCCGACTTCAGGCCAGCATCTGGACGTAAGCAGTTACCCGGGTTATGGCAATAGGGACTATGCGAAGTATTTTCGCATCAAGCAGATTCGTTTCCCATTCGACGTCTATAACGCCGATAGAAGTCAGTTCATTCCAGCCAAGACCTGGGTGGACATTCCAGTCAATCAGCTGGATACCGTTTTCTATCTTCCCGTATGGGTGGATGAAGGACATTACCGAATTGAATTTCGAAATATTGCAGAAAATGCTCCTTCGACATTCACGGAACAGCAGGATGCCAATACGAATCTGACTCATCATGTTGCGGTAGATACGGTTCCGGTAGAGGTTATTGGGCGATTGTATGATTTTCACGTTACGGATATCGCCGATTTTAATTGGGAGAACGTTTTCCGTAAACAGCTAGGGAGTTCGGAGCCGACAGGGTCAAGCTACTGGACAGGGCTTAACAGTATTGATGGTGATCCGAGAGGTAATCTGGCACCGTTTGTGTTACCTGTTCGACCAGGCAGTCATCCTGTGCAGGGTTTCAGTAATGTAGCCGTGAAAACAGGTTACCATGTCAAATTCGACCTGAAAACAAAGGGCAATATGTTTGGCAAACAGGATGGTGTTCGGATTACACCAACGTTCTACTTTGTGAGCAAAGATGGCTCTTCCAGACAAGAAGTCGATTTATACTATCACCGCGGTCAAGAACGGCTTATCCGGATAGGATCGGCACAGGATCTGGAGAAACGGTTTGTTGTCCTGAACTCAAGGTTGCGTAATGTACCCGGTACGGAATTGGGTGATACGGCCCGTTATCAGTATACTTATGAACTGACCGCAGATGAGCGCAACCAGAGTTCGCTCGCTGACTATATGGTTCGGCTTGTAGATCAAACCTCTCACCAGAAGACGTGGGTAGGCCGCTATGATTGGATGATTCTGCCCGCCTCCATTCGTACACTGATTGGACCAAAGGAGGACATTCCTTCCGGTGTTAGTGTGGACCGAGCGAATGCGTCTATCCAGCGTTGGTACGGGGAATACAGCCTGCCTGCAGATGTTTACGCCGTGCCAAAGGGAACCAATCTCGAATCGCTCGCCAGACAAAATCAACTGGATGAAAAGGCTTCTGTATTTCTGAAGGACGGATATATCGTGGTCAACTTCAATATCGAGACACTTCGGGATGGAAATACAGAAGCTCCACACCTGCAATATATTTATGCACCACTAATGAATCAGTGGCAGATGGAAGGTTTCAACAATAGTCCTGTAGACAGTCAGGGCAGAACTTGGCCTCTGATGGATGGCGATGTGGTCTTTTACCACGCCGATCAGTCCAGCCGGAACGATTTTCAGTCTCAGGTGCCACATTAAACGACTGACATCAGTGCTGGTTGGAACATTCAACAGATCTAAAGTTTGTCCGCGTAAAAACAATAAATCAAAAAAAGAAGCCGCCCGGATGCTTTTACGCATTACAGGCGGCTTTTGGCTTATAACAATGAATTGCAATAAATGCCCAATTTTTTGTTGAATACCAAACCAATTGGTTAATATTTAACTTGACGGTTTGTTTTTGAACATTATGGACCACAATTCTATATAAAGGAGGATCCGAGGGTACATTTGTGGGTCGGAAATGTTCTAATTATTCGATTCATCTAATTTATGCATCAATTGAACTAAAAATAGGAAATGCTCCTGAGCGCAAAAGTTTATAGAATAGATATTAGAACACGGACTTCAATTCATAAAGTTGAGGAAGGTGTAACCCTCGAACGGATCAGGACAGTATTCGACATCTGTGCGACGGTATATATAATCATCAGTTTACTATGATTTTGAAAACGCAGACAAACCTTGACGGGAGCGTCGGAACAACGTTACTACCACCAACAGCACGATTATTGGACTTCATGAAAAATTTAGCTTAAAATGTTGAACGAACGCAAATTACGGCTTAGTCAATGATTTCCGTCAAAAACTTATGACTAAATCAAGACGGAGGGAACGTCGATGACGATCGAGGAAGGCAACAAGAAACCCTGGGAAAGTTATTATGGTCCGAATATGGGATACGTACAGGAACAATATGAATTATACTCCCAAGACCCGGGTGCAGTTACACCGGCTTATCGGGAATTATTTGAACAATGGGGTGCGCCGCCGATGTCTGGCAGGGATGCACATACAGCCTCGTATTCTGGCAACGCCCAAAAGGCTTCCGGAAGCGTGGATATTAAATTATTACAGAAAGCGGTTACAGCTGGGAAGCTGGTAATGAATATTCGTACGTATGGTCACCTTGCGGCCGATATTGATCCACTTGGGATCAGTGAAGATTCAGATACGTCCCTGCTTGAACCGAAGCATTTTGAATTAAATGAAGAAGATTTGAAAGCTCTGCCCGCTTCCCTGATCTGGGAAGGTGCAGATGGACAGACAGTGACAGGATTGGATGCCATCCAGCGCCTGCGGCAAATATATACGGGTCCTATCGCTTATGAATTTAGCCATGTGCATGAAGTTCATGAGCGGGAGTGGCTAAACCGACGTGCAGAATCTCGTACTTCGCCGGCACCGCTTAATCCAGAGGAGCGCAAGGCTTTGCTGGAACGTTTGGTTGAAGTAGAGCAATTTGAAGATTTCCTTCACAAAACATTTGTTGGGCAAAAACGTTTCTCCATTGAAGGTAACGATGTGCTAGTTCCAATGCTGGATGAAGCAGTTCGAATTATGGCACACGCAGGTTCAAGCCATATTCTGATGGGGATGGCTCACCGTGGTCGATTGAACGTACTTGCTCATGTACTGGGCAAGCCGTATAGCAAAATTTTCTCTGAATTCCATCATTCTCCGAACAAGGATTTGGTTCCTTCCGAAGGGTCAACAGGAATCAATTACGGTTGGACGGGGGATGTCAAATATCATCTGGGTGCCAATCGTTATGTTAAAGACGGTGAAACAGTACAAGCGCGCCTTACCCTTGCCAATAACCCAAGTCACTTGGAATATGTAAACCCGGTTGTACAGGGCTTTGCACGTGCAGCACAGGATGACCGCCGTGATCCGGGATATCCGAAGCAGGATGTAACCAAAGCGGCAACCATTCTGATGCATGGTGATGCGGCTTTCCCTGGGGAAGGAATTGTAGCAGAAACACTCAATTTCAAAGCATTGCCTGGTTACCAAAATGGCGGAACGATTCATATTATCGTGAACAACCGTCTTGGATTCACAACAGATAGCGGCGATTCACGCTCAACGTACTATGCGAGTGACCTTGCCAAAGGATACGAGATCCCCATTGTGCATGTCAATGCAGACAATCCGGATGCATGTATCGCAGCTATTCGTATGGCAGCAGAGTACCGTAACCTGTTCAAAAAGGACTTCCTGATTGACCTGATCGGTTACCGTCGTTATGGTCATAACGAAACGGATGATCCGGAAACAACACAGCCGACAGTGTATGACAAAGTGAAAGCTCATCCAACGGTTAGCCACTTGTACCAAGATCATCTGAAAGAGGAATCTGTAATCGATGATGCTTCTATCAACAGCATTCGTGAGGCTGTGACGAACCGCTTAAAAGAAGCTTACGAGCAGATGAAGAATAATGAAGTGCATGAATATTACCAACGTCAAATTAGCGAGCCAGAAGCAGTTTCGGTTATTCCAACTGCGGTACCATTGGAAAATCTGCGGGCAATTAACGCAGACTTGCTGAAATGGCCAGAGAATTTTAATGTGTATCCGAAGTTGCAGCGCATTTTGCAGCGCAGAAGCACATCTCTGAACGAAGGTGAGAAAGTAGACTGGAGTCTTGCAGAGACGCTTGCGTTCGCTACTATTCTTGCGGATGGCAAACCGATCCGGATCAGTGGACAGGATGCAGAACGTGCAACGTTTGCCCATCGGAATCTGGTGTTGCATGATTCCGAGAACGGAGCAAAATTCTGCCCACTGCATAATCTACCGCAGGCAAGAGCATCCTTTGCGATTTACAACAGTCCGTTGTCTGAGGAGTCTGTAGTTGGATTCGAATACGGATATAACGTATATTCACCAGATACGCTCGTAATTTGGGAAGCTCAATTCGGGGATTTTGCCAACTGTGCACAGGTTATTTTTGACCAGTTCGTATCTGCAGGCCGTGCCAAATGGTCTCAGAAATCCAGTCTGGTCATGTTGCTGCCGCACGCGAACGAAGGTCAGGGACCTGAGCATACAAGTGCTCGCCTGGAGCGTTTCCTGCAGCTTTGTGCAGAAGACAATATGACGGTTGCGAACTTGTCAAGCGCATCGCAGTATTTCCATCTGCTGCGTCGTCAGGCTTCCTTGACCGAAACGGAGGATGCCCGCCCGCTGGTTATGATGTCGCCGAAAAGTCTCATTCGTAATCCACGTGTTGCTTCACCTGCAACAGAATTCAGCGAGGGCAAGTTTGAGCCGGTGCTGGAGCAAGCAGGATTGGGCACGAAGCCGGATCGCGTAGAGCGCATTATTTTGTGCAGTGGTAAAATCGCTATCGATCTGGAAGATGCTTTTGAGAAAGATAAAGCGGATTGGTCTTGGCTTCACATTATTCGTGTTGAACAGCTGTATCCGTTCCCGGCGGAAGAAATCAAGCGTGTACTCGCACGTTTCAGCAAGTTGAAAGAGCTGGTGTGGGTACAGGAAGAAAACAAAAACATGGGTGCCTGGACATACATGGAGCCTCGTCTTCGTGAAATCGCGCCAGAAGGCACAACCGTTAAATACGAAGGTCGCCCGGAACATGCGAGTCCTTCCAGCGGTTATCAGCTTGTGCATGGCATGGAACAGCAACAGATCATTACATCCGCGTTGAAGCAAACGACGAAGAATAATATTCCACTGGGGAGGTAACAGCTGTGAGTGAAATTAAAGTACCTGCAATGGGCGAGTCGATAACCGAAGGAACCGTATCCAGATGGCTGGTCAAAGAAGGCGAAACTGTTAATCAGGGTGATGTTCTTCTGGAGCTGGAAACGGATAAAGTAAATATTGAGATTAGTGCTGAAGAGAGCGGTGTGCTTGAGAAAATTATTCGTCAGGAAGGCGAGACTGTAGAGATCGGTGAAACGATCGGAACACTCTCGGCAGGAGCAGGAGCAGGAAGCGGCGCGTCCGCTTCCCAACCGGCAGCATCTGAGCAGAAACAAGCGACCCCTGCACCGGAAGCTCCAACTCCGCCACCAGCACCCGCTGCTGCGGCACCGGAATCTTCAGATAACAGCTCGAAGACAGCTTCACCGTCTGCACGCAAACTTGCACGTGAGCGTGGCATTGAGCTGGATCAGGTACAGAGCAAGGATCCAATTGGCCGGGTTTATCAGGATGATGTGAAAACTCACAGCACTCAGGCTGCCGCACCTTCAGCGCCTCCTGCCAAAGCGCCTGCGGCAGCACCTAGTGCTCCTGCAGCTGGAGGTTCCACATTTACCAAACCAGTGGAACGTCAACGCATGTCTCGCCGCCGTGCTACCATTGCGAAACGTCTGGTAGAAGCGCAACAGACTGCAGCGATGTTGACTACTTTTAATGAAGTGGATATGACGGCCATCATGGATGTTCGTAAACGCCGTAAGGACAAGTTCAAAGAGAAACATGAAATCAATCTCGGCTTCATGTCCTTCTTCACCAAAGCGGTTGTAGGCGCATTGAAAAAGTTCCCAACCATTAATGCGGAAATTGATGGCGAAGATGTTGTGCTTAAAAAGTACTATGATATCGGTATTGCGGTATCTGCCAAAGAAGGCCTTGTCGTACCGGTTGTACGTGATGCAGATCGTCTTGGCTTCGCTGAGATCGAGAAAAGCATCGCTGACCTGGCGTCCAAAGCTCGTTCCAACACGCTGGCGTTGTCTGATCTGCAAGGTGGAACCTTCACCATTACCAATGGCGGAACGTTTGGCTCCCTGTTGTCCACACCAATTTTGAATACACCTCAAGTGGGTATTCTGGGTATGCACAAAATTCAGCTTCGTCCAGTAGCGATTGATGCAGAGCGGATGGAGAACCGTCCGATGATGTATATCGCCCTGTCTTATGATCACCGTATTATCGATGGTAGCGAAGCCGTACGTTTCCTCGTGACGGTGAAAGAATTGCTTGAAGATCCAGAGTCTTTGCTGATCGAAGGGTAATCCATTAACACTCCAAGCATACTTGCCATTTTCATATATCTAACAGAAAAGCCCCTGAACGCGGAGCACAGTGTACGCTGTGCGCCCGTTCAGGGGCTTTTGTCATTGTAAAAAATCGCATCATATTAGATGGAATCGGCGTTCTCGGCATTTGTTGTAGAATGATGGGGACTCTGTTCAGGCATATGTCTTTCAAGCCACTCCACGACATGCCCTGCTACTTCAGTCCGATTCGTCTCGTGCAGCATTTCGTGGCGTCCACCTGGATAAAGGCGGTATTCGACATCTTCGAGCTGAAGCTCCCGATATTGGGAGACCAGGTTAAGCACTCCTTTGCCATGAAGTCCAACTGGATCTTGTTCGCCCGAGAAGAGGTATACAGATTTATCCTTGGGAATACGCTTCATGTTGCTTGGCAAGTGAATGTCCAGCAGCAGTTTGAAAAAGTCACGGAAAAACCCTGCGGAGCAGACGGCTCCACACAAAGGGTCATCGATGAATCGCTTGACCTCTTCAGAGTCCCGAGACAGCCAATCAAACGGTGTTGTTGCCGGACGGAAAGAGCGGTTAAAACCACCAAATACGAGCGCGTTGAGCAGCATACTTGGATGACTAGCCCCTTGAACGCCACATTGCAAGAGGGCCAATTTCTCTCCAATCCGAAGCAGACCACGTTTGCCATTGGTACCGGACAAAATAAATGCATGGTAACGCTCGTGGCCAGCATACATGAGATGCTGTACCAAAAACGACCCCATGCTATGCCCCATCAGAAAGAGGGGCACATCAGGGTTTTCTTTGGCGGCAACTTCTCCCAGATTCATCATGTCACTCGCCATCCAGCGGAAAGCATCGCTGCCGGCATTACCCAATAAATTCGAGTTTTCTACCGTTTTGCCATGTCCACGATGATCATTCGCGTACACAGCGTAGCCGTGAGAGGTGAGTTGTTGGGCAAATTCTGCATATCGGGCAGCGGTTTCGCTCATGCCATGTGCAATCTGGACCACACCTTTAACGTTGCACTCCGAATCGGGAAGCCAGCGGTACACATGAATACGGGTACCTTCATCGCCAACCAGGCTAAAGGCAGATTCCTGCATCTCGTGTAAAACCTCCTTCACAGGTTACATTAAAGCCAATTCAGTTCAAGGAAGTAACCTTGAATAGAAGATATTTAATTATTTGGATTAAGGCAAATAAGAGCGAAGAACAGTGGTGTTGCCATCCAGCGTATAGGATCCCAGGTTGGCAGGTAGTAAGTAGCATTGTCCTGCTTTCAGTTCAATCTTATCCGATTCTGCGTTGTCCCACTCGAGCGTTCCACTACCTTCACAGACCACAAGAATAGTGAAGCTTTCCGCACTTGTAGAGAGCTCCCAACGTTCTGTGACAATCCCTTTTTCCACTACAAAATAAGGGCAGTCCGCAAGTTTCAGCCACTCACCTGGAGTTGCATTGTTGGTTTTCATCGTTGTGGCACCAGCGCCCTCATAAGCTGTTACATTCAGTGAATCTTCAACATGCAGCTCACGTGGTTTGCCATCCAGACCCGGACGATTGTAATCGTAAATCCGGTAGGTTGTATCCGAGTTTTGCTGGATTTCAGCAACAACGACACCTGCACAGAGAGCATGTACCGTTCCGGCAGGGATAAAGAATGTATCTCCAGCTTCAACAGGAACTTGACGAAGGGTATCCATCACTGTACCGTTCTCCAGCGCTTCCTTCAGGACTGAACGATCAACGCCCTCATTCAAGCCATAAATGATGTGTGCTCCCGGTTTGGCGTCCAACACATACCACATCTCCGTTTTGCCAAGCTCGCCGGGAGGCAGAGCCTCGTAATCATCTGTTGGATGAACTTGTACAGACAGATCGTCGTTGCAGTCAAGCAGTTTGATCAGAAGGGGGAAACGTCCGCCCTTTTCCGATACACCTTTGGTTCCAAGCCATGCTGTGCCCAGTTGTTCACGAACTTCATCGAGACCTTTTCCGGCAAGTGCTCCATTTAATACTTTGGTTGTACCATTGGGATGATCCGCAATCATCCAGCCTTCTCCAATATGTCCTTCAGGCGGCGTCAGGCCGAATTGCTCCAGCGCACGGCCTCCCCATACACGTTCTTTGAACTCTGGTTGAAATTGCAGTGGGTATGGCGTAGACATTCCTAATCTCTCCTCTAGTATATGAAATGGTGGATCGCTTTAATCAATCATGACCGCGTAGCTGGCATGAATGTAACAGTGAATACGGTTGCACGTCTTTATGTAGAACACAAATCGCATAAATCCATCCAAGATTACTTTGTTGCGATTGTGTCTAGTTTATTGTATTTGTGGAGTAAAGGAAATTATTTTTTCTCGATGCCAATCAAAAAAGGGGAAGCCTTACGCTGCAATTGGCGATAGATCACTACCTGTGCCTGCTCTACAGGCAGAGCAGAGGACCATTCCATTACCGCATCTGCTTCCTCTGATCCTCCATCATGACCTGGATACAGCACAACGGTAATAATGCCGCGCGGCCGGAGCAATTCCAGGGCAGACTGGAGTGCGGCAATGGTACTGTCTGTTTTCGTGATAATGGTGGAGTCCGCACCTTCCGAAGGCAGGTACCCCAAGTTGAACATGACAGCACCGACATTACCCTGCCATGTAACAGGAACGGCTTCAGCCATTCGATCATGGCTTAGTTGAAGCAGGGAGATAGAGCCTAGTTGAGTACTGTCTTCTTGTTTGCGAATACGGGCTTGTGCCAGGGTAAGTGCCTCGCTCTGAATATCGAAACCAATGACTTGACCACGTTTACCCACTTGTTGTGCCAGAAACAGAGTATCCGCCCCTGTGCCTACCGTTGCATCAATGGCTAAATCTCCAGGCTGTAGACGGGAAGAAATCCACTGATGAGCACAGCTTAAAACCGAAAGAAAGCCCATCTTACGCCCCCCTCCAGTATTTTCCTTGCCATGAATCCCGCTCACGCAGCTCACGATCAATGGAATTCAACACTTCCCATTTGTTCATGGACCACATTGGTCCAATCAGCAAATCCCGCGGGGCATCCCCTGTAAGGCGGTGTACAATCATTTCAGGTGGCAGCATCTCCAGCGTATCGACGATCAGTTTAATATACTCGTCCTGCTCCAGGAAACGAAGAAGCCCGGCTTCATACTGCTTCACCATTGGCGTTTTGCGCATCAGATGAAGCAGATGGATTTTAATCCCCTGCACATCCATATTGGCAACAGCCCGTCCGGTATCCAGCATCATTTCATGGGTTTCCTGCGGCAGTCCATAGATGATATGTGTACACACCCGAATATTCCGTTTGCGCAGCTTCGCAACGGCTTCCTCATAACATTGAGTATCATGCGCACGGTTAATTAGGGTTGACGTGGACTCGTGAATCGTTTGCAGCCCCATCTCAACCCATAGGTAAGTGCGTTCATTCAATTCAGCCAAGTAATCAACGACGTCATCTGGTAAACAGTCAGGGCGAGTGGCTATGGATAGACCGACGACACCGGGTTGTTTCAAAATTTCTTCAAAGTATTCACGCAGTTCCTCAACAGGAGCATATGTGTTGGTATAGGCTTGAAAATAGCCAATGTAATGGGCTGTAGGCCATTTCAGATGCTGTTTATCCCGAATGGTATTAAATTGGGTGACCAAATCATCTCGTCTGCTACCGGCGAAATCACCCGATCCACGAGCGCTGCAAAATGTACAACCACCTTTGGCGATGGAACCATCACGATTCGGGCAGGTGAAACCGGCATCCAGCATCACTTTGAAAACCTTATTGTTAAACTCGTCTCTCATTTCGTAATTCCACGTATGGAATCGTTTATCTCCCCATAGAAGAGGAGGCTGTAGTGAAGGTGCATTCATCTTCAGGGTACTCCTTTGACTTACCTAATGACTTGCTTATTATATACCTAATTCGACTCTTTTTGAACCTTTACCATTGTATCAAAAAACTCAAAAAAAGGGGAATCTAGTCGCAAAAATAGGCCGTAGAAACGTGGTTTTATCCTTGCTATAGTTTACACATTATGTTATATTTAAACCAACGTCAGACACCATCTAATGGGTACTATTCATCATAGCATTTGAATCAATGTTGACGTCATGGACCATACTATACCGTGAGGTGATATGAATGAATTCCCAAGTCAAAAATAATGTTTCTGTAGAACTGACGGCAGAAGAAGCTCTGGCTTTGACAGGTGTTCGTTTCAATGGCAATCCGAAAGTGAAAGCGGCTGCAAGACAAAAAGTTCGCGATGCTTTCGAAAAGACATTTGATTTTTCACACCAAGATAAGGTAGACTATGAACTATTAAAGTAGTTGGACCCCAATTCCAAATAAATCGAAGAGGGAATCTTTGAGATTTGCCCCAAAGTGGCAGATCCGAAGATTCCTTTTTCATTGCTCTTTACAATTCGCCGGTTCTTCGGCAAAATGATTCTGAGACAAGTATGGATAAACGGAGGAATAAGATGCGTTTACGTGGCAGAAAAGGGATTCGTGAAAATCTGGAGCAACAAGTCGATCTCGTTGTTCTTGATCCCAAACAGTACAAAGGAAAATGGTCTGAACTGTTTGGTAATGACCATCCGATTTTTGTGGAATTTGGTATGGGTAAAGGTCAATTTATCAGCCAAATGAGTTATAAATATCCGGAATATAATTTTATCGGTATTGATATGTATGATGAACTGGTGCGTCGTGCCAGCGAGAAGGCTCGGAAAGCATGGAGTCAGGAGGAAGTGGAGACACCTCCCAACCTGAAGCTCGCTCTGGCCAATATCGAACAGATCGAGGAAGTATTCGAAGAGGCGGAATTGGAACGGATTTATCTGAACTTCAGCGATCCTTGGCCAAAAGCCAAGCATGCACGTCGCCGTTTGACACATCCGCGCTTCCTCAAGAAATACACAGAGCTGCTTAACACAAAAGGACAAATCCATTTCAAAACAGATTCGGAGACATTGTTTGATTTCTCTCTCAATGCGATTGCTGATTTTGGTTTGCAAATGACCAATTTGTCCCTGAATCTGCACCGCGATGGATTGAATGAAGAGCATGTCATGACAGAGTATGAGCAGAAATTCATGGGCAAAGGCATGAACATTCACCGGGTTGAAGTCATCGTTGGTGAAGAGGCATTGCGCGAGTATCAACAAATCCGCTTGGACAAGTATAAAGTTCGGGAAGCTACGGACGAGTCTGGCGAAGATCAAGAGTAATATATTATAAAAAAGCGTGATATGGATCTGGCTACCAGACTCTCATATCACGCTTTTTTGCTATTTTGACCGAACTAAACCTTATGAAAACGCTGTGGCTCTTTGTTTTACTGCTACTAAAGCTCCGAATGAAGATCCTTGCGGCGATAATCATTGGGAGTAACCCCGTTAAATTTCTTAAACATCCGATAGAAATAAGAACTGTTGGTGAATCCGGTTTGCTCGGCGATATCAGCCACAGAGTTTTCCGTCTCAATGAGCAGATATTGCGCTTTGGCTATGCGGGTCTCGTTAATGACATCGGTGAGTCCTTTTAACGTTAGTTGTTTATAGAGTCTGCTGACATATATGGGTGACATGGCTAGTTCATCCGCAATCGAGGTCAGACAAAGATTGGTGTCCGCGTAATCTCGTTCAATAATGCAATTGATTTTGCGAATAAGTTCTTCATGTTTGAGCGTTCGCTTTTCCTCTACTTTGGATCCAAGCTCGTCGAACATGCGATAGAAGTGTGCGTGAACTTCGCTGAGATCCTCTGCATCATGAATCGGCAGCATCGAACGGTCGGATATGGATTCAAGTGTGAGCTGGTTGTTCTTTTTGAGTGTGTTTCGTACATGATTCAGAGTCATGGTCAGATGAGACAGAGCCAGTTGAAATACGGTAAACGGATAGGTTGCCGTTTCACTCACGATGTCGGCATAGACCTGCTTGGCTTCTCCTGTTTTGCCTGTCATCAGGCAATCAATCAGCTGTCTTTCTTTTCCAACAGGGAAAGCGTACTCTTTGGCATGATACGCCATAATGTCCGAGGTATAGATCAGGCATCCAGGACCCATGAACAAACGGTGAAGCGAAGCCTCTGCCGATCGGGTGTAAGAAGCAATACTGTTTTCCAGTGAATCTTCCGCTGGTCCGATGGTAAAAGAAATGGAGCATCTCAGATGTGTCATCACGGCAGCCTGCATCATGCGCAGCAGCTCCTCAATGGAGCCTTGGTCATTATCAGCTTCATTCTGAATTTTGTCATTAAAGATAAGGGTGATCAGATCGCCGCCCATATCCACCGCTTCGGTGTGATAGTTGAGGTCAGCGGTTTCGGTGCAAATGTTCATCATCGCGTATTTTACAAGTTGGACTTCATCCCGGTAGGTATCACTGAAGTCGGTAAAATGATCAATTCGCAGTAGTACCAGTCTGGTTAGACGATGAACATCAACAGCAGAGCCGTAGAACTTCATTCGTTCCTCCAGCATGCCTCCTGTTACCGTTTCCCGTCCTTGCAAAGCCCCGCGCAAAAAATCCTGTCGCAGAAGATGCAAACTGCCGCGACGCTCCGCTTCCATTACACGCATACGGACAAGCACTTTATCAATGGGATGATATAGCTTCCGTGAAACGAGGTAGGACAGCAGCACTCCCGCAATTAATAGCCCAAGACAAAAGAGAACGGTGTGTGTTCGCATATGACGAATATCTGTGGTAATCAGGTCATAGGGCGTGATTCGTACATAGCGCCATCCAAGGTTATCAGGGGCGGTGTAGGTAATGAGAGACTTCTCCCCATCAACCTCTGCGGTAAAGTAGGCGGACTGCTCCGTATTTTGCAGGATTGGCTGTATAAATGTTTCATTGGACAGGTCTTTCATCAACGCCCGATCACTGAAATCGGACAACAACTGCCCCTGTTCATTGATAATAAACGTTTTCCCTGGCTGATCGACTGAGTTCATATTTGGACTGAGCCAGTCGTCCTTGATATTTACAACAACCGCATAATTCAGTGTGGCATTGTCATTGATTGTGTCATAACAGAGGTATGTATAGCTGCTGACCTGAGTTTCCTCGGTCGAGCCCACTTGGTATGTACGCGGAATGGGGACAAAAGGTTTGTAATCATGGAACCGGTCGAGGATGCTTGTAATCCCTTTATCGTCAATTTCCGAGATGGACTGTTGTCCATTGCGAACTTCATTGGAACTGATAAAGAACTCATCATTTTTGGAATTATATACATAGATGGATTCGATAAAAGGGAGGGACATGCGATAGTTGTCGAGTTGTTCCATCGCTGGCGTAATTTCATAGATACTCGGATTCGAATACAGCAGCAGAGCAGAGATGGTGTAATCCTGATAAATCTGATAAGACAGTGATTTGGCGGTTTCGGTCATCTTGGAGACTTCGCGACTGGTCTGGGTGAGACCATTCATATCTGTGTGGTAGACCTGACGAAGGGCAATACGATTATAGTTGACGTACAAAATGGTAGAAGCCACAAGCAAGGTGGCAACGGTGCTAACAATAATGCCGATGAGAATCCGTGCAAACACCTTCTGGCTGTCCTCTGAACGTTTACGCATGACCTTTCCTCCCGTGGACCTCCAGTTTTGGATGAACAAAGTTAGACTTCATAACGAAGGATAAGATTTCATATGTGGGCGTAGTGAATCACGGATGTATCTAGAATTATATATTATGTATGCGTTTACATCAACGACAGATGGCATGCTATGCCCGATTTCCTTAGCTAAAGTTCAACTTTCGCTGTATTGTTCACTAGGTTCAACCTATGCACGATATCAACTTTTGTGAACGCTCAGACATTCATTTCAGTGTTCGTTCATATTGTTCATATTCCATTTCGCAGAATCGTTCATGATCCGGCCGAATGATTCAGTATCCGGTAGCGCTTAGGGCATCTACAATAAAAACAGAGCTCCACTGCGCGCCGCGCCGTAAGAAATTCGGGAGGGATCGAGCCATGCTCAAAGAATTGAACAAAAACAAAATCATGTTCCTGATGCTACTGCCTACACTGATCTTTTTTCTGATTAACTCGTATTTTCCAATGGTCGGCATCTATTATGCGTTTACCCGTTATGATTTTGAAGGTGGTCTGTTCGGTAGTCCATTTGTGGGCCTGGAGAACTTTAAGTTTCTGTGGCAATCCGGAATGCTGCTGAAGCTGACAACCAACACCGTGGGGTACAATTTGGCCTTCATTATATTGGGAAACGGGCTAGCGATCTTCTGTGCGATTTTACTCAGTGAAATTCGGGGGAAAGTGTTTAAAAAAATATCGCAGTCGGTCATGTTTTTACCGTATTTCATCTCGTTTGTACTATTAAGTGTAATCGCTTACAACATGTTCAACTATGAATCCGGTTTTGTGAACACCGTACTCAAACGTTTTGAAGCAGGTCCAATCGATATTTACAACACACCCTGGATCTGGGTGTTTCTGATCATCATTTTTTATCTGTGGAAAAATCTCGGGTACAGCATGGTCATCTACCTTGCAGCCATTACAGGCATCAGCGATGAGTATTACGAGGCGGCTCGCATTGACGGAGCTAACATCTTTCAGCGCATTTGGTACATCACCGTACCGATGCTAAAACCGACCTTTGTTATCCTGTTGTTATTCTCGCTTGGGAGCATTATGAAGGGGCAGTTTGATCTCTTTTACCAACTCATTGGAAATAACGGGGTCTTATATAACGCTACAGACATTATCGATACGTATGTGTACCGTTCCTTGAAAGTAACGTTTGATATCGGAATGGCTACCGCGGCGGGTCTGTATCAATCGCTGTTTGGTTTTATCCTGATCATGACCGTGAACTATATCATCCGCAAAGTCAATGAGGACTACGCCTTGTTCTAGGACGCCCGCAGGGCAGAAGGGAGAACCACCATGCATACTCGTGCCAGAGATTCCGAATTCACCTTGTTGTTTCAAGTCATCGCTTACAGCGTGATCCTGATCCTTTCCTTAATCTGTATCGTGCCATTTCTTTTGATTTTATCCGGCTCCTTCAGCAGCAATGAATCCATTGTGAGAGATGGTTATCACCTCTTTCCCACCGATTTTTCCCTGGAAGGTTACAAGATGGTGTTCAAATTTCCGACCCAGGTGCTCAAAGCCTATGGCGTGACGGTCTTTACAACTGTTGTGGGTTCGGCCCTTGGACTGTTTCTCATTACGATGGCGGGATTTGTACTGCAGCGCAAAGATTTCAAATACCGGAACGCCTTCTCGTTTTTCATCTACTTCACAACCCTCTTTGGTGGGGGATTGGTACCTTGGTACATCATGCTGGCAAACTATTTCAATCTCACGGATACGTATACCGTGTTGATTTTTCCGGGACTGATGACACCATTTCTCATTATCCTGATGAAAAACTTCATTCGTTCAGCCGTTCCGGATGAGCTGATTGAGTCAGCCAAAATCGATGGAGCGAATGACTTCCGCATTTATTTTAGCGTAGTGCTGAAACTGGCGATGCCCGGCATTGCCACTGTGGGGTTATTTCTGGCACTGGGATACTGGAATGACTGGTTCACATCATCCTTGTTCATTAACAACCCAGACATGTACCAGCTGCAATTCTACTTGTATAACACGATGAACACGATTACCTTCATTGACCAGATGGCGATCGGTACCGGCATAACACTCAGCCAGGATGTACCTACCGAATCGACGAAAATGGCCATGGCTATTGTGGTTACTGGCCCCATCTTGTTCCTGTATCCATTTGTGCAGCGCTACTTTGTTAAAGGGCTTACCATTGGTGCGGTAAAAGGTTAGAACGTGCACGCGCTGTGAGGGCAGATCGCTGAAATAGTTGTCTGCCTCTCTGAATCACGGCGAGTCTGCGCTAACATATAAGGTTGACCACAAAAAGGGAGGATGCGTATGCGTAACAAAACAATTCGGCACCTGTCGATGGTACTTGCCCTGATGCTGTTCGCCGGGGTGCTTGCCGCATGTAATAACGGTTCGGGGGGATCGACGCAAGGAAGTGAGCAGGGAGGCTCTTCTGGAAGCAAAGGGGAGAAGGTAACGCTGCAATTTTATATGCTTGGTGACGCACCCAAGGATCTGCCTGTAATTGAATCAGAAATCAACAAGCTGGCTGAGGCTGATTTGAACGTTAATGTAAAATTCAACTATACGTCCTGGACAGACTGGGATCAAAAATATAAACTGCTGCTGTCTTCCGGTCAACCGATTGACCTGATCTTTACAGCGGATTGGACGTTTTATCAGTCCTATGCAAAAAAAGGAGCATTCCTGCCGCTGGATGAACTATTGCCTAAGGCAGCACCAACGCTTAAGGCTTATGTACCTGAGGATATGTGGAAAGCGGTAACAGTCAATGACAAGATTTATACGGTGCCCTCTACATGGACTGAGTATGTGACGGAGGGTATTGCGTACCGTGAGGATTTGCGTGAGAAGTACAATTTGCCCAAACCGGAATCTTTGGAGACCCTCGAAGCCTATCTGGAGGGAGTCAAAGCCAATGAACCAAATATGATTCCAATCGCGGATAGCAATGCAAATCATACCCATGGTATTCGTCAATTGACATCCAAGCTGGTGAATACTGCAGGTCAGCTCCCTTATGGTCTGGACATCATGTATGATACACCATCCGATATCACCTCCTATTGGGGATCTGCACAGCATCTGGAAGATTTGAAAACGTACAAACGCTGGATGGACAAAGGCTTTTTCCCGAAAAACGTGCTGAATGTAAAGGATACGTCCAACTCCTTGCTGCAAAACGGCAAATCGGCTGTTGTTCTGTCGGGAGAGAACCCGAACAAATTTAATGCCGATGTGATTAAGGTCCAGTCCACTCACCCGGATTGGAAGCTAGGTTATTTCCCTTACCCGAATGCCAAAGGATTTGCACAACCGGTTCATCCGATACACAATGGTTTCGCCATCCCGCGGAGTAGTAAAAATCCGGAGAAAGCTTTGGCATTCTACGAAAAGCTGGTTACCGACAAACGTTATAACTGGCTGACCGAATATGGCGTGGAAGGTAAAAACTTTGAAGTACAGGACGGTTACTATAAAATGGTGGGCGATGCCCAGAGCAATGGATTTCCGCGTGAAGGCATGAATGGCTGGGCTTGGCGTAATCCCGAATTCATGCTCTATGATAAGAGCTTTGATGATGTGCTGGCTATTTTCAAAGAGCTGGACAAAATGAAAAAGCCGGATATTTACACCGGATTTGCTGAAGATTGGACGCCATACCAAGCCGAGAAGGCTGCCCTGGAGCAGGTAGAGAAGCAGTATCTGTACCCGCTAAATGTAGGGTTGGTGGACGATGTAGAAGCAGGGCTGAATACATTTATGGAAAAAGCCAAACAGGCAGGTCTTGAGAAGATCCAGAGTGAGTACACCAAACAGTGGCAGGACTACTTGAAGTCTGCTGGTATTCAATAGTTTGTACTTTTCTTCATATTAAAAAAGGTGCCTTCGATTCGAAGGCACCTTTACTGTGTACATGCAGGCTTGTTTGAAGCTGTTACAGTCTGGCTTGGTCTGCCGAGTAGGGACGCAGGTCCAGAAGGTCGATAATACTCTGTGCGCTCTGCATTGGGTGATACTTGGCAATTTGCGCCATGTGGCGTTTGCGTTTACGAACAATCTCAGGATAGTTATGAAGCAGTTTGTTCATCCATTTTACAACAACCTCAAGCGAAGTAATAGGCTCCCCCAAACCTCGTGCGGTGAAATACTGAACGTTCTCTTCTTCCTGGCCCGGTATGGGATTATGGAACAACATCGGGATTCCCTTTGCCAAACCCTCGCTGCATGTCATTCCTCCCGGTTTGGTGATCAGGAGATCGGATACTTCCATTAATTTGTCCACCTCATTGGTGTACCCGATGATATGGATATTCTCTTTTTGATACAACGGATTTTGCTCCATGCTGATTCGGCTTTTGTCATTGCGGCCAAGGCAGAAAATGATCTGAACATCCGCATGCCAGCGTGTCAATAATTGGTTAACTACTTCATCGCTGAGCATTCCCCAGCCCCCGCCCATTACAAGCACCGTAGGCATGTTTTTCAAATTGAATTTGCCACGGATTTCATCCCGTCCGGGATGTTCCCAGAAATTGGGGTGGATTGGGATACCGGTAACCCGAATTTTGTCTAAAGATACACCCCGCAGCATTAATTTGGACTTTACCTCATCTGTAGAAACAAGATACAGGTCTACTTCTGGACTAATCCATGTCCCATGCGCGTCATAATCGGTGATGACTGTACACAGTGGAACCTGTACTCCCAGACGTTTCAGTCTGGAAATAACGGCACTGGGAATAGGGTGTGTGCATACGATAACATTCGGACGAAGCTGACGCACAATACTGCGTGTATGGGTATAAAACAATTTATGCAGCGCGAGTGTAGTTAGCCGGTTTAAGGATTTTTTATATTGATGCCTGTATACATACCCGATGAGCTTGGGCTGATTAATGACCGTTTTTTTGTACGCTGTAATAATGAGTGGCGCAACTCTAGGGTTCAGAAAACTTCCCAACTCAAGCACTTTGGTCTGCACATTCGGCGAAAGTTTTCGCAAACTGCTGGACAGTGCATAAGCGGCTTGAGTATGACCTGCGCCAAAGCCTTCAGATAATAGTAATACTCTTTTTTTCTCCACGCTTGCTTCACCTGTTCCTGCTAGGTTTTCCTTAGTCTAACATATTCGCGTTATGTCCATAAAGCAACTGTTGCAAGTGCGACTAAAGTACCGATCGTAGCACCTGCAAGCACATCTGAGGGATAGTGCAATCCCAGGTAAATTCGAGAAAATCCGACAATTAATGCAACAGGGAGTAACATCAGCAACAGGAACGGCTCCATTGTCATAAAGGGAACTGTCACCGAGAATATGGCGGTAGTATGCCCTGAAGGGAACGAATGGTCCGTCAGGGGATTGCGGAACGTAATCGTATCCGGCAAGGCCAGGTAAGGCCGAATGCGTGGATACAGTTTTTTGGCGATAGCTACAGGAATGTGACTAACCGCAAGGGCGATGCATGCCTGAAGTCCTGTTGTGCTCCAAGGAGCTGGAGCCAGAAGCCAGATCAGTAAGGATACTGCGATAGAAGAAGTTGCTCCTCCCAGATGGGTGAAATAATACAGCCAAAAATTCATAAATCGATTATGAAGTCGACCATTAATCCACATAAATACATTTCGATCATACTCTTGAAACTTTACGAATAAACGGCTCATATTGGCCTCCTGCCAGTCAGGCCCCGTGTTGGCGGCAGTATTTCCGGTAAATTGCTGTGTCCGGTTTCGTCCTGATTTAGTATATAACCGTTTTTCGTGAACTTGAGGTTATTTCAGGTATATGTTTATCATATTTTTAAATGTTGTCCTTTTCAAGAAGAACACATGTGAAGAAAGTAAAATTCATGTTAAAGAGTGGTTAAGAACCCAACTTAACTTTTTGACTTGGACGATCTAAAAAAGATACAATGATTCAACATGGCTGAAATGCGGTTAAAAAATTGTGAGTTTAAGACTGAACTTTTTGAGGTCTGTTTACGTTATTTAATATAGAGCCTCCGTCGATATGGATCGGCCTGATGAAAAAAGCAGGGACTTTAGAAATAAAAATCAAGTAAACGGCTGAAAATAAGATATAACAGGCATGAATGCGAGGTTGGAGTGTCACAAAGTGCCTATTCAGCGTTTAAAGTTCACATTTCTGCTTCAGGAAGTGGAATTGCGGTTTTGACAAATGGCTGAAAAGAATACAAAATCGATAAAGCAGCCAACTGGCAATCAACCATGCTTGAAACATTGTCTGAAATATTTGCGTAGTAAACAAAAGAACAGGGTCATATTCTGCGCGTCACAAAAAAATAAAAGTGCAGAATCCAGGAAGAGAAATGATTTAAAGTAATCTGGTTTTGAAAAAAAGGGGGTAACAGAGAACGATGTTGGACGCTATATTCGTCACGATGCAGGTCATTCTGGCACTGCTAGCCGTGTACCAATTCACGTTTTCGCTGTTCGGTCTGATTAAGAAAAAGAAAAAGAAACACTATCCGGCGACAAAGTCATTCGCTGTACTCGTCGCAGCGCACAATGAGGAACAAGTTATTGGTGCGTTGATGGAGAACTTGAAACAACTGGATTATCCGGAAGATCTGTACGATGTGTTTGTCATTTGCGACAACTGTACTGATGGAACGGCTCAAATTGTAAGACAGCATGGACTGAATGCTTGTGTACGTACCAATGCTGATCTCAGAGGTAAAGGGTATGCCATCGAATGGATGCTTAAATACCTGTGGAAATTGCCACGTCAATATGATGCAGTCGTTATGTTTGACGCGGATAACCTGGTTGACCGTAACTTCTTGCTTGAGATGAACGACGACTTGTGCAATGGTTCGCGTGTTATTCAGGGATACATTGATACGAAAAATCCGGAGGATTCCTGGATCACTGCAGCATATGGTGTATCGTACTGGTACATCAACCGTCTGTGGCAGCTATCCCGTCATAATTTGAATATGGCGAATTTCCTCGGAGGCACGGGAATGTGCTTCGAGACGAACCTGCTCAAGGAAATTGGCTGGGGCGCTACAAGTCTGGTTGAGGATCTGGAGTTTACAATGCGCAGTGTTCAACGTAATGTGTATCCTGTCTTTAACTACGATGCCAAAGTATTTGATGAGAAGCCGTTAACATTTAAGGCTTCCGCAAGACAACGCCTTCGCTGGATGCAAGGTCACTTTACCGTCGCGCGTAGATATTTCTTCCCGCTGCTGTGGCAAAGTATCAAGGAAAGAAGCTTGGTGAAATTTGACCTTGCTGTGTATGGCGCAAACGTGTACGTTGTTTTGCTTACGTTCCTGATGACAGCTGTCTTGTGGGTGGATACAGCGATATTCAGTGGTCCGCATATCGCCAACATATACGGGTACTTCCCGCTTTGGGTAGGATTCGTAGCGATTGGTCTGAACATCCTGACATTCCTGTTGTCCATGGCGCTGGAAAAGGTTACTTTTGCCAAAGTGTATCTGTACCTGATCTTGTTCCCGATTTACCTTCTTTCTTGGTATCCAATTACGTTCTATGCGTTCTTTACGCAGAACAACAAACAATGGAGCCATACCCAACATACACGAGTTGTACGTTTGGATGAGGTGCAGAGCAAGCAGGGATAATGAATTATTGACTTGGACGAAAGCCTCTCTGTAAAAAACATTGTAGATATGTTGACAATCGTTTTGCAGGATGTTATAGTATTCAAGTGCGTTAAATGAATAGCTATGGAATCACAAGTAGAAGTCCGACTTCTCACCTGATCAACAAACATGTTGGCTGGTCAACGATCCCAATAATTTATGAAGTGTTTACTCATGAAGAATTGTGTTGATTACAGGGATGTCGGTAGCTTAACCGGCATCCCTTTTATTTTTTTGTGTAACTGGATATTCAAAATGACCTGGAGGTGGACGGTTATTAGTAAAGATCACATGATTAATGATGAGATTCGGGCGAAGGAAGTACGCCTTGTCGGAGCTGAAGGAGAACAAATTGGGATCACGCCGATTCGGGAAGCACTGCAAATGGCGATTGACCTGAACTTGGACCTGGTCAATGTGGCACCACAGGCTAAACCGCCGGTATGCCGCATCATGGACTATGGCAAATTCCGCTATGAGCAACAAAAGAAAGACAAAGAAGCCCGTAAGAACCAGAAAATTGTTGATATTAAAGAAGTATGGTTCCGTTCCAATATTGAGGAGCATGATTATCAAACGAAGCTTCGTAATGTAGTTAAGTTCTTGAAAGAAGGCGACAAGGTAAAATGTTCCGTTCGTTACCGCGGACGTGAAATTGCGCATGCCGCTATTGGTCAACGGATTTTGGAGCGCGTTAAAGTGGAAGTTGCAGAACTCTGCACCATCGAACGTCAACCAAAATTGGAAGGCCGCAGTATGATCATGATTCTGGCTCCTAAAGCCTGATAACATTGAAGGAGGAAACACAAAATGCCTAAAATGAAAACACACAGCAGTTTGAAAGGACGCTTCAAAATTACCGGTTCCGGTAAAGTCCTGCGTTACAAAGCTCACAAAAACCACTTGCTTTCCCACAAATCAAAACGTGCTAAGCGCGTTCTGAACGGTAACCCTGTTATGGCTGCCGGGGACGTAAGACGTTTGAAACAAGGTTTGGCTAACTTGAAAGGCTAACTTGAAATAGTACATTCCGTATGGGGGATCGGCCTAGGCCGTACACATACCACGGATACATTTAATATTTATTGGGAGGTTCTTTAATATGGCAAGAGTAAAAGGCGGTTTTGTAGTACGTCGTCGTCATAAAAAGGTTTTGAAACTGGCAAGAGGTTATTTCGGTTCCAAACACCGTATTTTTAAAACAGCTAACGAGCAAGTAATGAAATCCCTGGTTTACGCATACCGTGACCGTCGCAACACGAAACGTAACTTCCGCAGACTGTGGATCGTTCGTATCAATGCAGCAGCACGTATGAATGGTTTGTCTTACAACAAACTGATCCATGGATTGAAACTTGCTGGTGTAGACATGAACCGCAAAATGTTGGCTGATCTGGCCGTTAACGACATCAATGCGTTCAACTCTTTGGCTACTGTAGCTAAAGGTAAAATCAACGCTTAAAATTGCTTATTCAAGCCGCCGTACCTATGGCGGCTTTTTTTACGGCTTAAAGAATGATCTTGCTAAAAGGGCCGTTGTGGGAAACGAATATGCTGCAGTCTGTAAGGACACACTGAATGCATATAACTTGCGAATAACAGGCCGTGATAATACATAAAATACGAACGGTGAAATAATGCAAATGAAAACTGGTGAAATCCATTTCTTACTATAGAATGTGATATGATTTTGTTACATAACATCACATCGTTGTAACGTTAGTGTGTTAAATCGCTAAAATATTAAGCGCTTTCAATAAAAAAAGAGCAAAAATAAGTGAACTTTGGTGATGAAACATCTGGATTTTACCACGGGTTGAATGTATAATCACCTCTAGTAGGCTAGTCCTATAATTTTCTCTTCATGTCATAATGTTCGGTTTTTCGACAGGTGACACAATCGTTTATGGGTAAGAATGCGCTTTTAATGTCGAAGAAACCATACATTCCACATAAAAGCCATATTATCGATCTGTTGATCCGTTCCGTTTTGGCCTGAACAGGAATTAGGTATATATCATTAAGGGGGAACAAGAGAAATGAAAAAGATGCTCAGCTTGTCTTTGGTCATGTTGCTGGCAGTATCGGTTATGCTCGCAGGTTGCGGTAGCAAGCCGAAAGAGGAAACAAATGCCGGAGGAACTACAGGTGGCGAAAACACTGAAGCTAAATCCGATTTGAAAATCGGTATGGTTACAGACGTAGGTGGAGTTAACGACAAATCGTTTAACCAATCCGCTTGGGAAGCTCTGCAAGCGACTGAAACAGAAACAGGTGTAGCTGTTAAATACCTGCAAAGTAAATCTGATGAAGAGTACATTCCAAACCTGAACGAGTTCGTTAAAGGTGGATATGATCTCACTTGGGGTATCGGTTTCCAATTGGCTGATGCAATCAAGACTGTAGCTGAACAAAATCCTGATTCCAAACTCGCGATCATCGACAGTGTTGTTGATGCTCCTAACGTTAAATCGGTAACATTTGCTGAAGAAGAAGGTTCTTACCTGGTAGGTGTTGTAGCTGGTCTGACAACTAAATCGAACAAAATCGGATTTGTTGGCGGTATGGACAGCCCACTGATCAAAAAGTTTGAAGTAGGTTTCAGAGAAGGCGTTAAAGCGGTAAATCCTGATGCTGAGTTCATTTCCAACTACACAGGTGCTTTTGATAAGCCTGACCTGGGTAAAGCAGCAGCTGCTACAATGTACAACCAAGGCGTAGATATCATTTTCCACGCTTCCGGTGCTACGGGTAATGGTGTGTTCAACGAAGCAATCGCTCGTAAGAAACAAGGTCAAGATGTTTGGGTTATCGGTGTAGATAAAGACCAATCCCTGGAGTTTGGTGATGATGTAACACTGACTTCTATGATCAAAAAAGTTGACGAAGCTGTTAAGCGTGTAAACGCAGAAGTTATTGATGGAACATTCAAAGGTGGAGCTGAGAATCTGACTTTGAAAGAAAACGGTGTAGGTATCGCTGATACTTCCACGAAAAATGTTTCTGCTGATACACTTGCAAAAGTGGACGAGTACAAAGAAAAAATTATCAACGGCGAAATCAAAGTTCCTACAGAGTAATTGGATTTAGCCTTTAAAAAGAACAATCATCGAGGCCGGTCTTGACCGGCCTTATGATTGTCAGAGCAGGAAAATTTGCTCAAGTCACTATAACAATTGTACAAGCATGCAATACGAGCTTTGGGGAAACCCCATAGCGAAAGCAAGAAGACTTCGTATCAACGCTCCGGTAGGAGCTTTTCTTAAGATTATGGAATGCATACGTTTCAGTGAAACTGAAGGATTCGATAATCCCAAGAAAAAGTACCGCTAAAAAGCGGTCATCTTCCTTGAATAAACGTCGATAGACGTTTTTCTTACGTTTGCGGAACCACACTATATCAGGTATAAGGGTGATTACATGGGTGCAGCAACCCCCGTCGTTGAGTTGAAACAAATCACGAAGCGTTTCCCAGGCATTGTTGCCAACGACGCCATCAGCCTTCAGCTTCGTAAAGGCGAGATCCATGCTCTACTGGGCGAAAACGGCGCTGGTAAATCAACGTTGATGAATATTGTCTTTGGTCTCTATCAGCCGGATGAAGGTTCCATTGAAGTGAATGGCAAGCCTGTCATCATCGACAGCCCTAACAAAGCAATCGATCTTGGCATCGGCATGGTGCATCAGCACTTTAAGCTTGTACAGCCGTTCACGGTAACAGAGAACATTATTTTGGGATCTGAACCAAGGAAGGGTCTCAACATTAATTATAAAAAAGCTGCTGCTGAAGTGCAGCGACTGTCTGAACAGTATGGACTCAAAGTGAACCCGCATGCCAAAATTCATGACATTTCCGTCGGAATGCAGCAACGTGTTGAGATTGTAAAAACGTTGTATCGTGGTGCAGACATTCTGATCTTTGACGAGCCTACTGCTGTATTAACACCTCAGGAGATCAAAGAACTGATGGTGATCATGAGAAAGTTGGTGGCCGAAGGCAAATCCATTATTCTGATCACACACAAACTGAAAGAAATCATGGAAATCTCCGATACGGTGACAATCATTCGTCGTGGTAAAGTGATTGACTCCGTTACAACATCAGAAACGAATCCGAATGAGCTGGCAGAAAAAATGGTTGGTCGCAATGTTACTTTTAAAGTGGATAAGAAGCCAGCTACACCAGGAAACAATGTACTGGAAGTCAGCAAATTGACTGCCAAAAATAAAGAGGGTATCTCGGTTCTGAACGAACTCAACCTGAATGTACGTGCAGGAGAGATTGTAGGAATCGCAGGTGTTGATGGTAATGGACAGAGCGAACTTATTGAGGCTCTTACCGGACTGCGTAAAGTAGATAGCGGTTCGATTCGCCTTGAGGGTAAAGAACTGTCTAATCATTCTCCGCGCCATATTTCGGAGTCGGGTGTAGCCCATATTCCGGAAGACCGGCACAAACATGGACTTGTCCTTGATTTTTCTGTGAGTGAAAATATCGTCCTGGAATCGTATTATAAATCTCCTTATACCCGTAAAGGATTCCTTAACTTCGATGCGATCAAGAAGCAAGCGAAGCGTCTTGTCGAGGCATTTGATGTGCGTACACCAAGCATTGAAACAAAAGCCCGCTCCTTATCGGGAGGGAACCAACAGAAAGCCATTATCGCACGTGAGGTTGATAAGAACCCTGAACTGCTTATTGCTGCCCAGCCAACTCGTGGTCTGGACGTAGGTGCTATTGAGTTTGTTCAAAAACAATTGATTGCACAACGTGATCAGGGCAAAGCGGTATTGCTGATCTCATTCGAGCTGGATGAAATTATCAACGTATCCGACCGAATTGCTGTCATCTATGAAGGACAGATCGTGGGCGAGGTGCTGCCGGAAGAAACCAATGACAGGGAGCTCGGCTTGATGATGGCGGGCAGCACCCAAAAGAGAGGTACTGTGCATGAGTAACGTATTGAAATGGTTTACCCGTGATTCATTTATATTACCTATTGTAGCCATCATTATGGGTCTGATCCTGGGTGGTATTGTCATGCTGATCGGTGGATATAACCCGATTGAAGCCTATAGTGCACTGTTTACGAAGGTTTTCGGAGACATGTACAACTTTGGTGAAGCAGTCCGGGAAATGACACCGCTGATTATGACAGGACTTGCATTTGCATTTGCGTCACGTGCAGGGCTGTTTAATATCGGTGGAGAAGGACAATTTCTCGTCGGTATGACTGCCGCAACTTTTGTAGGCGTGAAGTTTACAGGTCTGCCAATCTACATTCATGCTCCACTGGCATTGATTGCCGGTGCGGTATTTGGTGGTCTGTGGGCAGCCATTGCCGGTTACCTGAAAGCAGCGCGTGGGGTTAACGAAGTTATCAGTAGTATCATGCTGAACTGGATTGGTCTGTATCTGGCCAACCTGATTGTGCGCCAATTCCTGCTGTTAAAAGGGGAAAATCGTTCGGTCGATATCAGTGATACGGCATCGATTAGTCTGACATGGCTTTCCGAACTGATGGGCAACTCTCGTGTTCACATGGGAACATTGATTGCTCTTGTCATGGCTGTGCTCTTTTATATTTACATGTGGAAAACCAAACAAGGGTACGAGATTCGTGCCGTAGGATATAACCCGAATGCGGCAGAGTATGCGGGTATGCATGTCAATCGCAATATTGTAAAAGCCATGTTTATCAGTGGTATGCTTGCGGGTCTTGGCGGTGCATTCCAGGTACTTGGAGTGTTCCAATATCAGACTGTTATGTCGGGCTCACCAGGAACAGGTTTTGACGGCATCGCGGTTGCACTGATTGGTTTGAATCATCCGTTTGGTGTGTTGCTGGGCGCGTTGTTGTTCGGTACGCTCACTTATGGATCTGCGGGAATGAGCTTTGCTGCGGATGTACCGCCCGAGATTATTCGGATTGTGATTGGTTCGATTATCTTCTTCATTGCGGCACAAGGCATCGTGCGCTGGGTACTTAAACCGTTCTATTCCAAGCGCAAGAAAGAGAAGGTGTTGTAGATGGACTTGTTGACAATTGGGCAAATTATCAATACGACGCTTGTCTTTGCCACGGCATTGATTTTTGCATCACTGGGCGGAATCTTTTCGGAAAAATCCGGTGTGACCAACCTTGGACTTGAAGGTTTCATGGTATTTGGTGCCTTTGCAGCGGGAATTGCTGCGCACTATGCTCAAGAAGCCGGTATGGGAGGAACGACATCTGCCTGGATGGGGATTCTGTTCGCGGTTGTGCTGGGTGTAGTGGTTTCGTTGATCCATGCGGTTGCCTCAATTACATTTAAGGCGGACCAAATTATAAGTGGTATCGTAATCAACTTCCTGGCAGCAGGAAGCACACTTTATTTGGTAAAACTGCTGTTTGAAGGATCAGGCGATTCCCCACTGGTACAAGGTTTTAGCAAGTTTGATGTGCCACTGTTAAAAGATATTCCGTTGCTTGGGGAAGCGTTCTTCAAGAACGTGTACCCGACAACATATCTGGCTATTCTGTTCGTTTTTCTGACTTATTACATCATGTACAAAACTCCATTCGGCCTTCGTCTTCGCTCGGTTGGTGAACATCCAAGTGCTGCGGATACCGTGGGTGTTAAAGTGCGTCGTTACCGTTATGTTGCGGTGATGATCAGTGGTGCGCTGGCTGCTATCGGTGGAGCTGCAATTACGCTGACTACGACAGGCACATTCTCTCATAATACGGTTTCCGGTCAAGGTTACATTGCGATTGCAGCGATGATCTTTGGTAAGTGGAATCCGATTGGTGCCTTTGGGGCCGCTGTGTTCTTTGGTTTCTCGCAAGCGATTCGGAACTATGTACAGCTATTCGAATGGTCTCAAAGTATTCCCCAGGAAATTATTTATATGCTGCCATACCTGCTCACCATCATCGTGCTCGTTGCGGCTGTCGGGCGCTCGTCTGCTCCGTCTGCACTCGGGGAACCGTATGATCCGGGGAAAAGGTAACGACAGAATTGATGTTTTCCCACCTTATTCTTTACTTCAAAAGGTTCGCCTCGTGCGAGCCTTTTTGTGTTTTTATAAGAAAAAAAAGCGAACTGCCAAGATGCTTGACCGTGATGGGGAAGACACCCATATTTTCATTTAGGGACAAAGAAACAAGCGAAGCTGGCTCTGGACGAATACACTGTTTTGAACGATCCGAGGAGGAGGGGAAAGTATGAAACAACATGTTACGCGTGATGAAGCGATGAAATTAATAGGCAAAAATATTGTTGCGATCAAAAAAGACGGTACTCGGGTGAGCGGGAGGCTGTTGAAAGTATCGGGCAATAAATTGGTGCTGAAACGCTCAGTTGGCAAAAAAGTACGCACCAAAGCCATTTTGCCATTGGTATTATTTGATCTGCTCGCAATCGGTACGCTGCCTTATGCTTACGGCGCTGGTCCTGGATTCGGTTATGGTCCAGGTGCTGGTCCAGGGTATGGCCCGGGACCAAAACCAGGCCCAGGGTACGGACCAGGATTTGGTGGTGGATATGGACCAGGACCTGGATATGGACCCTACGGACCACGGCCGCCAGGCTTTTTCTAAACCGATTTATAATGTTTTTTCCAACTCGTAGCAGCGGCTTAACATAATGTATCGAATCGTGATATATCCATTTTTCTGGTAAAATCGAAGTCCTTTTGTATTGCCTTCGTCAACCATCACTTTGGATCTTTTGCAACCTCGAGAAGCCGCAAAGTTTTCCGCTTTGAGCAGTAAAGTCTGGCCGTACCTCTTTCGCTGTTCTTTTGGAGCAACAGCCATCATATCCACATACAGCAGTTCGCCGTGCATGAGAAAATGGATGAATGCGACAGCTTCGTTGTCAGGATTCGGTGAGACAACAAAGGTCATGCCCCTGTTCATTCGCAGGGGTATTTCTTTGCGTATTTTATTGATTTCACTTTCACTCATATGAGATAGAGGAACAAGTTGAGAGTCAATCAGCCTCATTATGGCGGCATCATCTAGCTTGGATTTACGTTGCCGAAGCACCATCGGAAGCCTCCTTTCAGGACCAGTCGTGCTGCTCGTATATCCTATGCCTGAGGGAAGTTGAAAGGTGACTGAATGAAGCGCAGGGATTGGGATAACGTTAAAGATTCAGGATGAAAGATTAGGGATGTTCTGAATTTTTATACAAAAGGGGTATTGACTTATCGGTTGGAGGAATCATATAATGTTCCTAACATTTAACGAGAATATTTCATCGGCTATGAAGAGGACGAAGTTTTAAGGGCTCTTTTGCTCAGAGAGTGGCTGGAATTGCTGAAACCACCACCATTATCCCTTATATACGAGCTCACCTCGGAGCTGTTTTCCTGAAAAGCATTGGATGTCACTCCATTGGGTTATTAGGGAAAATCGTATGTCTGCGTTACAGACAACAGGTATGGAGAACGGGTATGTCCGTTTGGTCTATCATTTTTTGTACCTGGTAAGGTCCGTTATTGCGAAATTTCGGACAAAGTTGGGTGGTACCACGGAAGCGATAACCTTTCGTCCCTCGCAAGCATGAACTTGTTTGCAGGGATGGAAGGTTTTTTTTGTAACTTTAAATGTCAGAATGATGTAAATTCCGAGAGGAGGATGACTGATGGGAGCTCAAATTCCAGAAGTACGATCGACAGATGAATTACGTGAAAAATGGATGAAGCCGGAGGTCATTAGCGGTTCAGAAATTCTGCTGAGAAGCTTGTTGCTGGAAGGTGTAGAGTGCGTTTTTGGTTACCCGGGCGGCGCAGTGTTGTACATTTACGATGCGATGTATGGTTTCGAGGATTTCAAGCACGTGTTAACCCGTCACGAACAAGGCGCCATTCATGCAGCTGACGGATATGCACGGGCGAGCGGAAAAGTGGGTGTCTGTATCGCTACCTCCGGACCTGGAGCAACGAATCTGGTTACGGGGATTGCAACAGCGTATATGGATTCCGTACCACTCGTAGTCATTACGGGAAATGTTATTTCCAGTCTAATTGGCTCTGATGCTTTCCAGGAAGCGGATATTACCGGAATCACGATGCCAATCACCAAACACAGTTATCTGGTAAAAGACGTAAAAGATTTGTCACGTGTCATTCATGAGGCATTTCATATTGCGAATACAGGACGTAAAGGTCCCGTATTGATCGACATTCCGAAGGATGTATCAGCTAACAAAACGTTGTTTGAACCCGTGACTGAACCTGTTATATTGAGAGGGTACAACCCACGGACAGTACCGAACAAACTTCAGGTTGATCGTCTGGCTCAGGCGATTCAGGAAGCAGAGCGTCCGATGATTCTGGCAGGCGGCGGTGTAGTTTACTCCGGTGGACACGAAGCGCTGTTCGAATTTGTGGAAAAGACAGGCATTCCAATCACGACAACACTTCTCGGACTTGGAGCATTCCCGAGTGGTCACGAATTGTGGACCGGGATGCCGGGGATGCATGGAACATACACTTCCAATCAGGCGATTCAAAAATCGGATTTGCTGATTAACATCGGAGCACGCTTCGATGACCGGGTAACAGGCAAGCTGGACGGATTCGCTCCACATGCCAAAATTGTGCACATTGACATTGATCCGGCTGAGATTGGCAAAAACATTGCAACGGACATTCCAATCGTTGGTGATGTGAAGACGGTTCTGGAAATAGCGAACAAAGAGGTTCAACGCGCTGAACGTGCAGACGCATGGAGAGACCAGATCAAACAATGGAAACAAGAGAAGCCATATAGTTACACAGATTCAGAGGAAGTATTGAAACCGCAGTGGGTTGTGGAAATGCTGAATGATACAACCAAGGGCGAAGCAATCGTCACTACGGACGTTGGCCAGCATCAAATGTGGGCAGCACAATATTACAAATTCAACCAACCGCGTTCATGGGTAACTTCCGGTGGACTGGGAACGATGGGTTTTGGATTCCCTTCTGCAATCGGTGCTCAAATGGCCAACCCGGACAGACTTGTTATTTCCATTAACGGTGACGGCGGCATGCAGATGTGTTCTCAGGAGCTTGCGATTTGTGCCATTAACAACATCCCGGTGAAGATTGTTATTATCAATAATCAGGTGCTTGGAATGGTTCGTCAGTGGCAAGAGATCATCTATGAGAACCGTTACAGTCATATCGATCTGGCAGGCAGCCCTGATTTTGTAAAACTTGCTGAAGCTTATGGCGTAAAAGGATTGCGTGCAACCAACAAGGAAGAAGCTGAGCGTGCTTGGCAAGAAGCCCTGGATACACCAGGACCGGTCGTTGTTGAATTCGTAGTTCGCAAGGAAGAAAATGTTTATCCAATGGTTCCGCAAGGAGCGACAATAGATCAAATGCTGATGGGGGATGCTGAGGAATGATTAGACATACGATTTCGATATTGGTCAACGATCAGCCTGGCGTCCTGCAGCGGGTATCAGGGTTGTTCGGTAGACGGGGATTCAACATTGAGAGCATCACGGTGGGTCAATCCGAGGAACCGGGTTTGTCTCGGATGGTCATTGTGACGATCGGTGATGACAAAACGCTGGAACAGATTGAAAAGCAACTGTACAAAATCATTGATGTCATCAAAGTGGTTGATTTTAGTCTGAAACCGATGGTTGCCCGTGAACTTGCGTTGATCAAGGTAAAGGCAGAGCCCTCCGAACGTCCAGAAATTCTGGGTGTGGTGGAGACATTCCGCGCCTCAGTTGTAGATGTTGGTCCAGGCAGCCTGATTATACAGGTGGTCGGAGATACGGATAAAATTGATGCGATGATAGAATTGCTTAAGCCCTATGGCATTCGCGAACTGTCACGTACAGGAATAACTGCATTGGTACGAGGTAACGTTTAAACAGTCATATTAAAAAGCGATGTCTGATGCTTATCCATGGAACGACAAAGGTATATTAGCAGCACGGAGTTGAAATATACCGTTATTCTTAGATGAGGTACCAGTCCCGTACAAGTTGCAATTTAACATTTTAGTGATGTAACGCTTGACAATATAGCCACACACCCGCATTAACGGGCGGGTGTCTGAACGGATCGGATCAGACCAGAGACGCTATAGCAGGAAAGCGTACCGGTCCCTTGAGACACCCGCTCATTAATGAAGGGTTCTTTACAATACAAAGGAGGACTTATAAACATGCCAGTAACTACTTATTATGAACAGGATGCAGAACTTAGCGTATTGAAAGGAAAAACGATTGCGGTCATCGGTTACGGTAGCCAGGGCCATGCCCAAGCTCAAAACCTGCGTGACAGTGGATTGAACGTAGTCATCGGACTTCGTGAAGGTAAATCTTTTGACACTGCAAAAAATGACGGATTTGAAGTTCTGTCCCCGGCTGAAGCAACTAGCCGTGCAGATGTAGTTCAAATTCTGCTCCCTGACGAAACACAAGCATCTGTGTACAAAAACGAAATCGAACCAAACCTGAAAAAAGGCGCAGCATTGCTCTTCTCCCACGGTTTCAACGTTCATTTCGGTCAAATCGTTGCTCCAAAAGACAGCGATGTATTGCTGGTAGCTCCTAAGTCCCCTGGCCACATGGTACGTCGTACCTACGTGGAAGGATTCGGTGTACCGGGCCTGATCGCAATTGAGCAAGATGCAACAGGTAAAGCAAAAGATATCGGTCTGGCTTATGCCAAAGGTATCGGTTGCACGCGTGCAGGGGTTATCGAAACTTCCTTCCGTGAAGAAACAGAAACAGACCTGTTCGGTGAGCAAGCTGTTCTGTGTGGCGGTGTAAGTGCCCTGGTAAAAGCTGGATTCGAAACGTTGACAGAAGCGGGTTATGCTCCTGAAATGGCATACTTCGAGTGTCTGCACGAATTGAAACTGATCGTTGACCTGATGTATGAAGGTGGACTTGCAAGCATGCGTGATTCCATCAGTAACACAGCAGAGTACGGTGACTATGTAACTGGACCTCGCGTGGTAACGGAAGATACGAAGAAAGCAATGAAAGAAGTCCTGACAGATATCCAACAAGGTAAATTTGCACGTGACTTCATCCTGGAAAACCAATCCGGCCGTGCGTTCCTGACAGCAA
The DNA here is from genome assembly GCF_030433635.1 of Paenibacillus vandeheii. Taxonomy (NCBI): domain Bacteria; kingdom Bacillati; phylum Bacillota; class Bacilli; order Caryophanales; family Paenibacillaceae; genus Paenibacillus; species Paenibacillus vandeheii. Next base: position 158,551 of record NZ_JAROCD010000012.1, read on the forward strand.
CCCGTCGCAACGAAGCTGAACACCCAATCGAAGTGGTTGGCGGACAATTGCGTGAGATGATGCACTGGATCAAGAAGTAAGCATCGGCTTTAAGGTCATCAAGTAAACTTACAGCTTTAACCGGGAATAGCGGCCGTGCATATGCGTGTGCCGCTATTACTGGTTTAGAGGAACATAAAATACAAGTCTAGGAGGTGCGAGGCGTGCGTAAAATCTATGTATTTGACACAACGCTGCGTGATGGAGAACAATCCCCGGGGGTCAATCTGAACACTCGTGAAAAGGTGGAAATTGCGCACCAGCTCGAGCGGCTTGGTATTGACCGGATGGAAGCCGGTTTCCCTGCGGCCTCTCCAGGCGACTTGGCGGCAGTTAATGCAGTAGCCAAAGCGGTCAATAATGTTACTGTTATTGGCTTATCCCGCTCCAGAGAGCAGGATATCGATGCGGTGAAAGAGGCGTTGAAGGGCGCTCAAGACCCGTGTATCCACATCTTTTTGGCAACTTCACCCATTCATCGCCAGCATAAATTGCGCATGGACAGAGCTCAAGTTCTTGACACAGCTCGGTCAGCCATTCGCTATGCGAAGAATACTTTTTCGAAGATTGAATTCTCTTTGGAGGATGCAGGTCGGACCGAGTATGATTTCCTCGTTGAGATGGTGAATATGGCTGTGGAAGAAGGTGCAGCTGTTGTAAATATCCCGGATACCGTTGGCTATCTGAGCCCATATGAATACGGAAACATTTTCAAACATCTCAAGGAAAACGTACACAACATTGATAAGGTGCAGCTGAGTGCACACTGTCATAACGACCTGGGGATGGCAACTGCCAACACTCTCGCAGCGATTCTGAACGGAGCCGATCAAATTGAGGGCACCATCAACGGCATTGGTGAACGTGCAGGTAATACCGCGATTGAAGAGATTGCCATGGCACTGGAGACACGTCAGGAATTTTTCCAGGCGAAAACTTCGCTGCAGCTTTCTGAAATTGCTCGGACCAGTCGTCTCGTGAGTCGTTTGACGGGTATGGTTGTGCCTGGGAATAAAGCGATTGTTGGTGCGAATGCGTTTGCACACGAATCCGGAATTCACCAGGATGGCATGCTGAAGGAGAAAACAACCTACGAAATTATGACGCCAGAGACCATCGGTCTGAAGGAAAGCAAGCTCGTGTTAGGTAAACACTCGGGACGTCATGCCTTCCGTGAGCGCTTGATTGAGCTCGGTTATGAACTGGAAGATGAAGCATTGAACCGTGCTTTTGCCCAATTCAAAGATCTGGCTGATAAGAAAAAAGAAGTGACAGATGAGGATTTGCTGGCGGTCATCGAAGAGAAATTGCAGGATGCACCTGAAGTGTTTAAACTGGAATCCATCTTTGTGACATATGGTGATGAATCCATTCCAACTGCTAAAGTTCGTATTGCTACACTTGAGGGTGATACGGTGGAACAAAAAGCTGAAGGTAATGGGTCTGTTGATGCCATTTATAATGCGATTGACCAAGTGAGCGGAGAAGAGGTAACGCTATCCGACTACTCGATCAAATCGGTTACGCATGGTAAGGATGCATTGGGTGAGGTTCATGTCGTACTTACTCAAAATGAAATATCTGTACAAGGACGTGGCGTAAGTACCGATATTCTGGGTGCCAGTGCTCGTGCTTATGTAGATGGCTTGAACAAATTGATAGAGAAACGTAAGACTTACACGAATCGCGTTAATGTGAACCTGTAACATATCATTTGCAGCAAGCAAAGCTCTTCATTGGACAGGAATTCGTCTGGCTGGAGAAGCTGAGATGGAGTTCCCAGCCGGGGTATGTCAGTGCAGTGAGGTACATAAAAAGTCTGACCCTCAACATGTGAAGGTCAGACTTTTTTGTTGTTATATCATAGAATAATTGATTTCTATATAGAGCATTTTTCGTTAAAAAGATGTATTCAGTTTAAGCTGTTAAGCTTTTACCAAGCATATGCATTCGGAGCTTGTCCTCCCGGACCCGGAAAGATTTCATCCAAACGTTTGAGGACCGCTTCATCCAAAGTAACATCCAAACATTTGAGTGCTGTTTCAAACTGCTCCAGCGTACGCGGCCCAATAATGGGTGCGGTAACTGCCGGATTAGCGGCAACCCAGGCCAAAGCTATGGTATCCTGCGGTTCGCCGAGTTCACGGCAAAGTGCCGCGAATTGTTCCAACTGCGTTTGATGGGACTCAATGCGTTCAGCAATGCCACCGCTGCGTGTGCCTTCCAGCTTTTGGAGTGCATTACGTCCGAGTAACCCACCATCCAGCGGACTCCACGGAATAACGCCAAGGCCCAGCTCTTTCGCTGCGGGCAGCACTTCGAGCTCAGGCAAACGGCAGTTGAGACTGTATTTATGCTGCTCGGATACAAGCCCGAGGAAATGACGATTCTTGGCTTCACTTTGAGCAACGGCAATCTGCCATCCAGCAAAGTTGCTTGAACCTACATAACCAATTTTGCCCTGATGAACAGCGTTTTCAAATGCGCCCCACAGCTCGTCCCACGAAATAGCAGGATCAACGTGGTGCATCTGGTAGAGTTCAACATGATCGGTTTGCAGGCGACGGAGGGAACCTTCCAGATGACGTCTGATTTTGTAAGCGGAGAGGCCAGCATCGTTGTTTGGACCGTCTGTATCATCGTGCATGGAGCCATAGACTTTGGTCGCCAGAACGACTTTTTCACGTCTACCGCCGCCCTGTTTAAACCAGCGTCCAATGATCTCCTCGGTGAGACCCGAATTTTCGCCCCAGCCATAAATGTTAGCGGTATCAAAAAAGTTCACACCGGCATCGAGTGCTGCATCCATGATACGGAATGCCTCTTTTTCGTCTGTAGCAGGCCCAAAATTCATCGTGCCGAGACAGATCCGGCTGACTTTAAGACCTGATTTTCCCAAGTACGTGTATTGCATGATTGCAATCCCTCCTGAGTTACCTGAATTTGTCTTCAGGGTTTATTTTAACTCAGTCAGAGGTACAGAACAACCAATTCAAAACCACTTATAGGCAAAAACTATTAAAGTCATAGATTGTATATCTTGGTCAAATGACCTCTGAATATGATACAAAAGAGAGAGTTATAAATGACACGTTAATTATTAAAGCGAACAATCGAATGAATCGATATAAGGAGTGGACAACCCATGGCAGACGTGAAAAAAATTGCAGTAATCGCAGGCGACGGAATCGGTCCTGAAGTTGTAGCCGAGGCAGAAAAAGTTCTCAAACGTACGGAGGAAGTGTTCGGATACCGTTTTGAGACAGAGCATGCACTGTTTGGTGGAATCGCCATTGATGAGAAGGGTACACCGCTTCCTGAAGAAACACTGACCGTATGTAAAAGTGCGGATGCTGTGCTGCTTGGAGCCGTTGGCGGTCCAAAATGGGACAACAACAGCAAGGAATTGCGTCCGGAAACAGGCTTGCTTGGCATCCGTAAAGCGCTCGGACTGTTCTCGAACCTGCGTCCGGCCGTCGTATTTGATTGCTTGAAGGATGCTTCTACCTTGAAACCGGAAGTGCTGGAAGGTACGGATCTGATGGTCGTGCGTGAGTTGACCGGAGGAATCTACTTTGGTGAAAAGTTCAGACGTGAAGGTGCACAAGGCGAGGAAGCCGTAGATACCTGTGTATATAATGTAACCGAAGTGGAGCGCATCGTTCGTCAGGCGTTTGTAATTGCTCAAGGACGCAGCAAAAGGCTGGCTTCTGTAGATAAAGCCAACGTGCTCGAAACTTCCCGTCTTTGGAGAGAAGTCGTTAACCGTGTAGCACCGGAATATCCGGATGTTGAAGTGGAACATGTACTTGTTGACAACTGTGCAATGCAGCTGCTGCGTCGTCCATCCAGCTTTGACGTAATCGTGACTGAAAATATGTTCGGGGATATCCTTAGTGATGAAGCAGCGATGCTGACAGGTTCGATCGGCATGCTGGCATCCGCATCGCTGGGTGAAGGCAGCTTTGGTTTGTATGAGCCAGTACACGGTTCAGCACCGGATATCGCAGGTCAAGGACTGGCGAATCCGATCGCAACAATCCTTTCGCTGGCGTTGATGTTCCGTACAACTTTTGGTTATGCGGAAGGTGCTGACGCAATTGAAGCAGCTGTGTCTGATGTGCTGAATGCAGGACATCGTACGAGCGACATCGCTGTAGACAAGAGCAAAGCGATCAGCACGACGGAAATGGGCGATCTGATCGTCGCGGCAATTCAGAAACAGGCGTAATAATAGGAATAACAGAACAGCTCTTTGCTCCGATCCGGAATTGCAGAGGGCTGTTCCTTTATGATTTTTGCCACGAAAAATCCTTATTTATAATTATTATAAAAAAACAACGATTATAATCTTGACTTTGAGAAGTCCGGATGATAACATTTTACTTGTACTTGTTATCAAGTAACAATATTACTTTAATTAGAAGAAAAACGTTCACGTTTTTCTTAATGATGAGCATTCAACTTGAGTGCTTACATAATCCCGAAGGAGGAATTGTTAGTTATGGCAGAACGTTTGGTTGGTAGACCCGCACCGGATTTTGCAATGGAAACAGTATCGGGAGATGGACAAGACTTTGGTTCCGTAAAACTGTCCGATTATCGTGGCAAATGGCTCGTATTTTTCTTTTATCCTTTGGATTTCACTTTTGTGTGCCCAACTGAAATTACAGCTTTGAGTGATGCTGCTGAGCAATTCAAAGCTTTGGATACTGAAGTTCTTGGCGTGAGCGTTGACTCCGTACACAGCCACAAAGCTTGGATCAACACACCTAAAGACAGCAATGGCCTGGGTCAATTGAACTTCCCATTGGCGTCCGACATCACGAAACAAGTTGCTAAAGATTATGGCATTCTGATCGAAGAAGAAGGCGTTGCACTGCGCGGCCTGTTCATCATTGATCCAGAAGGCGAATTGAAATATCAAGTAGTTAACCACAATGATGTAGGCCGCAGTGTTGAAGAAACACTTCGCGTACTGCAAGCTCTGCAATCCGGTGGATTGTGTGCAATGAACTGGAAACCAGGCGACAACAACCTGTAAGCCTGATTTAACTTGAACATTTATAGTTCAAGCCCTCATCCCTCATGGGATTGAGGGCTTTTTGCACCCTTTTGCCAGAATATAAGACCTATAGGAAGAAAAGTGTTTAACCAGGGACGTAAACGTGGTAATGATGTAATAGAAGAATGCCTTCATTTTATCTTTGGAAAGAGGAATCGAAGGGCCTTAAGGCGAATAGGGTATGGAAACCCGGTAAATATTCCGGTGCTCTGCATTTATAATTTGTACATGAATGTGATACACTGATGGAACTATTCCTTTTTTGGAAGTGCTTGAAGTGTACGGGACTGCTGTCCATTAAAAAGTCTCGGCACGTTATAAGGAGGGTGAACAAAAATGAGTTACTGTTGTGGGGCAAGTATGGTGGGAACAAAGGGCACGCTGAAGCATTACCGCACCCAGGTTCATAATGTTCCCCTGCTGTTTTGTCCGGTATGTCACCGGGTAGAAGTGCATTATAAAGTGGAAAATGAATATGAAATTCTGGCTGAATATGCGCATGGAGATGGTGCGTCGGAGATTGATTTTCAAGATTACGTGACGGAAGATGAAGATGCGATTTTTGAAAATTGCGTGAATCGTGAAAGCGAGGATGCTATGGTCATTGTACAGCGTCAGATCGACATGTCTCTGGATCTGCTTCGGCTTGCCAAGGAAATGAAGGATGAGAAATGGGAAAGCGAACTCAAGCGTCGGTTAGCCGTCATGAGTCAGCGCAGACTCAAAATTCAGCATAACAAGAGTGGACTATAAATTGAATTGAATTATTTAAAATTTAAACTATACGAACGAAGCTGATTCGCCAATAAAGCGAAAAAGCTTCGTTTTTGTTGTGTGGAGAAACTAATTCACGGTTTTTCTTAAAATAATTTCCATTCGACACTTTCTCCGATTGACTCCCTTCTATAAACTTGTCTATGATAAAAACAGACTTGCAAAAGAGGCGGAGCAAAAAATGTTCGTGTTTGGGAATAGGAGAAGCTTAGAATGGAACAGACGTATAATGTTTTCCGGATCGACTCTTGGTTACCCGGAATAGACCAGCTTGGGTTCCGGACATGCCATCCATATTTTCGGCTCAGCCCCCTAATGAAAGGGCACCGGTAATGAATATAAAATCGGCCCTTCCTGTTTCTGTGATGATATGATGTCCGAATGGCAAGTTTATCATTTACGTGAAAAGGAGGAACCTGACATGATTAGTGAATTTCAGGATACAGTGCCTCGACCAACGAATGGATTCCCGCCTGTACATCTGGATAACAACAAGTATGAGAATGTCCTGGAGCATCTGGATAGCGGTATTATGTTGTTTGACAGTAATGGTGTACTGACGTTTATTAACGTTCAGATGGCAAAATTGTTGGAGCTTCCTAGAAGTCTGTTGAGCGGCTGCACCCTGATGCAAATGCTGCATCATCCACAGATGAGCCGATTCAAGAAAAAGAAAATTCTACGCATCTATCGGGAGACCATTTTTCATCGTAAGCGCTATCATGAATTGATTGACGAGTATGGCAGGCATTGGCTAGTTACAGTAACGTACGGGGATCAGATGGATGGTGACTTCCTATTCAGTGTGAAGGATGTTTCCGATTATAAACAAATTGAGCAGACCGCTTATCAAAATGACAAACTTGCAATGTTGGGGCGGATTTCGGCATCTATTGCCCATGAAATTCGCAATCCTTTGACGGCTATCCGCGGATTTATCCAGTTGCTTCGGCCCCATTTATTGCAGTTGGGGAAAGACGAGTACGCTCGAATCATTCTAACGGAGATTGACAGGGCGAACGACATTATCTACGAATTTCTGAATTCCTCCAAACCGTCAGCTCCTCAGAAGACCATTATGTCTGTTAACTCTTTGCTCAAAGAGGTGGTCTTGCTGACAGAAAGTGAAGGATTAATGAAGGGATGCGAGATTACCCTGGATGAAGCAGAAGTTCCGTTAAATGTGTCCATTGATGTCAAACAGATTAAGCAGGTAATTTTGAATATGGTTAAAAATGCGATGGATGCCATTGAGGATGTGGGCGAAGAGCACACAGGTCTGATTCGGATCTCCACGGGAACCGAGAACAAGTATGTACAGATCTCCATTGCAGATAATGGACAGGGAATGGACCACAACACGCTTGTGCGTTTGTTTGACCCATTTTTCACCACGAAGGAGAGCGGGACGGGGCTGGGACTTTCCGTGAGTTACCGCATTATTAAGAATCACGGAGGCAACATCTCTGTGGATAGCAAAAAAGGGGAAGGCACGCGGTTCATTATTATGCTTCCCGTGGTGTAAAGGCAAGAGCTGAGCGAGCAGGAATTGGCTAAACGCCGGTTCCTGTTGTTTTTTGTTGGGACGATTAGGGTTATAGTTAGAATGAATGCGAATACATAAGCTCAATTCACGGGAGGAAGAACCAATTATGGATATCCAGAGAATGGAACAAATGAACAAGCAGCTCATGGATCATGTAGGAAAGATCATTGTGGGGAAAGGCCGAACGATTGAGCTTGTGATGACAGCCATCATTGCTTCAGGACATGTTCTGCTGGAGGACGTGCCAGGTACGGGGAAAACCATGTTGGCAAAATCGGTAGCCTCTTCATTGGATTGCACCTTTCAGCGTATTCAGTTCACACCGGATCTGTTGCCATCCGATTTGACGGGTATTCATTTCTTCAACCAAAAGGAAGGTGACTTTGAGTTCAGACCTGGCCCTCTGTTTGCCAATTTGGTACTAGCCGATGAGATCAACCGAGCTACACCGCGTACTCAGTCGAGTTTGCTGGAGTGTATGGAGGAACGGCAGATTAGTATTGATGGTTCGACCAGACAGCTGGAGCGACCATTTATCGTCATTGCTACGCAAAACCCGGTAGATAACCAGGGAACCTTCCCTTTACCGGAGGCACAGATGGATCGTTTTATGATGAAGATTCGAATGGGCTATCCAAGCAGTGAAGAAAGTGTGGAAATTCTGAGACGTACGGTAGCGAGCCGTTCTGTTGCTGATCTGTCCGCGATCATTAGTCGTGAGCAGCTGCTTGAGGCACAGAACACGTATACAACGGTCCAGATTGACGAAGATCTGTTGCGCTATATTATTCATCTGACAGAAGCTACCAGGCAGCATCCCGAGCTTTCACTTGGCGTAAGTCCACGAGGAGCTCAGGCATTACTCAAGGCAAGTCAGGCTTGGGCTGCATTACATGGCAGAGACTTTGTGCTCCCTGATGATATTAAAATATTGGCAGAGCCTGTCCTCGCCCATCGACTTGTATTCCGCAACCGGGTGAGGCAGCAAGAGGGCTTGGCGGAACGCATTATTCAGGAACTTTTGAGCCAGATTGAAGTGCCGACGGAGAATTTTGCTGCAGGCAACGGGCGATAACTTATGGCATTACTATGGCTTGTCATTGTTGGAGGTATTGTTATTGGAGTACACGGCATATGGTTTGGACGTCCCGCTTTACGCAAGCTGAAGTATACCCGACAGTTCAGCAAAACGCGCTGTTACGCCGGAGATGAGCTGGAGATGGTAGAGACCATTGCAAATGAAAAACGAATTTCGGTTCCATGGCTTAGACTTGAAGCTATGATGCCAGTATCATTTGTATTTCGTTCTGGCTCGGGCATGGATATCAGCCAAGGAGATATTTATCAGAATCATAAAAGTATCTTCACTTTGAAACCGTTTACTCGTATTACCCGCAAGCATCCTTTTGTATGCAGCAGACGTGGGATATATACGTTGAACACCGTGACAATGACCGGAGGGGATCTGTTTGGTCTCTGGCGTACCTCGAAGCCAATCCCCGTTCATCTATCCATGGTTGTATATCCTTCACTTGTTCATGCGGAGGATCTGCCTGCGATCTATCAGGTATGGCAGGGTGAGGTTGAGGTATCCCGTTGGATTGTCGAAGATCCCTTTCTGATCCTCGGGGTACGTCCCTATGGTGCGGGTGATCCGATGAACCGCATTCATTGGAAAGCGAGTGCACGTACGGGAGAGTTGCAGGTGTACAAGCAGGGATGGACTGCGGACCCTCAATCCTGGATTGTGGTCAACATTCAGGAGTCTGCGGATATGTGGAGCGTCGTTACCCGCCCGGAGCTGATCGAACGTGCACTCCGTTATGCGGCAACTGCAGTAGTAGATGCGATCGGAAGAGGGTTGCCCGCAGGATTTGCTCATAATGGCTACCGAGTAAGTGGAGGGCGTGAACCATTACGAATTGAGCCGGATTACGGCAGTCCACATCTGGAAATGCTGCTGGAAGCTATGGCGGAGACGGAGTTAAAATGCATGGTTCCCATGGAGCAGTTTCTGAGTGATGAAGTAGAACGCAATGAAGAAGCCCAGCAGGTTCGCAGTTATCTCTTAATTACGTCCTATGTATCTCCAGCCATGGAACATGAAATTGCGCGTTTGCATGAGCAAGGCCATCGTGTGACCATACTCCCGGTAGAGGGTGGGAAAAGCGATGCTAAGGCGGTGAGTGCATGAATGATGCCAACAGTACCAATACGAAAGAAAGAGTGCTTTTATCCATGTCGGCCGTTCTGTTGATCGGCTTATATCTTTATCCGCTTCTGACCCTAACGGCCCTTTATGCAACCGGACCTTTGCCGTATACACTAATGAGTATCTTTGTTGTAGCTGGTTGGTTAGGTCAGTGGGTGCAGCACAGGTTACCAACCATTAGCGAAAAAAACACTTTTATTCGATGGGGTGCAGCGCTGGTTATGGGGCTGCTGGTCTCATTGGTTATTGCAATAGTAGCCGTTCTTCCTTTACCAGATTTGCTCACGGCAGTGGTATGGGGTGTAATCTCAGCCTATATTGGATTGAATTTTCAACCTGTCTTTCGTTCGATTTTGATTTGGCGCTTGCAGATTTGGGGTGTGGTCAGTGCAATTGTGCTCAGTGGGGCAGCCAATGGGATTGAATTCATGCAACCCCTCCTGATGTATACTGGAACCATATATACAGCGGGAGTCATCAGTTTTGCTGGATGGTTGGTAGGTCAGTACAGTGTGCAGCTGGATCGGGCGACATTAAATGATGGCTCAAGAAGGATTGTGCTGCGTGAGTTTGCCCGGACGAATCACCAGCGTCTGTTATGGATGCTGATTGTGATCGCAGGGATCGGCGCTTTTCCCAGTCTTGTTGCCTGGCTAGGTCCACTGCGTGACCGTCTGCTTGCATGGATCAGAGGATTAATAGGTTCGAGTTCCAATCAGGAGCCTCTTACGCCTTCTACAGCTCCAAATGAACCGCCGATGCTACCTGAAGGAATGGAACAGCCAGGGGAGCCCTCTATTTTCTGGGATATCCTGGGTTGGATCGTCATGGGGGCTGTTGCCGTTGTTATTCTGTGGCTTATCCTGCGTCTGGGGCAAAAGGCCATAAATAAACTTTTGGAGCGTTTCAAAGGGCTGCTGCAGCCAGGTCAGAAGAAGATAGAACCCAGGACGGAGTATGTGGACATCAGCGAAACGTTAGAGGCGCCGGCCAAAACGCGCAAATCCTGGTTCCGCAAGAAGGAGCCGCTGCCCTCCCAGGAAGCTGAACGTGTTCGATACTATTATCGGAAGTGGATTGACAGAGCTGCACATCGGGGTGTGGACATACAGCGTGCACATACGCCACTGGAGGCTGCGGAGACGATTGTTCAGCACGGAGCTAGAGAAGATGAACAGAGACTCTCTGCGATGCTGCCAGATACCTATAACGCTGTACGCTATGGAAAGAAATCTCCAGAAGATTCCGAGATGAGTGAGATGGATCGGATATGGAAATCTTATCGAAGTAAATAAGTCGGGAATCCCTTTACTTTTCTTGTTACGTTCAAGTATCATGAGAGGAATACACAAGTTGGTCAGAAAAGGAGCAGACATTAATGAAGACAAATCATTGCAAAATAGTAGATTGTACAATCCGTGATGGCGGATTGGTAAATAACTGGGACTTTAGCGTGGACTTTGTTCAACAGCTCTATGCTGGATTGAACGAAGCTGGCGTTGATTATATGGAAATTGGATACAAAAACTCACCTAAGCTTTTGAAAGGTGCGGAAGAAGCAGGACCATGGCGTTTTCTGAATGATGATTTCTTGCGTAAAGTTATTCCTCAAAAAGGCAACACCAAATTGTCTGCACTGGTTGACGTTGGACGTGTGGACGAGAATGACATTCTGCCGCGCAGCGAAAGCATGCTGGATCTGATCCGTGTAGCCTGCTACAGCAAAGATGTAGATAAGGCTCTAGCTCTGGTTCAAACGTTCCATGATCGTGGATATGAAACGACGCTGAATATTATGGCATTGTCTAATGTAATGGAAAATGAACTGCTGGAAGCATTTGAACTGATCAAGGAAAGCGCTGTGGATGTTGTATACATAGTAGACTCCTATGGTAGCCTGGATCATAACGATGTGAAATACCTGGTGGAGAAGTTCAAGACTCATCTGCCGAACAAACGTCTTGGTGTTCATACACACAATAACATGCAGCTCGCCTTCTCCAACACATTGGTAGCAGCAGAGCTTGGCGTTGAACTGCTGGATGCTTCCGTATACGGCATGGGACGTGCTGCAGGGAACTGCCCGACGGAACTGCTCGTTGCTCATCTGAAAGGCACGAAATACAATCTGCGTCCAGTCCTTGGTGTGTTGGAGCAATTGATGGTCCCTCTCCGTGAGAAGGAAGAATGGGGTTACATTTTGCCTTACATGATTACAGGTACATTGGACGAGCATCCTCGCTCGGCGATGGCACTGCGTTCGTCCGAAGACAAAGACAAGGTTGTTGATTTCTATGATAAATTGACAACACCAGAAGTGAATTTTGACAAATAAACATGTTGCATCATTGTTGAATTGGAGTTCCAGTGAACTAGAGCTGGATCTATTACATCTATAACTTTAGCGCATTAGCGTTTTAAGTCGAATGGTGCACGTAAGACGAAAATTAGTCTAAAATACAGTTGCAAATCCAAAAAAACATGAACTCCGATAGGGGGTTCATGTTTTTTTAGTTCTTATTGCCTTGTTTTTCTACATATCTATGAATAAATATTACTAGGAGTGCTCATTTTTGTGTTCACGTCTGCGGAAATAAATGTTATTATGTACCAGATAGCATGTATTCACATGTGAATTGAACGTTGGTAGATATAATAAAATGTCGAATATTGTAACAAAGTAGATTTATATCGTTAATGTTATTTCAGGATAGGTGATCCCGGGAAGGAAAAACACGGCATGAAGGCTAATCAGCAAGATCAGAGAAAAATAGGTTGGGTCGCGATAGGCGGCTTATTGTGTTTCATCGCAAATCAATGGTTTCGTTCCTCTGCAAGCTCTGATCTGATCATATCGGGTTACCCGGTTTTGACACTCTTGGGTGGATTCGCTGCGGCAGCGGCCTGTATCGGCATCTATAATCAAAGCTGGTTATTTCAGACTCAAAGACTGACCCTCCGAAGGGTCCTTATGACAACGTTGTTTTTATTGATTGGTTTATTTGAATTGGTTCACATCGTTTCTTTTGCGGAAGAGATGCCAAATGGTGCGATGATGGAGTCGGAGTTCTCGCTGAAGATGATGTCGCTTGGATCTCTTGTCTGTGCGGCAGGTTTGCTGTTCATATATGCAGTCAGCGAGAGGGAAATTGCGTTACCGCGCAAATTTTTACTGTTCGGCGGAACGCTGGGTATTTTTATTGTTTTGTATACATTGGCTATTCAGGAATGGGCTGTACTTCCGAACTTGCTGGAGGGGAATGTGCTTGGCGGCATGTTTACCCGATTTCATTTTCTGGTCGGCATTCTGTATAGCGTGACTGCGGTCATGTTATTCATTCAATGGAAAAAAGGAAAAGATCGTGATCTATCTACCGTCCTTTGCGCCATCCTCTGTTTTTTCTATGGAGAATGTTACTTTGTTTCGGCTACGAAAATTAATGATCTCAATCTGTTGCTGGGTCTATTAAGTAATTGTTTTGGCTATTTCTTCATCCAGAAGGGGCTGTATTCGTCTGTGGTGGATACGCCTTTCCTCAAGCAGCAGGTGGCTGAGGCAAAAATGAACTTTATTGCTCACCATGATGATGTGACAGGGCTGCCCAATCGCCGTCGCCTTTCTCAACGACTGAAAGTGATGATGGATGCAGCTATGGTAGAGGAGCAGCTTGTCGGGGTGTTGGTATTAAATATTAACCGATTCAAAACAATTAATGATTCATTGGGCCAACAGGCGGCTAACCGTGTACTTCGTCAGGTAGGACAGCGCTTGAAGCATTCTTCGCTCCCGGGAGAGGAAGTATTCGGACTGGGAAGAGATGAATTCGTACTCACAATGACAGATTTCAGCACAACAGATACGGCATTGCGGCGGACAAGATCAATCCTGCAGCTGTTCGAAAAGCCTGTAACTGTAGATGGAAACGAATATCATCTCACGCTGGGTATTGGTATGGCAATATTCCCGCATGACGGGGACTCACCGGAGGAGATCATTCAGAATGCGGATACGGCGCTGCATAATGCCAAAGAGCAGGGAATGGAGCTGAACCGATATGCCCATGTGATGCAGATGAAAGCCCAGGAACGTTTACAGCTCGAGAATGATTTGCGCAAAGCGCTGGATCGTGGGCAATTCTATCTGGTCTATCAGCCGCAGGTCAATCTGGCGAGTGGCTTGATTGTAGGTATGGAGGCTTTGGTGCGCTGGCAGCATCCGCTGAGAGGGTCAGTATCCCCTGCGGAATTTATTCCTCTTGCTGAGGAGAGTGGGCTGATCGTACCGCTTGGAGAATGGGTACTGCGTGAGGCATGTGCTCAGAACAAACGGTGGCAGGAAGCGGGTTACCGCAAGTTGTGTGTGTCGGTTAACTTGTCCATGAGGCAGTTCAGGCACTCCCATCTGCTGGATAACATCAGCGGCATTCTCAAGGAAACGGGCTTGGAACCGGTGTGGCTTGAACTGGAGATTACCGAGAGTATGACGTTTGATAAAGATCGTGCCTTTGAACAGTTGCGTAAAATTAAAGAGATTGGTGTGCACATCAGTATTGATGATTTTGGCACCGGGTACAGCTCGCTGCATTATCTGAAAGATCTGCCGATTGACCGCCTCAAGATTGACCGTTCCTTTGTCAATGAAGTGATGGAGGACAGTAACAATGCGGCGATTGTATCGACCATTACATCGATGGCGCATCACTTGCAGTTGAAGGTAACGGCTGAGGGCGTTGAAAATGAGGACCAGCTTTCGTTCCTTCGTGATCAGCATTGTCATGAGGCTCAAGGGTACTTTTTCAGCAAACCGATTTTGGCAGCCGATTTTGAAGAACAGTTTTTGAGAGATGTGGATAAACCAACAGGTTAAGGATAGGCAGGGGCGTAGACACGCTTCTGTCTTTTTAATTTTTCGAAACGGGGAGGGAAAAATAGTAAAAAGAAGTTGCAAAGCGTTGGATGATCATGGTATATTAATTTTGTAAAATTCATGTTAATGTTCCCCGGAACTTGACGGGACGTAGCTCAGCTTGGTAGAGCACCTGGTTTGGGACCAGGGGGTCGCATGTTCAAATCGTGTCGTCCCGATCGTCATTCGCGCGGGTGTAGTTCAATGGTAGAACTTTAGCCTTCCAAGCTAATAGCGTGGGTTCGATTCCCATCACCCGCTTAACTAATGCAACACCTAAAACCCTTGTGGAAACAAGGGTTTTTTCTTTTTTTTCGAAGTTAGTGTATTCCTAGTCCCGTTGGAATGGAGAATATCCTGACTCCAAATTCAAGACCTTTGCTTTTTCTCCATCATCTGGTACAATAACGGAGAAATCGATACTACACATGAATGAGAGGTAACCATACGTCCCATGAAGTAAAACACATGAATTCAACCCCAGTAACTGCAGAGAGTGTATTGACGCAGTCAGCCAAAGCGGCTGAGCAATGAGGGGATTCGTGTGTCCAAATTCAGCTATGGGATCAGGTATGGAAACAGGCAGGCTGATCTGGCTTGTGTGTACCCTTTTAGGGTTATTTGTTCATGCCATGGGTATCTTATGCTTGTTTTTTGACGCTTTATCCAATCCTGAATTGCCAGACCGCCGGCTGATGCCAGCGGTTTTTTTATTTTGAATTGCAGGAAGGATGAGGCCTCATGATGACAATGGTACGCCTACATGAAGTATCGAAAGAGTGGAACGGGAATGAATTATTCGCAGGATTGAATCTGGAAATAAATGAAGGCGAGCGGCTCGCCATTCTGGGTCGCAACGGGTGTGGCAAGACCACTTTGTTACGCATCATTCTTGGAGAAGAAGATGGCGGTGGACGAATCGAACGCCACGTCCCGCAACAGGAGTGGGGATTCATGCGTCAGCGCTCCTTGATCAAGCCGGAGACGAATGTGCTTGATGCCGTCCGTCAGGAAAGTGGACGGATCTACGAGGTGAAGTGTGACCTGGAAGAATTGGAACAGCGTATGGGCAAGAGTGGAGCGGCAGATGAGCAGCGGCTGCTTGAAGCTTATACAATAGCGATGGAACAATATGAGCAACTGAACGGGTATATGTGGGAGACGGAGGTAGAGAAGGTACTGACACGTCTCGGGTTATCGTCGGAACATTGGAGCAGGTCGTATCATTCCTTGAGTGGTGGTCAAAAAACGAAGGCCCGTCTCGCAGGATTACTGGTCAGTAAACCGAAATTTCTGATTTTGGATGAACCGACGAATCATCTGGATGAAGAGAGTATGCGCTGGCTTGAAGAATGGCTGTCCACCTATGCAGGAACATTATTGTTTGTCTCTCATGACCGGACCTTTATAGATCAGGTGGCAACGGGTGTGATTGAGTTTAGCCCGGGTGCCCTGACCAAATATAAGGGGGGCTACACGAATTACAAAGGCCATAAGGAACGTGAATTGCGTGAGCAGGAAGCAACCTATCGCAAGCAGGAACTGGAACGGAAAGCGCTAGAAGAGACGATCCGCAATTATCAGCAGTGGTTTCATCAGGCTCATAATTCAGCGTCCGATGTGGAGGTCAAAATCACCCAGAGCTTTTACAAAGCCAAAGCCAACAAGAACATTTCCCGCTACCATGCCAAGCAAAAGCAACTGGAGCGCTTGGAGAAAGAGCGCGTGGATAAACCTCGCGAAGCTGCGAAATTGAACATGGAGCTGCAAGTGAACACGCTGGCTGCCCGCCAGCTCCTTGCACTGGAAGATGCCAGTTTTGGTTATCCGGGAAGCCCGACATTGCTTCGCAATCTCCGGATTGCGGTCGAACGCGGAGATCGTCTTGCTGTACGCGGTCCCAATGGAACAGGCAAGACAACGCTGCTCAAGATGATGATTGGGGAGTTGGAACCTTCGCAAGGCAAGGTGACACGTCATCCGCAACTGAAGATTGGTTATTTTTCGCAAGAGCTTGAAGGATTACCGGAAAGTCAGACGCTTCTGGACAGTTTGCTCAGTCTTCCATCCATGACACAAAGTGCTGCACGCACCATTCTGGGATGCTTTTTATTTTCGAGAGATGATGTGTTCAAACGTATTGGGGATTTGAGTATGGGGGAGAAGTGCAGAGTTGCGTTCCTGCGTTTGTATTTCGGAGGAGCCAACTTGCTGGTGCTGGATGAACCGACCAATTATCTGGATATTGACACACAGGAAGTGATGGAGAATATATTGAAGCAGGCATCCGGAGCACTGGTACTCGTATCCCATGATCGTATGCTGACCAAAGTACTCGCCAACCGCTTGCTTGATCTGGAGCCGGGGGGAAAGGTTACACTGTTTGACGGTGGAGTCGAGGACTGGGAGCAATCCATCAAACTGCGAGAATCCGCCCTTGAGATTCGGGAGTCAGATGATGAACGGTTACGGCTTGAAATGCGTTTGTCTGAGTTGTTATCTCCTATGAGGAGTGCGAGCAATGAGGTGTTGACTAATCCTGATGATGTGATTGAGCGGGTGGCTGAAGTTGCCGAGGTTCGCGAAATTCAACGTCGTTTGAAACAGCTGCGTGAGCTGAGAAAACACAAGTAATCCATTGATAAAGCTTTTGTCGTTTTGCTTTTGGGCTTAACGATGGATCAAGCGGCTTTACGGCTTGCTATTTCGAGCGATTTTGCATATAATAATGGACGATCATCAGTAAATTTGAAGTTTTTTTCTGACATGAAAACGTGATGATGGAGACAAGTAAGCAGTGCCTCTGGACAGGGAGGAAGCGCCGTAGATTGAGAGCGTTTCTGTAGAACAAGGCTGCTGAAATTCACTCCGGAGCGGTTCCCTGAACCATATCTTGCGATCCATCGCAGGAGTTAGTAGGGGGTAACGGTTAACGGTCGTTATTCCGTATAGAGTGAGGCAAACATGTTGCAGGCCGGAAGGGCCGGGCAGCACTGAATGTCTAACAAGGGTGGTACCACGGTCTTTTCGTCCCTTCAGGGGAGAGAAGGCCTTTTTTTGTTGCATTAACACCACATAAAGGGGGCATTTACACATGAAAGAACGTTTGGAGGCATTAAAGATCGAAGCGCTGGAACAACTGTCCGGCGTGAACGATCCACAGACGCTGAGTGATCTGCGTGTAAAGTATTTGGGGAAAAAGGGTGCACTGACTGAGATTTTGCGCGGTATGGGTGCGCTTAGTGCAGAGGAACGTCCGGTGATTGGTCAGGTCGCCAATGATGTTCGCGGTGCAATTGAAGAAGTCATCGACAGCAAGCAGGAGCAGTTCCAGAAGGAAGAGACAGCGAAACGTCTGCAATCCGAGAAAATTGATGTGACCCTGCCGGGACGTCGCGGACGTCAAGGAGGACTGCATCCACTGACCAAAGTGGTACAGGAAATCGAAGATATTTTCATCGGTATGGGATATCGTGTAGCAGAAGGTCCTGAGGTTGAGATGGATTATTACAACTTCGAAGCATTGAATCTGCCGAAGAATCACCCGGCACGTGATATGCAGGATTCCTTCTATGTAACAGAAGACCTGTTGATGCGTACGCATACGTCACCGGTTCAAGTTCGTACCATGCAAAGCATGAAAGGTGAAGTGCCTGTTAAAGTTATCTGTCCGGGTAAAGTATACCGTCGTGACGATGACGATGCGACGCATTCGTTCCAGTTCAATCAGGTTGAGGGTTTGGTTATTAGCGAGAATATTCGCATGAGTGACCTGAAAGGCACCTTGCTGCAATTCGTACGCGAAATGTTCGGTTCACACACTGAAATTCGTCTCCGTCCAAGCTTCTTCCCGTTTACCGAGCCGAGTGCTGAAGTGGATGTCACTTGCGTGCAATGTGGTGGCAGTGGCTGCCGGGTATGTAAACAGACGGGCTGGCTTGAGATTTTGGGTGGCGGTATGGTTCATCCGAAAGTACTTGAGATGGGCGGTTACGATCCGGAGAAATACAGTGGGTTTGCATTCGGAATGGGCGTAGAGCGTATCGCTATGCTTAAATATGGCATTGATGATATTCGTCATTTCTACAACAGTGATATGGCGTTCCTGAAACAATTTGGACGCCTGTAATTACCGAAGTAGCATACAGGGCGAACGCCCTTCATTTGCAACACCAATTCATAGATTAGGAAGTGAACGTCCATGAGAGTATCGACAGATTGGCTGTCTGATTATATCGCGCTGGAAGGCGTGGAACCGCAGGAGTTGGCAGAGAAAATCACCCGTGCGGGGATAGAGATTGATGTAGTGGAGAACCGGAACCAGGGCGTGAACAAAGTGGTTGTCGGTTACGTGAAGAGCAAGGAGAAGCATCCTGACGCGGACAAGCTGAATGTATGTGTGATTGATGCCGGACAGGAAGAAGATCTGCAGATCGTATGTGGTGCGAAAAATGTGGATGCGGGTCAAAAAGTAGTTGTTGCCCTGGTTGGAGCGAAGCTCCCTGGTGGACTTGATATCAAAAAAGCCAAGCTGCGCGGTGTTGTATCCCTTGGCATGATCTGCTCTGCGAAAGAATTGGGCATGAACGACAAGTTGCTGCCGAAGGACCAACAGGAAGGCATTCTTGTTCTACCTGCACAAACGGAAATTGGCACACCAATCAGCCAGGTGCTTGGTCTTGATGATCATGTGCTTGAACTGGATCTGACACCGAACCGCTCCGACTGTCTGAGCATGCTTGGTGCAGCTTATGAAGTGGGTGCCATTCTCGGTCGTGAAGTGAAACTGCCTGATCCGACTCAAAAGTTGGTGGAAATTGGTGATGCGGCCGCGAACCATATCTCGGTTGAGATTACGGCTGGGGAACAATGCAGTCATTATGCAGCCCGTTATGTAACAGGGATCAAGCTGGGAGCTTCCCCACAGTGGATGCAAAACCGTTTGATGGCTGCTGGCATCCGTCCGATCAATAATATCGTCGACATCACGAACTATGTCATGCTGGAATACGGACAGCCGCTGCATGCTTTTGATGCAGATAAGTTGGAGAAGGGCCATATTGAAGTGCGAATGGCCAAAGAAGGCGAAACGATCGTGACGCTGGATAGCCAGGAGCGCAAGCTGGAGCCGCATATGCTGCTCATTACCGATGGCGTGAAACCGGTAGCCATCGCGGGTGTAATGGGTGGCGAGAATTCCGAGGTAACGGAAACCACTGTGAATCTGTTGCTGGAATCCGCCAAGTTTGATGGCGGAACTGTTCGGAAAACGTCGCGCCAACTGGGGCTGCGTTCCGAAGCAAGCATGCGTTTTGAGAAGGAAGTCGACCCGGCTGCTGTCATTACGGCATTGAACCGTGCGGCTGAGTTGATCCAGCGTTATGCAGAAGGCGAAGTTCATCAGGGAATTGTGGAAGCAGGAACAGCTGCTGCGGATAAACACGTTGTACAGTTGTCGCTGGAGAAACTGAATCGCTATCTGGGAACCGAGTTGTCCCTGCTTGAAGTGAAAACCATTTTCGCTCGTTTGCACTTTGCGTGTGGTGATGCGCAGCAGGGCCTGCTGGATGTTGAAGTGCCAAGCCGCAGAGGGGATATTACACTTGATGTGGATCTGTTTGAAGAGGTTGCCCGTCTGTACGGATACGACAATATTCCAACCACATTGATTGAAGGACCAACGACACCGGGAGCTTATACGCGTTCGCAAGCGATGCGCCGTACCATTCGTGGCCTGTTTGCAGGTAGTGGCTGGCAGGAAATGATCAGCTATTCGTTCGTACACCCGGATAAAGTTTCCTTGTTCCCTGCCCTGACAGAAGGCAGTAAAGCTGTGAAGCTGGCTATGCCAATGAGTGAGGATCGCAGTGTGCTTCGCAAGAGCATTTTGCCGCAAATGCTGGATGCAGCGGTGTATAACATGAACCGCAAGCATGATTCACTGGCTGTATTCGAAGTAGGCAGTGTCTTCTTCACTGAAGAAGAGAAGCTGACGAAGCAGCCGCATGAAATTCCGGTCCTGAGCTTGTTGCTCACAGGAAACCGTGCATCCCAGCAGTGGAATGTGGGAGCAGAGAAAGTGGACTTCTTCGATCTGAAAGGTGCACTTGAGAACCTGTTCGCCTATGTAGGTCTGGAGCAGCGTATTCGCCTGGTGGCAAACAGTCCAGAAGGTTTCCATCCTGGGCGCTCCGCATCGGTATATTTGGAAGCAAAAGATGGTGGAGAAGGCAAACTGATTGGTACGATGGGGCAATTGCATCCTGAACTGCAGCAGCAATATGATCTGAACGATGTATACCTTGCTGAGATCGGGCTTGAAGCCATCTATGGTGACGCTGATACGGATATCCGTTATCGTGAGCTTCCACGTTTCCCTGCAGTTGAGCGGGATATCGCGGTTGTTGTGAGTAAAGATATCGAAGCTGGGGATATGCTGCGTGCGATTCGTGAATCTGCCGGTGAGCTGCTGCAAACCGTACAGGTATTCGACGTATTCACAGGCAGCAAATTGGGTGAAGACAAGAAGAGTGTAGCGATGGCTCTCGTTTATCGCAATCGTGAACGCACATTGACAGATGAGGAAATTACCGAGGTTCATGCTCGTGTTGTTGCTCGTCTGGAGGAGCAATTTGGAGCCGAATTGCGTAAATAGAACATAAGTCAATTTTTTGAACAAAGTTTAGCAGGAATTGCTTGAAGTCACATCGAATCCTTAGCATTAGAGGATCGATGTGACTTTTTTTGTTAAACAGCTTAGAATCAACATACAGACTTGAAGGAGGGCACAACTGTGACTACACCTGATCGTACACGCGTCACCGTAGAGATCTACGGGACTTCCTATAAACTGGTTGGCAGCAGTGCCGACTATATGAAACAAGTAGCTAACCTGGTAGATGAGCGTATGAGCGCGATCTCCAAGCAAAATTCCCGTCTGGATACTCCGCGTATTGCGGTACTGGCGGCTGTACATATGGCTGAACAGTCTCTTCAGACTCATGAAATTCGGAATGAACTGAAGATGCTTACTGGAGAACGTACAGAACTGAGAAACGAATTGAACCGGTTGAACGCCATACAAAATGAACATCAACAGGAATTGGAACGTCGTGACCAAGCAATCGCTGAAGCAACGAAGCTTAAAGCTGAGGCGGAACAGACCATCGCGAAGCTCCAGAAGGATCAGCAGGCAGAAATAGCCAAGCTGAATACATTGCTGGAGCAGGAACGCACTCAGGCAGCAGGTCGTGAGCAAAAGCTTCAGGCCCAAACTGCTGCGCAGCTGAAAGCGGCGGAAGAGAAGACGCAGGCGCGTCTGAAAGAAGCAGAAGAAAAAGCAGCGAATCAAATCAAGAATGCACAGACGCAGGCGGCAGCCCAGCTGAAGGAAGCACAGACACGTGCAGCAAATGAGCTGCAGCAGGCCCAAGCCAAAGCGGCTGCACAATATAAGGAGCTGCAGGACAAGACGGCAGCTCAACTGAAAGAGGCAGAAGCACGGGCTGTGGCAGAACGTCAAAAAATTGAGGTTCAGGCCGCACAGCAAGTACAAACGGCGAAGGAACAAGCAGAAGCTGCAATTTTGTCTGAATTGGAACAAGCCGAGGCCCAATTGCAAAATGTTCAGGAAGAAGCCCAGCTTCAATACCGTGAACTTCAATCCGAGATGGAACAGCGTATACAGCAGGCGGAGCAAGCTGCCGTGAATCAGGCTCAACAGCTGACTGAAAAGGCAAAAGAAGAACAAGCCGCATTGCAGCAGCAAGCAGAGCAGAAGCGACTGGCTGAGATAGAGCAGCTGAAATCAACGTTCAAGGAGTCATCCGAACAGGCGGAACTGGAGTGGATGGAAAAAGAAGCGGCTTATGAGGAGCAGCTTCAGCAAATCCATGAGGCAGCCCAGACTCAAGCGAATGAAGCTTTGGTAACTGCTGAGGCTTTGCTGCAAGAAGAACGAGGCAAGCTGAAGCAGCAGTTGGAAGAAGAACGTAAACAGGCCAAATTGCGCTTAACCGATGTTGAAGGCCAGCTAGCCGAGGTACGTAAGCAGCTCAAGAATGCTCAAGAGGTTGTTGTGGATCAGGAGCAACAGCTCCAACACGAGCGTAATCAAACGGAAACGTTGCGCAGTGAACAAGCCGTATACAAACAGGAGCAGGATGTTCAGCTTCGTCGAATTACGGAATTGGAGCAGCAGCTGGAACAATTAAAAGCAGATAGTGCTCAGCTGACTGAACAGCTTCGCAACACAGAAGCTGAGGTAGAGCAGTCCCGGGAAGCGGAGCAGCAGTGGAAACAGCAGTATAACGAGACCGTTGAACGTGAATCTTCTCTGACAGCACAGCTGCGTAAAGTACAGGAACAGCACGGCCAGCTTGAACAGGAGATCAAGAAACTCCGTGAAGCCGAAGTGAAGTCCGAGGATGAGCAGCGCAGGCTGCAAAAAGTGCTTGAGCAGGCTCATGCGGCAGTGCGGACATTGCAACATGAACTCGGCACACTGACGCAGAGCGAGCAGTCCTGGAAAGAGCAGGCTGAACAACGCCTGATCGAAATCGGTGAACTGGAGACGCAGGTACTCGAAGCTGCGGAACAGAATGAAACGCTGGAGTCTGGTGTACAGTCCCTTCATGATGAATTATCCGTCGTTAAAGAAGAAGCTCGTCACGCCAGCGAAGAAGCTGAACATTATATTGCGCAAGCAGGTCGTCTGGAGCAGCAGCTTAAAGAGCTTGATGATGAATTGAATGAAGCACGTGAAGAACTGAACAAGCTGCAGGAAAGTTATAAACAAATCCGCAAGGATTATGGTGATGCACTGCAGCGTGAAGAAGACTATACTCGCAAGCTGAATGAAATGAGCGAAGAAAAGAAAGAAATCGTGCGTGCGCTTGAAGAATCCAGGCAGAATGCCAATCAGCTATCTGCGCGGATCGATAAACAAGGCAGCTTGCTGACTCAGACAGAAGAAGAAGCACTTGAGTGGCAGATTAAGCATGAAGAATTGTCTGCCAAACAGGCAGAGCTATCCTCACGCCTGCAAGAGCTCACTGCTCGGGAAGTTGAGCTGAGCTCCAGGGTAGAACAAGCAGAACAACATGCGGAACAACAAGAGCAGGTTTGGCAACGGCGTGCGGATGAATGGGCGGCTCAGGAGCAATCCTGGCAGGAACGATGGGCTGCACTGGAGAATGAAGTGAATCTTTGGCAGAAAGAAAGTGCTGCCAGTGTGGAGAAGGTAGAAGAGCTGGAACATGAGCGGCAGCAGCTTGACAAGCAGCGTGCAGAAGCGATCGAAGAAAAGCAGACGATGGAGAATGAACTGCTGGAGATCGGTGAGCGGTATGAAGTTGCGGCTAACCAGCTGCGTTTGCTGCAAGTTGAACGTGAGATGGAGCAGGAGAAGGCGGAGCAACTGAATACGGATTACCGCCAATTGCGGGATGAATATACGAAATTGCAGACGGAATATAACGAATGGATTGAATTGATTGAGCAGGATCAGACCTAGCTGATGATTACGTCATAACTGGAATCCTGGACAGCGCACTCTTGTACAATTTGTTATAATGAAGAAAGAGCTCCCGTCGCTACGGGGGCTCCTTGTCTTGAACACTATTCTTCAACAATAATTTTGGAGATCATACTGCCGTGACCGCTCCCGCAATAGACAGAACAGGACATTTCAAATTCCCCTGCTTTGTCAGGAGTAATCACTTTGGAACTGTTCTGGGTGTCCAGCCGAAGGTTCAGCTCGGGCACGAGAACGCCATGGTTACCATTTGTATTTTCATAAACAATCTTAACCGGGACACCTTTTTTTAAGTGGTATTCAGGTTGGTCAAATTCATAGTTGCTTGCTTTGATTACCAGTTCTTCGCTGGCAGTTACACCCGATTCAGACTCGCTGTTTGATCCTGCGGATTGTCCAGTTCCACCACATGCAGCAAGAACCAGGATCATCATACAGGCTGCAAGCCATGCCATGCCTTTTTTCATGATGTGCCTCCTTAAAAAGCGTGATATGGATAAAATTTGAATGATTGCTCCAGTCATCATACCGCAAATTGACGATGCCTGTACATGCTGCCTATGTCGTTTTTTTGAACATCAGTATGTATATAACACCCCCAAAAAATAAACCTCGTCAGGCGTTTAAGCCATCAGAGGTTTAGGGGAAGCCTATGGAGAGTAGATACGTTGAGTCTATGCGTGATCTTTGGATCTTCTTCCAGCATCAAAAGGGGTGGAAACTGGGATGAACAAATCAATAATCCCGATGACCAATGCAGCCAGAACGGCACCAAGCAGGCTGACATGCACATGATCTACGATATATTGACCAATCCAGATCACCAGTG
The DNA here is from genome assembly GCF_030433635.1 of Paenibacillus vandeheii. Classification (NCBI taxonomy): domain Bacteria; kingdom Bacillati; phylum Bacillota; class Bacilli; order Caryophanales; family Paenibacillaceae; genus Paenibacillus; species Paenibacillus vandeheii. Next base: position 183,457 of record NZ_JAROCD010000012.1, read on the forward strand.
CGCTGACGATGAAGCCGACAATACCACGGCCAAAGGGATTGACCCTTTTACCGAAGATGCCTTCAACAACCCAGCCAAGCAGAGCGATAACCAGAGCCAGCATCAGGGCGCTCCAGAAGCCACCGACGGCGAACCCTGGTACGATCCAGCTGACGACCATCAATACAATTGCGGCGATGATAAATCGCACGACATGTCCCAGAAAATTCATGGTTATACCTCCTTTATTCAGATCATATTGAGAATTGTACATCCAGTTCAATGTGAGGTTGCACAATCCTGACACCTGTAGTTTGTGGCGCTTTGTCCCAAGTTATGTGTGGAAGGATTCGTTAAATAGCGAAAGAAAGTTTCTTTCGTTATAATACAGTTATAGTTTGGAAGGAGTTGTACACTTGGACACGAAAATTTTACACACATTGGAATATCGCAAAATTTTAAATACATTGCAAAGCTTTGCCCAGACTACGATGGGAAAAAAGAAAGCGGACCAATTGGAGCCGATCAGTGAACTGGAAGAAGTCAAGAGGTTGCTCCAGCAAACGGATGAAGCTTTTACGTTTGACCGTCTGAAAGGCTCTCCATCTTTTGGGGGAATTGTGGATATTACCGCATCCATCAAACGTGCCGAAATCGGAGGCACGTTGAACCCGCATGAGCTGCTGGGGATTTCCAACACCACCTTGGCAGCACGTCGATTGAAACGCCAAATCGCTGCGCTCCACGATGATGAAAAGGTAGAATCGATTTTTTATATCAGTGATCAGTTATCTGAGCAAAAAGCGCTCGAAGATGCGATTCGTATCTGTATTGACGACAATGCCGAAGTCTCAGATAGCGCAAGTGTTACACTAGCGCAGATTCGGCGTGAATTGCGCGGAGGTGAATCCCGAATTCGCGAGAAGCTGGATTCGATGATTCGTTCTTCGACGGTATCCAAAATGCTGCAGGACCAGCTGATTACCATTCGTGGAGACCGTTTCGTGATTCCCGTGAAATCGGAGTATCGCTCTTACTTTGGCGGGATTGTACATGATCAATCCGGTTCGGGAGCAACGCTGTTTATTGAACCTGAATCCATCGTTGCGATGAATAACAAATTGCGTGAAACCCGAATCCGGGAAGAGCGCGAAATTGAAGTGATTTTGCAGAAATTGACGGCACTTGTCAGTGAACAGGCAGAGTGGTTATTATATGATGTTGACCTGCTGGGATCTTTGGATTTTATTTTTGCCAAAGCACGTCTTGCCCGTGAATTAAAGGCCACGTTGCCACGCATGAATGATCGCGGATTCATCAAGCTCAAGAAGGGGCGTCATCCGCTCATTTCGATTGAAAATGTGGTGCCCACCGATATTGAACTTGGCAACGATTATACGTCCATAATTGTAACGGGTCCTAACACGGGTGGTAAGACGGTAACGCTCAAGACCATTGGATTACTGAGTCTCATGGCGATGTCTGGTTTGTTCGTTCCGGCCGAAGACGGCAGTCAGCTATGTGTATTTGATGCAATTTACGCGGACATTGGTGATGAACAAAGCATTGAACAGAATCTGAGTACGTTCTCCAGCCATATGACGAACATCATTCGGATCTTGAAAAACATGACGACCAAAAGCCTCGTGCTGCTTGACGAACTTGGGGCAGGTACTGACCCGGCAGAAGGGTCTGCGCTGGCAATCTCCATTCTGGAGCATATGCATCAGACCGGATGCCGCATGGTAGCAACAACGCATTACAGTGAGTTGAAAGCTTACGCTTATGAGCGTAAAGGTGTTATTAATGCCAGCATGGAATTTGATGTCAATACACTGAGCCCGACCTATAGACTACTTGTAGGTGTTCCGGGACGGAGTAACGCGTTCGCAATTGCGGAGCGACTGGGTCTGCCAGGATACATTCTGGATTACGCCCGTGGCGAAGTGAAAGAGGAAGACCAGCGCGTCGAGCATATGATTGCTTCCCTGGAAGAGAATCGGCTTACTGCTGAACAAGAACGTGAAAGTGCGGAGCGTCTGCGTCAGGATATGGAGAAATTGCGCAGCCGCCACCAAGCCGAATTGGAGAAGCTGGAACAGCAGCGTGACCGCCGTATTGAAAAAGCGGAAGAAGATGCCCGCAACATTGTGGACAAAGCGAGAGCGGAAGCAGAGAAGATTATAGCCGATCTCCGTCAGCTCGCTATGGAAGAAGGAGCATCCGTGAAGGAGCACAAGCTGATTGCTGCTCGCAAACAACTGGATGAAGCAGAACCGGAGAAACGCAAGAAGACCATTAAGCGTGCTGCAACGGCAACGAAGTCCCGGGCCATCGGCCCAGGCGATGAAGTTCTTGTCTACAGTTTGAATCAAAAAGGTCATGTGGTGGAGATGTCCGGCAGCAGGGATGCCATGGTTCAATTGGGGATCATGAAAATGAAAGTATCCTTGAATGATCTTGAATTACAGCAGTCTGCACCAGCGGATTCCAAGCCGAAACAGAAACCGGTAACGGGTGTGAAACGAACTCGCGATGACAATGTGAAAAGTGAACTGGATTTGCGGGGCACGAATCTGGAAGAGGCCTTGATGGAGACAGACCGCTTTATCGATGAAGCGTTCCTTGCTAATCTGGGTCAGGTCTATATCATTCATGGTAAAGGAACAGGAATTTTGCGTTCCGGTATTCAAGATTACCTGCGTAAGCATAGACATATAAAAAGTTACCGGCTGGGCAATTACGGAGAAGGCGGAAACGGTGTGACCGTCGCAGAATTGGAATAGCCCGACCAAGAATCAAAGATATTCTGCCGCCTGAGTGTCTTCAGGCAGCAGAATGGGGAAGGGGAAACGATGAGTGAAAGGGACGATAGACCAATTGCTGTCTCATCCCTTGGGGATGGTGCTCGGATTTTTCTCCGTAGCGATTATGGAGCTGCTTGTATTTCTTGCCTGCTTTGAACTGGTGACCAAGTACAAATGCTGGAATGAAATCAAGAAGGGGAATGTGGCGGTTGCAATGGCTACAGGAGGCAAGATCTTTGGGATCTGTAATGTACTTCATTTCTGCATTCAGGCCAAATCGTCGGTGTATGAAGCTATGACGTGGTCCATTGTAGGATTTGTTCTACTGCTCATTGCTTATTTTCTATTCGAGTTTCTGACACCGGTGTTCTCTATTGACAAGGAGATTGAAGCGGATAACCGGGCCGTTGGATTGATTTCCATGATTATTTCCGTCTCGTTGTCATTTGTTATTGGCGCGAGCATCATGTAGGGGGACCGTTCATGAAAATATTGATACGGATTCTGTTTGCTGCGTCGATTGTATTCTTTGCCATAGGCATCATTTATGTGTTGAACACATGATTATTTGAAAGAGAAAGGTTGATTCAATATGGAACCAACAGTATGTCCATGGTGTCACACCGAGATTGTATGGGATGAGGAGCTAGGTCCTGAAGAAGAATGCCCTTACTGTCACAATGAATTAAAGGGATATCGTACTCTAAACATCAGCATCGGTGATGAAGAGAACGATGAAGCAGAAGAAGACATTTATGATATGGATGATGTCGTGGACGATGAACAAACTACGGATCTTGCCAGCCTGTGGGGAGATGAAGTAGAGCTGAAATTGCCGGAACTTCGTACATTAACGAAGTATGCGGATGAGGGAAATGATTTGATTCAATACGAAGAAGGCGTGGAGAAACAACTTGATTTGCAAGAAGAGGTACCAGAATGCCCGCACTGTCGTGAATTCATGATCCTCACGGGTACACAGAAGTCCACCAAAGATACGTTTAATCCTGTTGCCAATGCCGTTTCCGGTACGGACTCGTTGCTGGATGCGCCATTCGAAGTACAAATGTATGTATGCTCAGGCTGCTTCCAGGTGCAATATAATTTGGCCGAAGATGACCGTCTGCGTCTGATCCAGAATTTGAGTGCGCGGAAATAAGGGAGTATAACGATCTGAAAATATAATATTCCGGGAAATTCATCATGTTTTCCTTCTGCTTGGGGCACGTTAACCCTGAGACCTGCCTGTGAAGTGCTGACTTCAGGTGGAATAAGGAGGGAGCAGATGAAGATTTCTCTGGGACGACAATCCATTCTGCTACTAGGCGTGAATGGATTGTTTGTGTTAGCCGGAGCTTTGTCGGGGACGTTTCTGAATGTGTATCTGTGGAAAAGTCGTCCGGACTACGCCATGCTCGGGTGGTTCACCATAAGCCAGCAAATTGCACTGGGACTTACGTTCTGGCTCGCGGGGAAGTGGGTCAAGGAGCATAATAAAATGTATGCTTTGCGATTAGGCACCGCTTTGTCGGGTGTATTTTACATGCTTGTATTATGGGCGGGGCCCAAAGCAGTTGACTGGATTTGGCCTTTGGGGATTCTGCTCGGATGTGCACTCGGGTTGTTCTGGATTACGTTTAACGTTGTTTATTTTGAGGTGACTGATCGGGAAAATAGAGACCTGTTCAACGGTTGGGTGGGTTTACTGGGTTCCATGACAGGCATAATCGGCCCTTGGTTCTCAGGTCTTATTATTTCACGAATGGCTGACAATACGGGCTATCGCCTTATTTTCACAGTGTCGTTGGTGATCTATGTAATTGCCGTCGTGTTCAGTTTTTTTCTGAAAAAAAGGGAGGTCAGCGGCACATACCGCTGGTCTGAACCATGGCGACAGTTATCTGCCAAAGATAGTCCATGGAGACCGCTTGGCATGGGATTATTTGCGCAAGGCGTGCGAGAAGGTGTATTTGCCTTTCTGATTGCATTGCTCGTCTATATAGCTACGAAGCAGGAATATAAGCTTGGGCAGTTCTCACTAATCACTTCTGCCGTAGCTCTGGTGAGTTATTGGGCCGCAGGAAAATGGTTTAAGCCGCAATACAGGTCTAGGGGAATGTTGGCCGGAGCGATATTGTTGTTCATCGTATTGCTTCCTCTGTTATGGAAGGTTAGCTATGGTACGCTTTTAATTATGGGAATCGGGTCAGCCTTGTCGATGCCGCTGTACATTTTGCCGATGATTTCGGCAGGATTCGACCTGATGGGAACGAGCGGCGAAAATGTAGAGAAAAGGGTTGAACTTGTCGTATTAAGGGAGCTGTGTTTGATGGTCGGCCGGTTATTCGGCCTTGCTGTATTTATTCTGACGGTCATGAATGGCCCTTCATTACAAACGCTAACCTGGCTTATTGTGGTGCTTGGAGCTTTCCCGCTTATTGGCTGGATATTCATGCGTAAAATGTTAGTACAGCCGGATCAGCAAAAACCTTCTGCATAGGAAAAGGGTACAGTCCAGGGATGTGATCCTGAACTGTACCCTTATTTATTGAGATTTGCTTACACAGGAGTAGGCTTATTCGTTCTTGTTAATGAGAAAAGTTCCATGTCGTCATTCCGGACTCCTGTAACAGCGTCGGCCAGAATAGAAGCAGCGAACATGCTGTACACCGTCCCGTTACCGCCATAACCCTCGAGAAAATAAGAATGCGGGTAATCGGGATGTGGGCCGATAAACGGAAGGCCGTCATTGGTATTGCCGAACACGGCACCCCAGGCATAATCAACTTCAAGACCATCCAACGGGAAATAAGAGCGAACTTCTTCCAGGAGTGTATCTCCCCGGTGTTTTGCCCGAATCTCGCGCTGATCTTCCCTCGGTGTCTCTTCATCCAGTCCGCCAGCAATGATCCGTCCGTCTGGTGTTGTTCTCATATACAGATAAGGGCGTGCTGTCTCCCAGATCAGACTGTGCTCATGCCATTCTTTCAGGTCTGGCAACGGCTTCGTTGCAATAGCGTAGGTGGTTTGCAGGTAGGCTCCTTGATCCCTTTTGATGGCCTGCGTCTCATAACCGGCAGCAAAAATAACCTTACTGGCCCGGATTTTCCCACTTGAAGTATAACAAAGCACACCATCATCATCGAATTCACAATGAATCATCTCTGTCTGTCCGTAGATTCGTGCTCCACGTTTGCTCGCTGATTCAAACAGGGCATGAACAAAGCGATACGGGTTCACTTCGGCATCCCCCAACGTATAAAGTGCGGCAGGTTTGCTGAAGGGAAAATGGTCGCTAATTTTGTCGGAATTCCACAGTTCAGCTTCAAAGCCATAGCGCTTCAACGTTTGATATTCTTTCTCCAACATGGCTACATCATCCTTGCTGCTGGCAAAACAGAGACTGGTCCGCGGAATAAACCAGGGATCGGTATCGAGCCTTTCCGCAATTTGTGTGAGCTGCTGCATGGCTTCACGACATAGTTCATAGAATCGCACGCCTGTTTTTTCGCCAAAGGTATGAATGCATGAGGTTAATGATTTGTCGTTCGTGTATTGTAAAAGGCCTGTATTGGCAGAGCTGCTGCCATGGGCAATCTCCCTTTTATCAATGACAACTGTGTTAACACCACGCTGCGTGAGCAATTCGGAAGTCAGTGCGCCCCCCATACCACCGCCGATGATCAGGCAGTCACAGGAGATGTCGGTTTGCAGCGGGGGATAGGTGGAATTTGTATTAAAAGTGGAAGGCCAGAAAGGTGTGCCATAGACCAGATCCATGAGAAACATCTCCTTTGTAATTAACGTTTGTATACTTTTGGGCGACCGGGTTAACAATAATTGCGCATAAACTTTATGCCGAGGAGGTCAACGAAACATGCAGAATCAATCCATGCAAGCGCTGAGTCCGAAAGAGTTGAATTATATCGCGGATTCGATATCCAATGAAGAACTGCTGATCAAGCAGTGTGCAGCCACAGCTTCCATCTCACATAATCCGCAAATTCAACAAGCACTGAACCAGTATGTTCGCTCCCATGAACAGCATCTGAACATCCTTGTTAATGCTCTTCAGCAGCATCAGTCCATTGCCCCAACACAGGCTCAGTAAATCGAATTGAATCTAACGTTTAGGAGGAAATCGTGTGTACTCACAATCCATGTCTTCCAATGGGAATTTTATGCAGGAGAAAGATTTGCTAAAGTCGATTCTTGCAGATTTAAGACGAACTTCGCGCGAATATACGACAGCAACAACAGAATCTTCATGCCCGATGACTCGCAGAATGTTTACAGACCTGACCAACGATACCCTAAGGCTGCAAGGTGATCTGTTTAATCTAATGCAGCAAAACAACATGTATTCTGTCTCTTCCAAAGCACTTCGCCAGGATGTGGATAAGCAGATTCAGTCTGCTCAGCAGACCCAACAGAAATGTCAGCAGTTCATTCAGGAAAAGAACACTCAGAACAGTGCTTACAGCCAGGCACCCAATGTACCTCAGCATCAACCGAATTACGGTAACCCTTATTACATGTAACCTTTGTAATTATGGTTTGAAGCAGGGACTGTCACAGACCATACCACCGCTTGCCCGAATTCAGGGCGGGCGGTTTTTGTCTTTGCATGATCGTTGAATTCATGTAATATAAGTATTAATTCATTTTCAGGAACCTGGATGACGCTGGAGGGAAAGACATGAAGGATCTGAACGATCTGCAATTAAAAGTTCTGGATTTGTTGAAGGAAGACGCGAGAAGGACTCCCGCACTGCTGTCGACGCTGTTGGGGGAGTCGGAGGATAAGATCAAGAACGCCGTGGCACAGCTTGAACAGGAACATGTTATTGTGAAATACGCAACCGTTGTGAATTGGAGCAAGATCGATGATGAGAAAGTAACAGCCTTGATCGAAGTGCAGATTACGCCTGAGCGTGGTCGTGGCTTCGAAGGAATCGCGGAACGCATTTATCTGTATCCGCAAGTGAAATCGGTATATCTCATGTCAGGTGCATACGATCTGCTCGTAGAAGTAGAAGGTGGCAACCTGCGTGAAGTCGCTAATTTTGTTTCGGAGAAATTGTCTCCGATTGACTCTGTACTTTCAACGAAAACGAATTTTATTCTTAAAAAATATAAGCAGGACGGGATTATTTTTGAAGACCATCAGGAAGACAACCGTCTCATGATCTCGCCGTAAAGGAAGATGCGTCATGATAGTGAATGAACAGACAACAGGAAACAACAAGAAAATGACTTCGTATCTGGCACCTTTGGTTCAACAGATACCGCCATCCGGCATACGTAAATTTTTTGATCTGGTTGGTGATAACAAGGATATCATCACACTGGGTGTAGGAGAACCGGACTTTGTAACACCATGGCATATGCGTGAAGCTTGTGTATATTCACTCGAAAGAGGCATGACCAGTTACACTTCCAATGCCGGTATGCCGAAACTGAGAGAAGCCATTAGCGAGTATCTGGACACTCAGTTTGATACCAAGTATGATCCTAAGGATGAGATTATCGTTACCGTTGGTGGCAGTGAGGCCATTGATCTGGCCTTGCGTGCATTAATCGTACCTGGTGACGAAATTCTGATTCCCGAACCTTCGTATGTGGCATATTCTCCAATTGCTTCAATTGGTGGAGGTATACCGGTTGGGGTAGAGACGTATGCGAAGGATCAGTTTAAACTGACTGCCGAGGCGCTGGAAGCAGGTATTACACCGAAGTCCAAGGTGGTTATCCTATGTTATCCGAGTAATCCAACAGGTGCGATTATGACTTATGAAGAATGGCTGCCTATTGCTGAAGTGATCAAAAAGCATGACCTGATTGTCATCGCGGATGAGATTTATGCGGAGCTGACATATACGCAAAAACATGTTAGTTTCGCTTCAATTCCGGATATGAAAGAACGTACCATTTTGGTTAGTGGATTTTCCAAGGCTTTTGCAATGACCGGCTGGCGAATCGGGTATATGTGTGGACATCCTGAACTGATTGCAGCCATGCTCAAAATTCATCAATATACGGTGATGTGTGCACCTGCCATGGGACAGGTGGCTGCGCTTGAGGCATTGACGAACGGATTGGGCGAGAAGGACAGAATGGTCGAATCCTATAATCAGCGCAGACGCCTTATCGTACAAGGGTTTCGCGAGATTGGACTGGACTGCCATGAACCCCAGGGAGCATTTTATGCATTTCCGAGTATTCAGAAGACAGGGCTGAGTTCAGATCTGTTTGCCGAGCGTCTGCTAACGGAAAATAAGGTGGCGGCTGTTCCAGGTAATGTATTTGGTCCACAAGGCGAAGGGTTTCTTCGTTGTTCCTATGCAACATCCGTGACCCAATTGAATGAAGCATTGGAACGAATCGGAAACTTTGTTTACAAACTGCAAAAAGAGGGTTAATAGGAATTAGAAGCTTAGGACAAATGTGAACGTTCTTCAAACTAGAAAAAAATAACTTTCTTTTACAAAATATTGTGATATAATTTCAATTTGAAATAAGTTTTTCTTGTATTTGGAAACTAATTTTTCCAAGGAGGGGTTGGCTTTGTTTTGTGTTGAATATGATTTACCGACTAATCGTGGGCATTATTTGGCAGAAGGCGATCATGGCGACCGATGGTCGGTGAAACCGGATCACGCATCTTTGCATAACGTTTCCTTGGAAGATGAGATCCATATGCTTCGCCTCAAGATGGAACAGATATTTCTGGAAGAGAAGTCATTCACATCCGATATTGTAATTGAAATTAGCAGTTTGCTAGATTTGAAGATTAATGAATACATGAAGGCTAATCCGATTAAAGGAAAATAATTTTTTGTTGTATCTAAACGTTACGTATACTCGATTTGAAGAAGACCCGGAAAGGGTCTTTTTTTTGATCTATGAATAGATTGCTTTGGATAGGAAGGGTTATTTTTTTGCGTGGAACAATTGTGATATATTGTACATAGGAGACTAAAGGGGGAACTGGAATGAAGAGATTTTGGGGGCTTGCCGCAATCATTTCTATGATTTTTCTACTTGCTGGCTGTGGCGGTAAGGACGGTTTTACAATTTTTATCATTGACAACCAAGGAAATCCATCCGTGATCTCGGAGCAGCTGCAAGCTAATTTGCAGCAGAAGTTGGGTGAGGAGCCCAAGGTAGAGGTAATCACAAGTGCGATGTATGATGTTCAGAAAATTATGGTAGAGTATGCGGCAGGTGGACATGATATTTTCATTTTGCCTGAGGCTGATATGAAGCAGTACGGAAGTAATGGCTCCAATATTCCGCTTGATGATACATTTAATCCAGAGAAGTATGAACGTGGTGTATTTGAAGGCGGGGTCCTGGTGGAGAAGGGCGAAGGGGACGATGGTTCAGATATCAAGACAGAATCACATCTCTATGGCATTCCGCTGGAAGACATGCAAATGTTCAAAGATGTAGATTATGCTGCGCAAAATCTGTTTGCTACCATTCCGGTGTCAGCGTCCAATGTCGAAGAATCCAAGAAAGTGCTGAAGGCGCTGACAGAATAAATGCAATCTAGTATGGCTACTGAAGGAGGGGAGCGGATTGCTAATTACGGTCACAGGCGGCATAGGCAGTGGTAAAACCCGATTTGCGCTTCGATACGCAGCCCGGATTAGCCGGGAGGGCATTTATTTATCCACTGGTGATCATGATCCCGTGATTCCCGAATTGCCATCCGCTCATTATCGTGCCATCCAGGCTGGAAACGGCCAGCACCTTACGGAGGTGCTTCACCAGATTAATCGGGAATCCAATCTCTTCCTTGCAGATCAGCGAATCGTTATTGTAGATAGTCTGACAGCATGGATGGCAGCAGGGTTCAGGGCAAGTGATGATCTGGATCAGCAGCGTTCACAGACGCAGCTGTTGCTGGATGCCCTTCTGTCTTACCAGGGAAAGCTGCTCGTGATCACCAACGAAATGCACGGTTCGCTGTATCCTTCAGAGGAAGAACGAATTTTTGCGGCAAGAATGGCGTCGGTTAATCGGGCGTTGCAGGCGCATTCGGAACAGATGTACCTGCTGGTATCTGGCTTGGCTGTTGATCTTAGAGGTCAAGGGCTGCGATATGAAGATTAGCATTATTCATAACATCAAAACGATGGACGAACCTAAAAAAACCTCCGTAACCACAAGTTGTGGTGCGGAGGCTTTGTTTTATGCCAAAAAGTATAGTGTAAATCTCTTTATTTCCGAGTTTTATTTCGTCTGATCCACCAGATTATACAGCCAACAACAATAATCGCCAGCAATACATATACGACGAGGGAGTACACGTCCATAAAGTGCAGAATACTTTCCCATGACGCTCCAAGCGCGGCACCAACTGAGACGAGAATGATATTCCAGGCCAGTGTTCCAATGGTCGTGAAAAGCAGGAATAAGCCAAATTTCATGTTGGACATACCGGCAGGAATCGAGATCAGGCTGCGAACAAGGGGAACCATGCGACAGAATAGTACGGTCCACATTCCATATTTGTCAAACCATGCATCGACACGGTGGATATCTTCTTTTTTGATCCGCAGTATATGTCCCCAACGTTCTACAATCTTCTCCAGTCGATTGACATCAATTAACAGTCCGATTCCATACAGAATGACAGCCCCAAGCACAGAACCAATGGTAGCCGCAATAATGACGCCAGGAAGGGTCAGGCTGGTGTAGGTGGTCATAAAGCCGCCAAATGGTAAAATGATTTCAGAGGGGATGGGGGGAAATACGTTTTCAAGAGCAATAATAAGTGCAATGCCTATGTAGCCGTATTGTTCCATGAAATCGGTTATCCAGTTTTGCATAATCGTCTCCTCTACTTTTGGTTTGCAAGAATTTGGCGTATACTCGGCAGAGTACGCCAATTCATATATACGTATGAAGGATCTCACTGGTTTCTGAAAATAATAGCATTCCCGTAATCATAGCAGGTCAAGTATACTGATTAAGTTAAAGTTAAGAAGGGCATGCATTTATATTTAACCCCAGCGTTCTGCCATGCGAATGATATTAACAATAGGAGGGATTACAATGGGCATATATACACGAACAGGTGATGAGGGACAGACCTCGGTCATTGGAGGACGGGTCATCAAGGACGATGACCGAGTTGAAGCTTACGGGACAATTGATGAGCTGAATTGTTTTGTTGGGCAGGCGATCAGTTTTATTGATCAAGCCAATGGAGAGTTTGAAGATTTGCGTGAACATTTGCTCGAAATTCAGCAAGAATTGTTTGATTGTGGGTCTGATCTAGCCTTTGTAAAAATTAGCGAAACCAAATATAAAGTACGGGATGAGATGGTCACCCGGCTTGAACAATGGATTGATCAGTACGATGCCGAGAATCCGAAGGTAGAACGGTTTATTTTGCCTGGGGGAAGTCTGCTCTCTTCCACATTACATGTTTGCCGTACGGTATGTCGCCGTGCTGAGCGCCGCGCCGTTACACTCGGACAGCATACGGATATCAACCCTTCCGTACGACGTTATTTGAACCGTCTGTCTGATTATTTCTTCGTTGTTGCACGGACTGCCAATGCGAGACAACAGGTAGCGGATATTGAGTATGTGCGGAGCAAAAAAGTATTCCGTCGCAAAGACAACGAATGAGCGATTATTATTCACCACTGACTTACACCGTTCCCGAACATGAAGAGGGTTGGCTGCTGAAGACTGTGCTTCAGCGTCGTTTGCAGGTTTCGCGCAAGCTCCTGTCGAGACTCAAACTCACGGAGCAGGGAATTATGTTGAATGGCGAGCGGGTATACATCAGCGTCAAAGTTAGTGCAGGTGACGTCCTGGAAGTCCGGATGGAACAGGAGGAGTCTGATGATATTTTGCCTGAGCCGATCCCCTTTACGATACTGTACGAAGACGAGCACTTGCTTATCGTGAACAAGGATTCCGGTGTCATCGTGCATCCAACACATGGGCATTACACAGGTACATTGGCGAACGGGGTAGTCCATTATTGGAAGTCCAAAGGCGAGCGTTTTCGCTTCAGACCGATTCATCGACTGGATCAGGAAACTTCGGGTGTGCTGGCAATCGCGAAAAATCCATATGTGCATCAGCATGTGTCTGAACAGATGATTGCAGGAACGGTGGACAAAAAGTATATTGCCTTTGTGCACGGTAGTCCTGCCCAAGAAGAGGGGGCCATCGATGGCCCGATCGATCGTGATCCCGCAGAGCCCCATCGTCGAATCGTTACACCTGACGGATATGCAGCAAGAACGTTATACACGACAGTCGCCCGATGGGCGGCAGGGAGCGCCAGCGCGGTGAACCTGAAGCTGGAGAGCGGCAGAACGCATCAAATACGGGTACATATGACATCAATCGGCTGCCCGTTAATCGGGGATCGGATGTACAAGACCCTTCCCGTACATGAGATCAATGAGCAGACCATGGCTGTTCGGCAGGAACGAGACACTTGGATTGACCGTCAGGCATTGCATGCATGCGAACTGTCGTTTGACCATCCCATTTTGCAGAAACGGATGACGTTCCATGCCCCTTTACCCGCTGATATGGCGGCATTGGGGGCACGCCTGGATGTTGAGGCATCTCCTAGAGAAGCATTATAAAATACTGTGAATCGGCCTGTGATTTGCGCTGTGTAGCATCTCAGTGCACGGTGCCCTGCTGTCTATCAATGGTTTTAGTTAGATGAACCTATGTGAGGGATGCAACCGCACCCGAACAAAATGCCGTAGGCTAAGGTCTTAAGGTCTTAAGGTCTTAAGGTCTTAAGGTCTTAAGGTCTTAAGGTCTTAAGGTCTTAAGGTCTTAAGGTTTTAAGGTTTTAAGGTTTTTGATCTTAAAATCATATAGCCGAATGGATATTTTTTTCATTCGCAAAGCGGTTCACAATTACAGTGCGATGGTATCGGTTTGGAGCGACTTTTGGATTTGCGAAGCAAACCAAGGGAAGCGAGAAACCGAAACCGGAGCATTTCAGGAGGACAATAACAATGAGTAATCTGAAAGTATATCAATATGCAAAATGCGGCACATGCCGCAAAGCTGTAAAATGGCTGGAGGCACAGGGCCATGAGCTGGACTTAATCCCTATTTTCGACACACCACCATCCGAAGTAGAATTGAGTGACTTGATTCAGAAGAGCGGACTTGAAGTGAAGAAGTTCTTCAATACGAGTGGGGAAGTATACAAGGAGCAGCAATTGAAGGACAAGCTGCCGGGGTTGTCCGCAGAAGAGCAGATTCGTTTGCTGGCTTCCAATGGTCGTCTGATCAAACGTCCAATCGTTACGGATGGTCATAAAGTGACCGTAGGGTTCAAGAAAGACACCTATGAGCAGGAATGGAACAACGCGTAATTTATAGTTGAATGATTTCATATTGTTAAATGAACCAAGGTGAAAAAAGCTCTGATTGTTCAAATTTCAGGGCTTTTTTGGCTGGTCGATCCTTGGCGGAACTATGCTATAATGATAGAATTAGTTCGATATTTTATTTGCTATAGAAACTTAGCTAAAGATTTACACGAGAACGGAGAGGACGGAAATAACCTGAGGAAGCGGAGCGTTCGCCTTTATCACCGGATTTTCCCTTTTGAAGAAGGGAATCAAAAAAATCTGGGGATAACAGCGATCAGAAGGTTGTTCTGTCATCGGAGTGGCAAGTGTAAATATTCTTTAGTTCAATTTTCTATGGAATCAGGACAGGAGAGAACAAAATCAAGTGAATCAACGTAATGAACCTACTTTGTTGCTGGTAGATGGTATGGCGGTGTTGTTCCGTGCATTCTATGCAACATCTGCAAGCGGATATATCAGACGTACAAAGGCAGGCGTGCCAACCAACGCAGTATACGGATTTATCCGTTATTTCTGGGATGCGGTTCAAACCTTTGGGCCAAGTCATGTCGTATGCTGTTGGGATATGGGGGGCAAGACGTTTCGCGGTGAAGAGTATGCAGCGTACAAGGGGAACCGTCCGGAAGCTCCGGATGATCTGATTCCTCAGTTTGCTCTGATTCGTGAAGTGATGGATAGTTTGAATATTCCGAATATTGGCGCTCAAGGATATGAGGCTGATGATTGCATCGGTACACTTGCCAAGTATTACACCGAGCATACGGATATGAACGTGATGGTACTTACGGGTGACCACGATATGCTGCAGCTGATTGATGACCGCACTAGCATTATTATTATGAAAAAAGGTCATGGCAATTACATGGTCTATACGCCTGAATCCCTGATGTCGGAGAAACAGCTCACACCACGTCAAGTGATTGACATGAAGGGTCTGATGGGCGATGCCAGTGACAATTATCCCGGGGTACGGGGCATTGGAGAAAAGACGGCATTGAAGCTTGTGCAGGAGTTTGGCTCCATTGAAGGTATCCTGGACAATATGGATAAGCTTACAACTTCGGTACGTAACAAGATTGAGAATGATCTCGACATGCTTCATCTGTCTCGCAAACTGGCAGAGATTCACTGTGCAGTTCCGGTAGCTTGTGCACTGGATGTATGTGAATTGCGTCTTGACCCGGATATGGTGATGGACAAGTTCGAACAACTTGAGATGAAGAGCCTAGGCTCTTGGATGGGAGTGGCAATTGGGTGAGTAGTATGCAGACAAAACGGACGGGCAAAAAGTGGTGGACAGGGGCTATGGCCCTCGTCCTTGCTTTGCCTGTAATCCTTTCAGGAGCGGTGAGTGCTCCACAGACAGTAGATGCCAAAGCGGCAATTAGCACCAAAGTACAGAAAGTAAACGCAGCAGGACGCAGTTTTACCGTGCAGACGGTTAGTATTCCCAAGGGTACACCAGTTACCGTAGGATTAGCGAAGAAGCAGGTCGGTCAGACTGCAACATTACCTTCGATTGTCAAGGCTTATGGAGCACAAGCAGCCATTAATGGAGCGTTTTTTGAAGCTTATAACGGAGCTCCAGATCCATACGGCATGTTAATAGCAAATGGCAAGGTTATACATATTGGAAGATACGGAACAACGATCGGATTTAAGGAAGATGGCTCGGCCATCATGGATTCGCTTCAAGTGAGTCTCACGGGTAAAGTAACAGATACAGAAGGGAAATCACGCAGTTGGTATGCGACCTTTATCAACCGAACCCCTTCCGCAAATGCGAGTATTACGATGTTATACACGCCAGAGCGGGGATCCACCGTTGGGTTCAAGGGAGGTACTGCCGTTGTGATGGAGAAAGGGATTGTCACCAAGAAAGTACCCAATACCAATGTAGCTATTCCGAAGAATGGCTCGGTGCTGGTCTTCACGGGAAATCAGAAATCTTCGTCGGACCGCTTCACCGTTGGTTCAACTGTAGAGATGAATTATAAATACACCAACGCAGCAGGCAAAGAGATTCCTTGGCAAGATGTAGTCACCGCTGTGGGCGCAGGTCCGCGTCTGGTGAAAGACGGCAAAGTTGCCGTAAATCCAGCGAGTGAGGGCTTCAAGGATACCAAAATTCTTAATGCCTCCGGCGCAAGAAGCGGTATTGCCATTATGGCCGACGGTTCGGTTATGCTGGCTACCGTTTCGGGAGCGACAATCAAAGAATGGGCTGCTGTCATGCAGAAGCTCGGTGCCAAGCAGGCAATGAATCTGGATGGTGGAGCATCTTCAGGCATGTACGCTGGCGGCAAAATGCTTACTTCCCCGGGCCGTTTGTTAAGTAATACGCTTGTTTTTGGTGGCTCTGTTCGTTAAAAGAAAGCTATTATGGGAGGTATGATCAGATGACACTCACACACAACCGGAAGCCAGATGAAAGCAAGACGGCTGTACTAGCTGTAAATGTGGGGCAACCTCAGGCATTACCTGGTCAGAAGCGCGAAGTGATGAGCGGCATTGTGAAGCATCCCATATCCAGCCCGGTCTTCCTGTCATTCACCGGAATGACAGGAGATGGTCAGGCGGATCTGGAGCATCATGGCGGACCGGATAAGGCGGTTTGTGTATACGATTACAGTCGTTATCCGGCGCTTGAACAACTGATGGATCGCAAGCTGGACTGGGGGGCTTGTGGAGAAAATCTAACCGTTGAAGGCTGTATGGAGGATGAAGTCCGGATTGGTGATGTGTATGAGTTGGGAGGAGCCACAGTACAGGTCAGCCAGCCAAGACAGCCTTGCTTCAAGCTTGGTGCCCGGTATGATTACAAAGAGCTGCCAGTTTATTTTCAGGAGAGCGGACATACCGGATTTTATTTTCGAGTATTGCAAGAGGGCGAGGTAACTTCTTCTGCAATATTCAGACGAATAAGCACGGACCCTGCATCAATGACCATTCTGGAAGCTAATCGAATTATGCATCAGGGGAAGCATGATGCGGTTGGTATGCGTGCGTTGCTGGCCATTTCAACGCTGTCCGACAGCTGGAAGCAGTCTTTGTTGAAGCGATTGGCCAAGCTCGAAGCTGCTGAACTGGATTAACCATGCCTTCGTTCAGAGAGCAGATTGGAAGATCCATTTTAATTTTAAACTACTTGGGAGTGTGACTAACATGACGATTTTAGGCGCAATTGAAGCTGGAGGCACCAAATTTGTATGTGGTATCGGTACGGAAGAAGGAGAAGTTCTTGAACGCGTAAGCTTTCCAACGACGACACCGGAAGAGACGATGGCTCAAGTCATTGCTTTTTTTGAAGGTAAAGGCATTGAAGCTTTGGGTGTAGGTTCATTTGGTCCGATTGATCCGATTGAAGGAAGTCCGACCTATGGTTATATCACAACAACACCGAAACCACATTGGGGACAGTACAATATGATTGGTAAGCTCAAGGAGCACTTTGATGTACCGATGACATTCGACACAGATGTAAATGGTGCAGCACTCGGGGAAGCAACCTGGGGGGCTGCACAAGGCCTGGATAGCTGTCTTTATATTACGGTTGGAACGGGTATTGGAGCAGGTGCAGTTGTAGGTGGAAAAATGGTCCATGGCTTGTCACATCCAGAGATGGGACACATCATTGTACGCAGACATCCCGCAGATACGTATGAAGGGTTCTGTCCCTATCATGGAGACTGTCTGGAAGGCCTTGCTGCAGGTCCTGCCATTAATAAACGTTGGGAACAACCGGCTTACGAACTGCCAGCCGATCACAAGGCCTGGGAGATTGAAGCGCATTACCTGGCGCATGCTTTGATGAATTATGTTTTGATCCTCACTCCGCAGAAAATTGTAATGGGTGGTGGCGTAATGAAACAGGAGCATCTGTTCCCAATGGTTCGCAGCAAATTGCAGGAATTGCTCGCCGGATACGTTCAGCATCCTGCACTTCAGTCCAAAATTGACCAATATGTCGTTTCACCGGGACTTGGTGATAATGCGGGATTGTGCGGTTCACTTGCGCTGGCAAAATTGGCTTTGAACAAGTAAATAGCTTTATAAACTAATGGTTGACGAATTTTTCCATTGTGGTAATATATGAGCAACAGCATAGCACGGTTAATGAGGAAGCACCTCTCTTGCATGGATTTTGCAGGAGAGGTGTTTTTTGTGCTGTTCAAGATAGCACAATACAGACTGTGTCGAGCTGAACTATTGAAGGAGGGACAAGAAATGGAAGTCATTTTCATGAACAGGTTATCCAGAATGTCAGGTCAGAATGAAGAGCATGCTCAGCTGTGGATTGGTGAAGAAGAAGGGGAGTGGCATCTGGGATGGAGCCGATATGAGGAAGGAGATCGTGTAGATGCTATCTGGTATGATGGAAGCTCTTGGGACGAACTGTTGCATGTTTATCGTCATCAGTTAGCGATACAGATGGGCGAAGGGTATCGTCCGTTGCTGCAGGGTTTGTTTCACGAAAATGATGATTTGAAGTCGCGCAGCTATGGCGGTCAGCGTCTTCATTGTTACAGTGAATTATATGGCAATGAGGGGCTGTATATGGATCTTTGCATATGGCGCAGGAAGAGAGCAGCGTCTGATCGGAAGGCCCCTTATTTTATTGCAACGAATCGGCTGTTGCGCCTGATCAGTGCATTTGTTCCACAAACGATAGATGAATTGATGCAACTGCCTGGCGTAGGAGAGAGTAAAGCGTCCGAGTACGGAGCTGAATGGCTGGAGCTTACGAATGCACTGGAACGTTCCACGTCTTTTCCGCTAGAGTGGGTGTATACGGTGCTGAAAGAACAGGAATATGAGAGCTGGCTGTACAAACAGAGAGAGCAGAAATACAAGCAGGAATTAGACAAATTCACTACACGCAAGCAGGTACTCGAAGGCATGAAGGAAGGGCATACGCTGGAAGAGATCGTGAATCGTTCCGGATTATCCCGGCGGGAGCTAATTGAGCTGTTGGAGACACTGGATCTGGAGGGGTATGACACAGATTGTCTGCTGGACGCGGAACTCGCTATCATGCCTGAACAAGAGCAAGAAGCGGTGTGGAGCGCCTACGAGGAGCTGGGAGATACGTTTCTGAAGCCTGTGTTACATAAAGTGTATGGAGAAGAGAAGCCTGGCGGAGGCAATCTGGAGCAGGTTTACGAAAGACTGCGCATGATTCGAATCCGGTTTCGTCGTCACACAGAGACGGAGCAGCATGCGGGCTAGATTGAACATAGATCGGTAGTTGTCATTCATAAGCGTACAAAAAAAGACGAGGCGTTTCTCCAGATGAGGAGCGCTTCGTCTTTGTTAGTTCAAACCCAATCTTTTTTGCGGAAAATAAAGAACATGCTGAGGCCCAGTGTCACCATCAGGCCAATGACCACAAAATAACCATACTTCCAGTTCAACTCAGGCATGTTCGTAAAGTTCATACCATAGATGCCGGTGATGACCGTCAGCGGCATGAATACCGTCGTAATGGCGGTGAACACACGCATGATCTCATTCGCCCGGTTGGCGATACTGGATTGGTAAGCTTCTCGCAAGTTCCCCATCAAGTCGCGATAAGTCTCAAAGGTTTCGGATATTTTCACAGCATTCTCATAAATGTCACTGAAATACTTCTGCAGTTGATCATCAATAAGACGCAGATCTTTTTTGTTAAGTGTATTAATGACCTCTTTCTGAGGTCCCAGTACTTTCTTCAGCCATAGAATCTCACTGCGCAGCCCGATAATCTCATTCAGATGAGACTTCTTGGTATGCATCAGGATATCTTCTTCAAGCTTCTCAATGCGCGCTTCAATCCGGTCACCAACTGTAAAATAATTATCAACAATCAAGTCAACCAGCAGATACAACAGCTTATCCGGCGTACTGATCTCCTGTTCCCACAGGATCGGCTTCAATGTTCTCAATTCACTGACTTTCTGTTTGGTCACACTGATAATAAAGTGTCTGCCAAGGAAGAGGTTGACGGCACGTAAAAAAATCTCTTCATCATCAAAACGAATGCTATTAATAACAATAAAATAATGGCTCTCATAAATTTCAATCTTCGGACGTTGTTCTTCGTCACTCAAGCAGTCTTCTACAGCCAGATCATGCATCATGAATAGCGGTTGAAGTACCGCCAAATCGTCTACGTCCGCATCAATCCAGTAAAATCCCTCCGCTGGTGGAGTCAGCGCCTGCTGAATGTCATCCACCGGAATAAATACACCGTTGTTTACCAACCGGATTTTCATTGTTCATCTACTCCTTCTGCACCCGCCAAATGGGCGGATTTCATCAATATGGGCGCAAAAAGAACAGATCAGCCGGTCGGCAGCGGATCCTGGAAGTCAGGACTGCGTTCGCTTTATAACCAAACGGAAGTAACGTCCCGCTGCCGGCATGCTGATATCAATTCTCTATGCAGTTTGTCGGAATTCGGCTGCCAGTCAGGCCTCGGGTCGCCATCCATTGAATATGTCACCTCTCACATAAGGGTTTACAACACTTGTCTAGTATACCGCTGGTACAGAGTCCTTTCAAGCGCAAAAATGTGTCGATTTCGCGCCCTGGAGCAGTGTATGACAACGGCTGACGAACGGTTCCGATCCAGATGAACAGACATTGAACTACACCTTGACGTGAGGGGATTAATGTTTTAAAGTAAACGGTGAACCACACTAGATTTTACAATTAAATAAAGCGAAATCTTATCAAGAGTAGGTGGAGGGACTGGCCCGATGAAACCCGGCAACCGGCGGTATACCGCACGGTGCTAATTCTTGCAGCGACCAAGTGTCCAAGTTGACACTGTTGTAACTGAGAGATGAGAGAGGCGCATATCTATTTACATATGACCTTTCTCGGAATCCGAGGAAGGTCTTTGTTATATGCACCGACTTCTCAGCAGTGATTTTCGCTAAGGAACTTGAGCTTGCCGCCAGCAATGTGGTTGCAATTCAGCGCCTGCAGGCAAGCTCATGGCAGTCTATAACTGTACGGAGCGAATCGTATCGCACCCGCAGTGGCTGCATCTATTTATGCACAAGGAGGAGTTAGAACGACTATGCCAATCAAAATTCCAGACACACTGCCTGCCAAGGAAGTACTCGCAGGAGAGAACATCTTTGTCATGGACGAGACATCCGCTTATCAGCAGGATATTCGTCCGCTCCGTATCGCTATATTAAACCTGATGCCTACTAAGGAAACGACAGAAACTCAATTGCTTCGTCTGGTAGGTAACACACCCATTCAGGTAGATATCGTTCTGGTTCATCCGAAGTCTCATACGTCCAAGAACACATCCCAGGAATATTTGGACCTGTTCTACAAAACCTTTGACGAGATTGAGCACCGCCGTTTTGACGGCATGATCATTACAGGAGCTCCTGTAGAGCAAATGGATTTTGAAGACGTGAACTATTGGAAAGAAATCCAGGAGATCTTCGAATGGACCAAAACCAATGTGACTTCGACCATGCATATATGTTGGGCTTCCCAAGCGGGTTTATACCATCATTTCGGAGTTCCAAAGGTTCCGCTGGATGAAAAATGTTTTGGCGTATTCTCACACACGATCAACAGATCCAACGTGCCTTTGCTGCGTGGATTTGATGAAGTATTTAACGTTCCGCATTCCCGACATACGGAAGTGCGCCGTGAAGATATTGAAAAGAATGAACATCTCGAAATTTTGGCTGAATCGGAGGAAGCCGGTATTTTCCTGGTCGCTACCAAAGACGGCAAACAAATTTTCGCTACCGGACATGCCGAGTATGACCCGCTTTCATTAAAATGGGAATATGACCGGGATGCATCCAAAGGCATGGATATTGCTCTGCCAAGACATTATTTCCCGAATGACGACCCTTCCTGTGTACCTCCAGCCACCTGGCGGGCACATGCAAACTTATTATTCTCTAATTGGCTCAATTACTATGTGTATCAAGAGACGCCTTACGATATTGGTCCGCAAATTTAATCGACATTACAGGAGGATGCTGCAATGGAAGACAACAAGTTGAAAATCGAAAGCCGATTGGCTCAAATCGGGTCCATCAATGAACCGGTAACGGGTGCCATTAATTTTCCGATCTATCAATCCACTGCGTTTCGCCACCCGAAGCTTGGACAAAGCACGGGGTTTGATTATATCCGTACGACCAATCCCACCCGTAAAGTATTGGAAGAAGCAGCGGCGGCATTGGAGTCGGGGGATGCAGGTTTTGCCTGTAGCTCCGGCATGGCGGCTTTGCAAACGATTTTTGCTTTATTCGGTCAAGGAGATCATCTCATTGTATCGCTGGATCTGTACGGGGGAACGTATCGTTTGCTTGAACGCATCCTGTCTCGATTCGGTGTGACAGCAAGTTACGTAGATACCAATGATCTTGCAGCTCTGGAAAGTATCCGTCAGCCGAACACAAAAGCAGTATTTATTGAGACACCAACCAATCCACTAATGATGATTACGGATGTGGAAGCGGTTTGCTCCTGGGCGAAGAGCCACAACTTGCTGACCATTGTGGATAATACACTACTGACTCCGTTCTTCCAGCGTCCAATTGAACTCGGTGCCGATATCATCATTCATAGTGCCACCAAGTATCTGGGTGGTCATAATGATGTCCTTGCCGGATTAATTATTACCAAAGGGGAAGAATTGTCGGCCGAAATGGCATTCCTGCACAATTCCATTGGTGCAGTGTTGTCTCCAAGCGACTCCTATCAGTTGATGAAAGGTATGAAGACACTTGCTCTTCGTATGGAGCGGCATGAGTATAATGCCTTGACGATTGCCAAGTATCTTTTGGAACACCCAGCCGTTAACGAAGTGTATCATCCTGGTTTGTCGGATCATCCCGGATTTGAAATACAGAATAAACAGTCGAGTGGGAACACAGGCATTTTCTCTTTCAAAGTAAAGGATGCCCGTTATGTTGAACCGCTGCTGCGTCATATTAAGCTGATTGCCTTTGCGGAAAGCCTCGGGGGTGTAGAGTCGTTGATGACCTATCCTGCGGTACAGACCCATGCGGATATCCCGATTGAAATTCGTGACGCTGTAGGTGTGGATGACCGTCTGTTGCGCTTCTCTGTAGGGATCGAGCATGCCGAAGATCTGATTGCCGATCTGGGCAATGCACTCACAGCTGCACAGCAGGAGATTGAAGGAGGAGCGCATCATGAGTGAGCAAAACAATAATGCCAACAATCCTGATCGGAATGTTCATTCCGACCTGAAGTTTGATACCAAGCTGCTGCATTTCGGTGACGAAATCGATAAAACAACCGGGGCTTCCAGCGTGCCGATTTACCAGGCCTCCACATTCCATCATTTTGATATTTTCAATCCGCCTCAACATGATTATAGCCGTTCGGGTAACCCGACTCGTCAGGCATTGGAGGATTACATTACATTATTGGAAGGTGGAGCACGCGGATTCGCCTATTCCTCCGGCATGGCTGCCATCTCCAGTGTGTTCATGATGTTCTCCGCAGGAGATCACATGATTGTAACGGAAGATGTATATGGAGGTACATATCGACTGCTTACTTCCATTCTGAGCCGGATGCAGATTGAGACTACCTTTGTGGATATGACCAATATTGCGGAAGTAAAGGCAGCGCTTAAACCGAATACGAAGGCAGTCTATATGGAGACACCATCCAACCCGACACTTCGGATCACGGATATTGCTGCGGTCACCTCTTGGGCACAGGAACAGGAGTTAATCTCCATTCTTGATAACACCTTTATGACACCTTACTACCAACGTCCAATCGAGCTCGGGGTGGATATTGTCGTACATAGTGCCACCAAGTTTCTTGGCGGACACAGTGATGTGCTGGCAGGTTTAGCTGTTGCACGGACGGATTCACTGGGAAGACAGCTCAAACAATTGCAGAATGGACTGGGAACTGTGCTGGGTGCTCAGGAATCCTGGCTGCTGATGCGCGGCATGAAGACCTTGGGTGCACGCATGGCACACAGTGAACAGAGCACTGCCAAGCTGGCAGCCTGGCTCAGTGGACGCAGTGATATTACGGCTGTATTTTATCCGGGGCTGCTGGATCATCCCGGCCGTGAAGCTCACGAACGTCAGTCAAGCGGGTATGGTGCGGTCGTGTCGTTTGACGTCGGTTCAGGCGATCGGGCCAAGGCTGTACTTAACCGTGTGAAATTGCCAATTGTTGCCGTGAGTTTGGGTGCGGTTGAAAGTATCTTGTCTTATCCTGCGATGATGTCTCATGCGGCTATGCCGGCTGAGGTTCGTCGTGATCGGGGAATCACGGACGGATTATTGCGTTTCTCGGTTGGACTGGAAGACATCGATGACCTGATTGCCGATCTGGATCAAGCACTTCAGGACTCGTAGAGTCGGTAGTATTGAAACAAGGGTGTTAGAGCGCGCCTGAAAAAGAAATGAAATAGATACCATATGTAAACATTTTTATTAATTTTTAAAGCACCTGCGCATAAGGTGCTTTTTTTCACATGTAACCTGTGTTACGATATGTGGAGTACAGAAATGCGATGTTGCCACCAAAACTTTCATCTATATGAACAAGTTGGGACGGATCGTGATACTATTTTCTCTTCATGAGGGAGGCTTTTTTACGATGAGTACGGTAGACCGTATCTTAGATAAAGCCCTTCGGGGCGAACGTTTGGACTTGGAAGACACGATTCAGCTGTTTGAATCGAATGAAGTAGACAAAATCGGGGCAGCCGCCAATGTGATTGTAAAACGCATGCATCCCGAACCATACAGAACATTTGTTATTGGGCGTAACGTCAACTACACGAACGTGTGTGATGTGTACTGCCGTTTTTGTGCTTTCTACCGCAGACCTGGCTCTGAGGAAGGGTATGTACTTCCCGATGAAGTCATTTTCCAGAAGATCAAGGAAACCGAAGACGTGAACGGTACCGAAATTCTGATGCAGGGCGGAACGAATCCGAATCTGCCGTTTAGCTATTACACGGACCTGCTTAAAGCGATCAAGGAGCGTTTTCCTAATATTACGATGCACTCCTTCTCTCCTGCTGAAATTATGAAAATGGTTGAAGTATCCGACGGTCTTACTCTGGAAGAGGTTGTTCGTGCGATTCACGAAGCGGGACTGGATTCCCTGCCTGGTGGTGGTGCCGAAATCCTGGATGACCGTACACGCCGCAAAATCAGCCGTCTGAAAGGTTCATGGCGCGATTGGATGGACGTGATGCAGACAGCTCACCGTATCGGTATGAACACAACCGCAACGATGGTTATCGGCCTTGGTGAAACGATGGAAGAGCGCGCATTGCATCTGCTTCGTGTACGTGAAGCTCAAGATGAGTGCATTGCGAACAAGTATGATTCCGAAGGATTCCTGGCGTTCATTCCTTGGACATTCCAACCGGATAATACGAATCTGAAGCTGGAGCGTCAGACACCGGAAGAGTACCTGAAGACGGTAGCGATCAGTCGACTGGTACTCGACAACATCAAAAACATTCAATCCTCATGGGTAACGATGGGGCCTGAAGTCGGCAAAAAATCACTTGAATTTGGTTGCAATGACTTTGGTAGCACCATGATTGAAGAGAATGTGGTATCTGCTGCAGGCGCGACGTACAAAGTCAACATTAGTTCGATTACACAACTGATTCGGGAGTCGGGCTATATTCCGGCGCAGCGTAACACAAGATATGATATCCTGCGCACGTTTGATGAAGAGAACGCCATTCATGAAGATTTTGTTATGCAGAACTAATACGAATAGGTTAATTATTGACCCATCGATACGGATCATTTGATGTGTAAGAATGGGAACCAGCCCGCAGACTACTCCTTAAGGAGAGTTTAGCGGGCTCTTAAAATATGTCCGCAGGGGAGGTAACTCTGTAGGTCTGTTAACAGAAGGGTAAGATCTGTTGCATTATAGTAAGAACTAGACTCAAAGTTCCCCACTTAGGTGAGTAGGTAGCGAGTAGCAGAGTATGACCATAATAATAATGTATTCTTGTGTATAAGAAAAACCAGGCGAATTGTAATTTCTGCCTGGTCTTAATTTTGCTAGCTAAAAATAGTATTTCTTTATTATATAGATAATGATCCAGCATCATTATGGTTAGAAAAAGAAGCGTTTTTTCGAGATTTAACAACCATTACGGACAGTAGTAACACGTTGAAGAGGATCATAAATCCGATTAGCCCCATCATGCTTGAACCAAATTGCCCAGCACTCATACTGGAGGTAAGAGCACTTCTAAAGCCCTCAACTGCATAGCTCATCGGCAATAACCAGTGGAGTGCGTTGAAAAATTTGTTGGTCAGTTCCATAGGGAACATACCACCGCTTGCACCAAGTTGAATCACGAGGATGACCATGGCCAACAAACGGCCCGCATTTCCGAAAGCTACATTTAGTAGCATAACGAAAAACATGAATGTTATGGACGCGGTAATCGCCAGAACGACAAATTGCAGCAGGTTGTCAACCTGAAGGTCCATCCCGAGTACCATTATGATTACCATAATCAGTGCCGCTAAGGTTGCCTGCAATGCACCAACCGAGAATTTGCCTAACCACCAGGAAAAACCAGATGCTTTTTTTCCGGCAGGACTGGTAAGGGGAAATACCAGATTAAAGGCAATGGCACCAACAAACAGGCCAAGAATTAAAACATATGGAGCAAGTGCATGACCATAATTAGGAACGCTACTGTATTCCTGCTTTTCCAGGTTAATCGGCTTGGCGATCATTTCGGCATTGGCATCTTTGAGACTCACGTCCTCAATCTGCTTTGCACCATCACTCAATTTTGTATTTAATTCGTCAGTACCTGATTCCAATTGAACAATACCATCATTCAGATCATTTGAACCCTGTAGTAATGAAGAAGAACCGTCATGAAGCTGCTCCGCCCCTCCAGAAAGTTTCTCTGCGCCTGTTACTAGATTTGGAAAATTGGAGGCAAGAGAGGAGAGACCTTGTGTAATGGCTGCTGAGCCTTTGGACAGTTCACCCGATTCAGCTGCCAGTTGATTCAAACCACCACCCATTTGCTGTGCTCCTACACTAAGCTGCTCTAATCCTTGGGAGTATCGCTTGACACCGGTAGAAAATTGATCCGCACCAGGACCAAATTGACCAGCAGCTACGACCATTTGCTGGCTGCCCGAGGAAAGTGATGTTAAACCATCTGTTAATTCCTGGCTTCCTTCAAACAGTTGATTTGTACTTTGGGCCAACACAGGTATTTGTTGGTTCAGCTGCTTCATGGCAGAAACTAACCCGTCGCTTCCTTTAAGGGCGTCAGCTAGACCTTGATTCAATTTAGCTGAGCCAGGCAGCAATTTTTCATTGATAGCGGTGTCCAGTGTTGAATAGGTCGATATTGCTAGAACTGCCGTAGGATTCACACGGTTCACTGCTCCGTTTAACTGTTGAATCTCAGTAGAGAGTGTACCGATCTCTTTTACTGCTGGAAGGAGCTCGATGTTCATAGCCTTCTCCATTTCCGACAGAGCAGAGGAAATGGTTTGTAATTGAACTATTTGTTGCTCAGCTTGTTTAGTTAATTCTTCATCCAACGCATTAACCAGCTCTTGTTGCTGGGCATTAGTCAGAGCTTGAAAGCCGCTTGTTTTTTGAATTACAGACAGGGTGCTTTTACCATTGCTTTGCTGCTGGGTGGAGAGAGCGGTTAGCGCCAGCTGTATCGAACTCATATTTTTCTGAATTACGTTAAAGGAGTTGGTCAAATCAGTTCCCGAGCCGATCTGATCGGCCAGTTGATTCATTCCGTCTTGAATTTGTTGCAACCCTTGACTTAATTGCTGCGTCTGATCTTCTGAAGGTATACTACTGCTTAGTTGAGACAAGCCTTTCTGGAGAGAATCAGCACCTGTTTGGAGTACAACAATTCCCGAATGCAGATTTTCCTGTCCTTGAGTTAGTGCGGGAACTCCTTTGTTATCATCAGTCAAACGAGAGACTGCACCATTCATTTCGTTTAATCCTTGAGTCAGCGCGGTGCTACCTCCCAAGGCAGAGATTGAGCCATTGGAAAGACTTTGGAGTCCAGGAACCATTTGCTCCGCACCTGTCGCCAGTGACTGAGCACCTGTTACAAGCTTGGTCGTCTCGGCATTCAATTGATTAGCGCCCTCTACAAATTTCTGACTACCTGTATAGAGTGTGTCTACACCGACAGTATATGCGGATATCCCTTGATCCAGTTTCCGGGCGCCTTCATGAAGCTGAGCTACGCCTGTTTGAGCGGAATTCAGTGCAACAACCATCTGTTGTGAGCCATCACTGAATGTTAACGTGCTGTCGGTAAGCTTCTGTAAGCCTGCTTTCAACTGAAGATTGCCATCCTTGGCGTTTCCTATTCCATCCTGTATTTTTCCTGAGCCATCGGCGGCTTCTTGCATGCCTTCTCCAATGCTTCCGATTTGATCGAATAATGTCTTGGTATAGACTTCTGTTATATTGGACGCCACCATCTCTTTAACGGATGCTGCCGCCTGTGAGGATACAACGCTGGCGAAATAATTTCGCCCTGGGTTAATTACGTAATTCATGGTCATCGCTGTAGGTTTTTGGTCCAGTACACTAGAGGCGTTAGCTGAAAAGTTCTTCGGAATGGTGATCACCATATAGTAATCTCCATCCTCAAGTCCTTGTTTTGCCTTAGTCTGGTCTACAAAGTGCCATTGGAGCGAATCGTTATCTTTCAGTTGATTGATGAGTTCTTCTCCCAAATTCAGCGTCTTATCACCGTAGTTGGTGGCTGTGTCCTCATTAACAACGGCGACAGGTAATTCTGCTGTACGACCATAGGGATCCCAGGCAGAGCTCAAAAAAATACCACTGTACATGATGGGAACAAACATCAGAACAACGAGTGTCCCCAAAAGTATTCGGTTGGTGAAAATATTTTTCCATTCCATTTTGAAAGCGTTCATGGTCTACTCATCTCTTTCTCACAAATTAGGGTAAAAACGTAGTGCTCCAATCCATTTTGGGAAGTTCAGAGACACCAGTGCTTTGTTTAAGCAGGTTTTCAGGTCTTGGCTTGCCAATAGTACAACTGCAGCTGAAGGCTGTTCCGGACCTGCCGAAAACATCCTATAAAATTGACCTCCTATCTAAACTTGGATAAAATAAATCCATAATGGATTATTATTATCGATATTAAAATACTTCGATTTTTTTAGCAAGCGATATTTTTTATAGTTCTGGAATTATGAGGATAAACGTTCTTCCCCTTGAATAATAGTGGTTGAATAGAGAGGATTATATAGACAATGAGTACGTTTTTGAATAGATTTTATTTTGAACGGATTTTTGGAATACAAAAATAAGCTTGGTTTATATATTAAAAGACTCAAAATGGAATTGTAGGCAATTCCATTTTGAGTCAACGATTATTATTAAACTAAAGATGCTAATCTGTTCCTGTACTGAAATGGGGACTGTTGGGTATAACTGTTCTCTACCCACTTGGAATGTATTCATTGCATGCCTATTTCTTATTCAGAAAATGTGCTAGTGACATCGTGTTCCAATCTATTTTCGGAAGATCAGATCCACCAGTACTCTGTTTAAGCAAGTCAGCTATAGTTATCGAAGAAAAGTATTGAACAAGTAATTGATTGGCTCCTTCAAACATGGAAGAAATTACCTCAGATCCTTTTTCAGCATATAGGCCATCCTTGAACGAATTCTGAATAAGTCCAGTGCTCTGATACACATTTATCGGACCTTCAATAGCCTCAATTAAATCAAGTACAGTCAATTCGTTTTTTGATTTTGCCAAAGTAATCCCACCTTTGGTACCAGAAACAGAATTAATAATTCCTTTGATTACCATCCTTCGAGTCAATTTCTTTATATACGAAGGCGAAACCTCCAGAATTCGACTAATTTCATCCGAAGCTAGCGGGCTTTTTAGGTCTTGACTTGCCAAAAGAACGACGATGGCCGCAGCTTGTTCCACGCCAGAAGTAAATTTCATATTTAGTTCCCCCGCTTTAACCTGTAATGTAGACAATGAATGTCTTTTATGGACTATATATATCTATATTATATGGGGATGAGAGACTTAGCAAGCGATTATTCACAGATCATCAAACAGTACATATTACGCATTTGGCGATATTTCATATTGAAATCGAACTGTTACAATGAAAGGGCACTTGAGGTAAGCAGACATGCTGGGAAGGGGCAGGCCGATGAAAACAAGAAGACTTGGAAAGACGGGACTGGAAGTACCTGTATTGAGCTTTGGAGCATCCTCACTAGGTTCGGTATTTCGTGATATTGACCGGGGTGAGGGGATTCGTACGGTTCACGCTGCTGTAGATGCAGGGATGAATTATATAGATGTTTCGCCCTATTATGGATTAACGAAGGCAGAAGCCGTACTTGGAGAGGCCCTTCGCAGTTTGCCGCGCAGCTCGTTTACGCTGTCGACCAAAGCTGGACGTTA
The DNA here is from genome assembly GCF_030433635.1 of Paenibacillus vandeheii. Classification (NCBI taxonomy): domain Bacteria; kingdom Bacillati; phylum Bacillota; class Bacilli; order Caryophanales; family Paenibacillaceae; genus Paenibacillus; species Paenibacillus vandeheii. The sequence continues at coordinate 214,116 of NZ_JAROCD010000012.1, forward strand.
TGGGGAGAATACATTTGATTTTTCTCGTAAACGGATACAAGATAGTGTACAAGAGAGTCTGGATAGACTCCATACCGATTATATCGACATTCTGTTCCTGCATGACATTGAGTTTGTCCCGGCCGAAATCATTATTGAAGAAGCTTTCCCCACCTTACTCCGCCTGAAAGAGCAGGGAGTGATTCGCCATGCAGGAATTTGTGGATTACCACTGCCATTATTTGAAAAGGTATTGCCACAGATTGATGCTGACGCAATCATTTCCTATTGCCATTATGCACTGAATGACACTTCACTGCTGTCCCTGCTCCCTCTTTTGGAAAAGAAATCAATTGGCCTTGTGAATGCTTCGCCTCTTTCCATGGGTTTATTAAGCACAAGAGGCACTCCTGCCTGGCACCCGGCAGATGATCATGTGAAGCAGGTCTGTCTGCAAGCAGCACGGTTCTGTGCGGAACAAGGCAGTGACATCGCCAAGCTTGCCGTGCAGTTTGCAACAGCCAATGAACAGATTCCAACGACACTGGTCAGCAGTGCAAGCGAACATAATATCCGTAACAATGCAGCCTGGATCGAAGAACCACTAGACCAGGAACTGTTATCGGAGGTGCTGCGTATTCTGGCTCCAATTCATAATGAGAGCTGGGCCAGCGGCCGGCCTGAATACAACATTGCACATCACTTGAAGCCACAATCATCATTGAAGGGGGAACAGGAATGAGAGCGGTTATATGTGAAGAAATAAATCGTTTGGCGTTGCAAGACATAGCTGAACCCCAAAGAACCGAGAATCAGGCGCTGGTATCCATCCGACGGATTGGAATCTGCGGCACAGATTTGCATGCTTACAAAGGGAATCAGCCATTTTTCACCTATCCCCGAGTATTGGGTCATGAGCTTGCAGGAATTATTGAAGAGATCGGGCCCAATGAAGCGGGCTTGAAGCCGGGAGATCAGGTGAGTATTATTCCATATTTGCATTGTGGTCATTGTATCGCTTGCCGATCGAGTAAAACGAATTGTTGTGTGTCCATGCAAGTGATGGGTGTTCATGTGGACGGAGGCATGCGAGAGAGAATCGTTGTACCTGTCTCGCATCTGATCCAAGCCGAAGGGCTTACACTGGATGAAACTGCGATGATAGAACCGCTGAGTATTGGTGCTCATGCGGTCAGAAGAGCCAGTCTAAGGCCTGGAGATCAGGTTGTTGTCATTGGAGCTGGACCGATTGGACTTGGTGTGATGGCATTTGCCAGACAGGCGGGTGCTCGGGTCATTGCTATTGATCGGAATGTGGACAGGCTGGAGCTTAGCCGTACGTGGGCGGGAGTGGATGCTTTGGTTCAGGCCAATGAACAAGCGGCCCAGTACGTTGCTGAAATTACGGATGGGGACTATGCGACGGCTGTCTTTGATGCAACAGGAAACATGCATTCGATGAATGATGCGATCCATTATGTGGCCCATGGTGGTCAATTAATCTTTGTTGGACTGGTCAAAGCCGATATTTCCTTTCATGATCCGGACTTTCACAAGCGAGAGATGAGCATTTTGGGCAGCCGAAACGCAACGCGGGATGATTTTGAGCAGGTCATGTCGATCCTGCGGGAGAAAAAGCTGAACATGGATGATTACATTACACACCGGGCAAATTTTGACCAACTGCCTGATACGATCGACACCTGGCTACAACCGGATTCGCATGTTGTGAAAGCGATAGTGGAGTTATAAATAAGAATGAACAAAAAACTCTCTTTGATCCTCAATGAATGCTACACATCCATAGGAATCAGAGAGAGTTTTTGTTTGCTTATATGAATTGAACAAAACATTTACACGAGAACGGAGAGGACAGAAATAACCTGAAGAAGTGGAGCTAAAAGCTTTCTGAAAGAAAGCTGCATCGGAAGCTTACGCTTCGCCTTTATCCCCGGATTTTCACCTTTGAAAAAGGGAATTCAAAAATCTGGGGATAACAGCGATCGGAAGTTTGTTCTGTCATCGGAGTGGCAAGTGTAAATATTCTTTAGTTCAATTTGCCTACCCTATAGGAATCAGATTATTTCTCCGGGTTCGTCACAATACCTGCATGTGGATCAATATGACGCACAATAGATTTGAGCCAGATCATTTCGAGGAAATGAATCTCATAATAGAGTGCTCCCGGAACGTGTTGGATCCATCCTTCGGTCAGAGCAGCGTGTCCTGAATTGATCGAAGAATCCAATGTTCCAGGCTCACGGCGCAGCCGTTTGCGGACGGCTTTCTCAACTTGGGCGCTTTGAGTGGTAAAGATACATATTTTGCGCTTGGCTGTGAATCCGCGGAATGCAATATACACCATTTCATAGGCAATAAGATAGGCGATTACTGAATACATCGCTTGATCCCAACCAAAGACAACACCAGCAGCAGTTAGAATCAACAAGTTGAGCAGCATGATTATTTTTTCGATAAGCATCCGTTTCCCGCTAAATACACATTCAGGTGGACGAGAGGACGGATCACCGATTTCCAGCGTATCCAGTGTCCCACCATACCGTACGACTAGACCGATTCCTAATCCGAGACATAATCCGCCAAACATGGCGGCAGCCAGCGGGTGCTCGACAAGCGGCGGCATGGGATGAAGCACAATGGCACCAATCGAAAAGACAACCAAACCCAGAACAGTGACCAGTACGAATTTCTTTTGCACAAGTCTATAGGATAGAAAAATAAATGGAACGTTGAACAAAAACAGGAACAATCCAATCCTCATTTCGGTCCAGTGGGCGAACAATGAAGAAATACCTGTGATGCCTCCAATAATGATCTTATTGGGATGCAGAAACAATTCAAGTCCCACGGAGGCCAGTATTCCACCTGCAATCACAAACAATAAATTCAACATGCGACGGGCAGATGACAATCTGGTCTTGGCAGTTTGTGGCACCGTATTAGCCGATATCAGAGGTGCTTTCATAGGTCATCCTCCTTTGTGCGGCTTTCGTACCATTCTCCCTGGGGTAATTACAGAAAGATCGGCGGTAGAGCCGCGAGTACAATACGTTGTCTGTTCTGAACAGACAAGGGGTTATCCTTCTTTCTGCAATACCTTCGGTTCTTCTTTTTTCTTCCGAGGGTCTTTAAACTTAAATATTTTATCCAATAATCTGAACACATGTTTGGATTCTTTCGTTAATAACGGTCCAAGGATTGCCAGAATGAGTACATATAATGCGGCAAATGGTTGCAGCAGCGGAAGAAGTCCTCCGGCTTTACCCATGTTGGCCATAATGATGGAGAATTCACCACGTGATACAATGGTCAATCCGATATTAGCTGATGCTTTCGGTGATAATCCGGCACTCCGACCAGCGAGCATGCCTGCAAGGAAGTTTCCGAATAGTGTGAGCACAACTGCGATCAAAGCAAGCCATACAGCTTCGCCACCAAGAGACAGCGGATCGATGGACAAACCAAAGCTGAAGAAGAAGACAGCTCCGAAGAAATCACGGAATGGCAGAATCAAGTGCTCAATCCGTTTAGCATGTTCCGTCTCTGCCAGCACCAAACCAATAAGCAGGGCGCCAATGGCTTCGGCGACATGAATAGTTTCCGAGAATCCGGCTACGAGGAACAATGCACCGAAAATCACAAGCGAGAATAACTCATTGGAGCGAATCTTAAGCACCTTATTAAGCAGCGGTGTTGCTTTACGTCCAAGAATAATGACAATGAGCATGAATCCAAGCGCAACGAGTGCGGATACAATGACACCTCCGATGGAGGATGAATCACTGAGCACAAGTCCAGACAAGATGGAGATATATACAGCTAGGAACACATCTTCAAACATGATGATTCCGAGAATCATTTCCGTCTCCGGATTCGCTGTTCGTTTCAAATCAACGAGAACCTTGGCGACGATGGCACTGGATGAAATAGTCGTAATCCCGGCAATGATAAGAGCTTCGGCGGCTGGGAAACCGGAAGCAAAACCAAAAATCAGTCCCAGCGTAAAGTTAATCCCGATATAGATCGAACCGCCGACGGCAATCGATTTACCCGACTTGATAAGACGGCCAACCGAGAACTCCAGTCCGAGATAGAAGAGTAGGAACAGAATACCGATTCGGCCCATAAACTCAATAAACGGCTGACTTTCAATGAAGCGGAAATCCAGATGCCAGATCTTCATCGCATGAGGTCCAACGGCCATCCCGATCAGGATGTAAAATGGAACGACCGAAAATCTCAGTTTTGCGGATAAGAGTCCGGCTGCTGCAATGAGCACAAGAGCCAGACCTACTTCGAATATCAGATGATCCATCGACTCACCCCCTTCCGGTCAGGAGGAGGGATTTGAATAGCTTTTGCTGATTGCGTTCGCCAACGGCTACTACCGTGGACTCTGCACTAATCACGACCTCCGGACCGGGGCTGATATGTTTTTTGTGATTCTTCTCTACAACGGCAATCACCGTTGCCCCTGAGTTTTGACGTACATCCAATTCACCAATTGATTTACCGATACATCCGTAGGATGGCTCGATTTTGTACCATTCAATAATCAGGTCGTCAAACGTTACTTCAATATTTTCAAGCTGCTTAGGTTTATAGGTTAATCCACCAACGATGGCAGCAATCTGTCTTGCTTCATAGTCATCGAGCGTAATCATGGAGATGCTTTGGTCTGGATCATCGTACTCAAAATGGTACATTTCCCGGCGACCGTCATCGTGAATAATGATAATAATTTTATCTCCACTGCTCGTTTCAATCTGAAATTTCTTGCCGATTCCCGGCAAATCTGTTTCGCGTACATCCATGGATAGTGTGCCTCCTTAAATTGAGGGCTGGCCACAGAAGACAGGCTTATTTCCCGAATATAGAATGATCTGCTGCTCTAAGGAACATTAAATTGAAGCGGGTAAACAGAGCCAGGTACTCCTGACAGACAGCCTAGTGTTTGATTTTTTAATAAAGATGGGTATAACAAAATAGATGTTAGGAATAGGGGTTGCCAATGAGGCTGATTGATATCTAACATTTGCTAAAAGGGTTATAAGTTATGCACAAGCACACCGTCTATCAAACAGAGGTGTCTCCATGCAAGCGACCTAAAATACGGTGTAACGGCCTAGTTATAAGCGTTCACGTAGTTTGGTGCTATAGGGGTGGGAGATACATACATACTGGTGAATTTAATGGGTAGCAGAAATAATCTGCGTTTAAACAGACAAATCAACGGTTTAAAGGGCAGACGCGGTGTAGGAATTCGCAGCATTAGCAACAAAGCGAGCACAAGAAAGACAGGTTTGTTATGCGTGACCGCAATCAACTTCGACATGACTTGTGGGTATTTGCGAATGGCAGGTTTCTGCTGAGACTCCAATGTATGGACAAGAACTTCCTTGTTGGAGTTCGCCTCAACGTTTACCTCGATAGCGGATTCCGACTGCATCGGAATAGGGAAAGACAACGCTTGGAATACGCACAAAATGATAATAAAAGCGTAACGGAGTATTCTTGGTTGTTGTCTCATTTTGGCTTCCCCCCTTTTCCGTGAAACATACTGTTATAAAAATAATAACACATTTTTGGCTTAACTCCAAACGGATTGATAATATACTGAGAAATCATGACACGCTTTCCATCAATCCGCTTCGTATATCCCTATCGGCCTTGCCATATACTTTGAACAGGAAGGAAAGGAGTGATTCTTATGGAACTGTTCGCCGTATGGACCGATGTATCAGGGCAGGAGGAAGCGGATCAATTTTATCGTTGTGTGAAGGAAAAAACCAAAGGTTTACATATAAGCAAAAGAGGATTTCGGCTCACCTTCAAACATAATGACGGAAGAGCGGCCTGGGTATGCAGAGGGAATGAGAATCACGCTGACTTCCAGCAGTGGCTGCCTCAGATCAGTGATTTGCTGGCCACGGGACTTGCCGATTTCATTATGAATACACGTGAACGCATTATTGTGGAAGAGATGATCTCCAAGGCTTGCTCGGTCATGGATGAACATGAAGTGGAGAAGGTAAACCGGATATGCATCCCTTTATTATTCAATAGTGATTTGGATCAGCCTGGATTACGGGACCGTCGTCGTACCTCATTGGCCAATGGACTGAAGCAGGACTTGGAGGAGGTTCATTTTTTTCACCTTGAAGGCATTATGAATTTCCGCATTCGGCAATACAAGCAGGAGCTTCATGAACTGGTGGAATATGCGCTGGATGAATTCTGGATGGATCGCCAATACGAAGAGTTTATGGGACTTCTCAAATATTTTGTATTTTTTCAGGAAGCGAAAGTACCTCTTGTGCATTTGATACACAAAGGTTTGCATGAATTTCAGGTATTGGATGCTGCGCTTAATGTGCTTCCCGTACAAAAGGATGAGCAGGTCGTTGTGGAGATGCCGGGACTGGAATTGGAAATGGATATCGAAGATATGATCGTGAGTACGCTGATCTCCATCTCGCCGGAAAAAATCATGCTGCATACGCGCACTCCAGATCTCCCCATTATCTGTACGATCCGACAAATCTTTGAGGACAAGGTACAATTATGCCACCATTGCCCCGAGTGCGAAGTGCTGCGTTCCGGATTGTTGACAGGTCTTGACGCAAGTGATCTCGGCAATTATAATAACTGTTGATCCATGATTTATTAGAAGTTGTTATGGAACAATAAGCAAAAGCGTTGACAAAGACAAGAACCATACGCACGGTCGGTGCAGAGAGAGGGAACCAGGCTGAAATTTCCTCCGGATACCACGTTTGGTTTACCCCTTTGGAGCTGCAGTTTTGAAAATGGATATGAGATTGCCTCTATTATACAGGTAATCGTCCGTGAGTAAGGATATGCCGGGTCATGCCCGTTATCGTCATGCCAATGAGGGCTGTACTTCCGATATGGATGAAGCAGCTGAAGTAGGGTGGAACCACGAGAGTATATACAGCACTCGTCCCTTTGCCGGGACGGGTGTTTTTTGCGTTCCTTTGCAAAAATCGCAGGAACAGCAATAGATTATCCATCCATGAAATGTATGGACAGAGGTTGAATTTACAGGAGGAATGAGACAAATGGCAGTTAACATTAAACTACCTGATGGTTCGGTTCGTGAGTATGCCGAAGGAAGCAGCATTGAAGATGTAGCCGCTTCGATCAGCAGCGGACTACGCAAAAATGCCGTAGCCGGCAAACTGGATGGAATCGTCGTGGACTTGTCCACAACACTTCATGAAGGAGCATTGGTGGAGATCGTAACACTGGATTCACCAGAAGGTCTGGAAGTGATGCGTCACAGTACAGCTCACTTGCTCGCTCAAGCTGTGAAGCGTTTATACGGAAACAAAGAAGTGCACCTCGGTGTTGGCCCTGTCATTGAAGATGGTTTCTACTATGATATGGATCTCGAACAACCGCTCAATCCCGAAGATCTGCAGAAGATCGAGAAGGAAATGGAACGCATTGTTAATGAGAATTTGCCAATTGTACGTAAAGAAGTTAGCCGCACGGAAGCGATCAACATTTTCGAAGAAGTGGGCGATCCTTACAAGCTTGAATTGATACGTGACTTACCGGAAGACAGTGTCATCACCATTTATGAGCAAGGTGAATTCTTCGACTTGTGCCGTGGACCACACGTACCATCCACCAGCAAAATCAAAGTATTCAAACTGATGAATGTCGCTGGTGCTTACTGGCGTGGAGATAGCAAAAACAAAATGCTGCAACGTATTTACGGTACGGCTTTTGTGAAGAAAGCGCAGCTTGATGAGCATTTGCATTTCCTGGAAGAAGCGCGTAAACGGGATCACCGCAAACTGGGTAAGGAACTCGAAATCTTCACCTTCTCCCAGCTGGTTGGACAAGGCCTGCCGATCTGGCTGCCTAATGGTGCCAAGCTGCGCCGGACGTTGGAGCGTTATATTGTGGACCTGGAAGAGAGCCTTGGATATCAGCATGTGTATACACCAGTGCTGGGTAATGTTGAATTGTATAAAACATCCGGACACTGGGAGCACTATCAGGAAGACATGTTCCCGAAAATGGTTATGGACAATGAGGAACTCGTTCTTCGTCCAATGAACTGTCCTCACCATATGATGGTGTACAAGTCCAGCATGCACAGCTACCGTGATCTGCCGATCCGGATTGCCGAGCTTGGTATGATGCACCGTTACGAAATGTCGGGCGCGTTAACAGGTCTGCACCGTGTACGTGCAATGACGCTGAACGACTCACACATTTTTGCACGCCCGGATCAGATCAAGGAAGAATTTGCACGTGTTATTGAACTGATTCAAACGGTTTATAAAGATTTCGGCATTCACGAATATCGTTTCCGTCTGTCCTATCGCGATCCTCAGGATACCGAGAAATACTTCCAGAATGACGAGATGTGGGAAATGTCCCAACGCATGCTGCGTGAAGTTGTGGAAGAGCTCAACCTTCCATTCTATGAAGCAGAAGGCGAAGCAGCATTCTACGGTCCAAAACTGGACGTGCAGATCAAAACAGCGCTGGGCAAGGAAGAGACATTGTCTACCGTTCAATTGGACTTCCTCTTGCCAGAGCGGTTTGAGCTCGAATATGTGGGAGATGACGGACAGAAGCATCGTCCGGTCGTTATCCACCGCGGTGTAATCAGTACGATGGAGCGTTTCACAGCATTCTTGCTGGAGAACTTTGCAGGGGCTCTGCCACTGTGGTTGTCTCCTGTACAAGCGAAGGTTATTCCGGTATCCGGCAACTTCGACGACTATGCACGTGAAGTGGAAGCGAAGTTGAAACGTGCAGGGATCTCTGCTGAAGCTGATCTGCGTAACGAGAAGCTCGGTTATAAGATCCGTGAGGCACAGCTTGAGAAAATGCCTTACATGTTCGTGGTTGGTGAAAATGAACGCAATGCAGAGGGCGTATCTGTACGGAAACGTGGAGAAGGCGATCTCGGCATGAAACCACTGGACGAAATTGTAGCCCAGCTCAAAGAAGAAATTACAACAAGACAGGTGTAATTCAGGAATTGCTGATTTTTCTATAAATAGAAAACCGTTTGAACCTTATTGGAGAAAATCCAATGGTTCAGGCGGTTTTTCGTATTATCAGGTTAGCCAGTAATTACTGGTTGGCCTTTTTTTGTGGTCGTTTTACGATGGGGGAAGCCGGG
>NZ_JAROCD010000013.1:0-221610 GCF_030433635.1 Paenibacillus vandeheii
TGTGGAGGCACCGTTGGGATACCACCCTGATCGTATCTAGGTTCTAACCTGGTACCGTAATCCGGTGCGGGGACAGTGTCAGGTGGGCAGTTTGACTGGGGCGGTCGCCTCCTAAAGAGTAACGGAGGCGCCCAAAGGTTCCCTCAGAATGGTTGGAAATCATTCGAAGAGTGCAAAGGCATAAGGGAGCTTGACTGCGAGACCTACAAGTCGAGCAGGGACGAAAGTCGGGCTTAGTGATCCGGTGGTACCGCATGGAAGGGCCATCGCTCAACGGATAAAAGCTACCCTGGGGATAACAGGCTTATCTCCCCCAAGAGTCCACATCGACGGGGAGGTTTGGCACCTCGATGTCGGCTCATCGCATCCTGGGGCTGAAGTAGGTCCCAAGGGTTGGGCTGTTCGCCCATTAAAGCGGTACGCGAGCTGGGTTCAGAACGTCGTGAGACAGTTCGGTCCCTATCTGTCGTGGGCGTAGGAAATTTGAGAGGAGCTGTCCTTAGTACGAGAGGACCGGGATGGACGTACCGCTGGTGTACCAGTTGTTCCGCCAGGAGCACCGCTGGGTAGCTATGTACGGAAGGGATAAGCGCTGAAAGCATCTAAGCGTGAAGCCCCCCTCAAGATGAGATTTCCCAGTATGTAAGACCCCTTGAAGACGACGAGGTAGATAGGCTGGGGGTGGAAGTGCAGCAATGCATGGAGCTGACCAGTACTAATCGGTCGAGGGCTTATCCAAGATATGCAGGTTGTACATCGCAAATTTCGTTTCGGATCTAGTTTTCAGAGAATAATCTCTGAAATGAAAATTGGTACATCACGGATGTGTGTATGATTTTCAGTTCTACAATGGATTTTGAGAAGCTATGCTTCGACAAATCACGTTTGGTGGCGATGGCGGAGGGGTTCCACACGTACCCATCCCGAACACGACCGTTAAGCCCTCTAGCGCCGATGGTACTTGGACCGCAGGGTCCTGGGAGAGTAGGACGCCGCCAAGCGAACTCTTTCATCCTACATAGAAAACAGGCTCTGCATGTTAACGTTGTATGATGAATTGCATTTGCACTGCAAATGCATATTATTCCCTGATAGCTCAGTTGGTAGAGCACTCGACTGTTAATCGAGTTGTCACAGGTTCGAGCCCTGTTCGGGGAGCCATTTGCTCTCATAGCTCAGTAGGTAGAGTGCATCCATGGTAAGGATGAGGTCACCGGTTCGATCCCGGTTGAGAGCTTTGGAAATGGGGCCCGTTGGTCAAGGGGTTAAGACACCTCCCTTTCACGGAGGTAACAGGGGTTCGAATCCCCTACGGGTCATAGTTATTTTTATTAGCTTAAAAAAGGGATGAGAATTCCAAAGGTTCGTCGGAGGATTAGCTTCGTTAGCAACTGCTTCGCAGTCTCGAATGAAGTGAGAGTATCCCCTACGGGTCATAGGATGGAGGCTTAGCTCAGCTGGGAGAGCATCTGCCTTACAAGCAGAGGGTCGGGGGTTCGATCCCCTCAGCCTCCACCACTTAACTTAATGGGGATTAGCCAAGCGGTAAGGCAACGGACTTTGACTCCGTCATGCATAGGTTCAAATCCTATATCCCCAGCCATTTTAGTTTTTAGTTTGAGTCATTAGCTCAGTTGGTAGAGCACCTGACTTTTAATCAGGGTGTCGAAGGTTCGAGCCCTTCATGACTCACCATTATATGCGCGTGTGGCGGAATTGGCAGACGCACTAGACTTAGGATCTAGCGTCTTTGACGTGGGGGTTCAAGTCCCTCCACGCGCATCCTTTATAAGCGGACGTGGCTCAGCGGTAGAGCATCGCCTTGCCAAGGCGAGGGTCGCGGGTTCGATTCCCGTCGTCCGCTCCAATATTTGCGCCCTTAGCTCAGCTGGATAGAGCGTTTGACTACGAATCAAAAGGCCGGGAGTTCGAATCTCTCAGGGCGCGCCATTATTTTCATAAGTATCGGGATGTAGCTCAGCTTGGTAGAGCACCTGGTTTGGGACCAGGGGGTCGCATGTTCAAATCGTGTCATCCCGATTTTTATTTGCGGGTGTAGTTCAATGGTAGAACTTTAGCCTTCCAAGCTAATAGCGTGGGTTCGATTCCCATCACCCGCTTCATGTTACATTGAAAGGTCTCTGTTTACACAGAGGCTTTTCTTTTATTTATAGGAACAATACCTCATTATAATACCAATCTTCCCCTATACTCATTTGATAAGTGTAAGAATACCTCTAACCTCTTCATTATTTCTGCTAAAAGAATCAAAAAATTTTTTAATACACTCTTTAATTTATTGCATCACTGTGATAAAGTATACAAAAGCTTGCTTTGCCGGTCATGTTTCTTTATGTTTCGTCTGGTTTGTAATAATGGAATATGTAGATATGAACCCAATCAGTACAATGAACATTCTCAGTCTAACTGTATATTTATGAGGAAATAAGTATAGGTATGAGTTATTCGAATGATGAAAAGTACGTGAAAAGGGTATCATGTGACAGCATCTGACCATTAATCGAAGCAGAACAAGAAAATGAATAATAAAGCGTGTTTTTGTGCTGTAAATCAGGGTAAATCCCCATTTTTACTAGTAGAAAAATAAAGATTTTCGTACCATTTTATTGTATGATGTTATGAAGGTGTCAAATTTACGTGTACGAATGGAACGATCAGATGGGAGGATAAGCATGACTGAAACTATGGTAACCGCCAGCAAAAGCCAATCCAACAACCTGCTTCGGCGAGACGTGCGGTTCCTGGGCAATATACTCGGAGAAGTTCTTGTCCATCAAGGAGGCACGGAGCTTCTAGATATCGTTGAGAAGATTCGGGAAACGAGCAAATCGTTGCGTGCAGAGTTCTTGCCAGAACTTTATGCAGAGTTCAAAACGATGATCCAGGAATTAGACTCGGAAAATCGCCATCAGGTGATTCGAGCTTTTGCGATTTATTTTCAATTAGTTAATATTGCTGAACAAAACCATCGGATCCGGCGTAAACGGGATTATGAACGTTCTGCAGGAGATTCTGTGCAGCCAGGTTCGATTGAAAAAGCAGTACAGGATCTGAAGGAACGTGGACTGTCTCATACGGAAGTAGAGGATATTCTAGACGATTTATCTCTGGAACTGGTGATGACAGCTCATCCAACCGAAGCTATGCGTCGGGTTATTCTGGACATCCACAAACGGATATCCGAAGATGTCATGTCACTTGATAATCCTACGCTGACGTTGCGTGAACGTGAACAGTTGCGGGAGAAGCTGCTGAACGAAGTCATTACACTATGGCAGACCGATGAGCTTCGTGACCGTAAACCAACTGTGCTCGATGAAGTGCGGAACGGGATGTATTACTTTCATGAAACGTTGTTCCATGTACTTCCGGATGTATACCAGGAGCTTGAACGCTGCCTGAATAAATTTTATCCTGACCATGACTGGCATGTGCCGACGTATTTGCGGTTCGGTTCCTGGATCGGTGGAGACCGGGATGGAAATCCTTCGGTAACTTCAGATGTAACATGGCAGACCCTGTTGATGCAGCGTAAGCTCGCTTTGCGTGAGTATCAACGGATTATGATTGAACTTATGGGGCATCTCAGCTTCAGCACGAACATCATCAGCGTATCGGATGAGCTGGTGCAGTCGATTGAGCAGGACCGTAGTTGTGTAACATTGAAAAAAGTGGATATGTGGCGGAACGAAAAAGAGCCATACCGTATCAAATTGGCATACATGATTGCCAAGCTAAACAATGTTTTGGATGAGAACAAAGTAGGACAGCCAGACCGCTATGACAACGCTCAAGGACTGATGGATGATCTGATGATTATTGATCGCAGCCTGCGCCATCACTTTGCCGATTACGTAGCCGATACGACTATTCGCAAAATGATCCGTCAAGTGGAGCTGTTCGGATTCCATACAGCTGCATTGGATGTGCGTCAACACAGTAAGGAACATGAAAATGCGATGTCGGAGATTTTGGCTAAGATGAACATCGTAGAAGATTATGCTCGTCTGACGGAGGATGGCAAAATCGATTTGCTGGCTCGTTTGCTGGATGACCCTCGTCCGCTGACTTCCCCTTATCACCAATACACAGAGGGGACCAAAGAGTGTCTGGACGTATTCCGTACGATCAAGCGTGCACAGAGCGAGTTTGGGACCGGTTGTATCACAAGTTACCTGATTAGTATGACCCAAGGGGCAAGTGATCTGCTCGAAGTTATGGTATTTGCCAAAGAAGTAGGTTTGTTCCGCAAAGAACATAACGGTGAAGTGGTATCTACGCTTCAAGCAGTTCCATTGTTTGAAACGATTGATGATCTTCATGCCGCTTCGGAAATTATGCAGAAGCTGTTCAACCTTCCGGTTTACCGTGCAAGTGTAAGCGGGCGGAATGAACTGCATGAAATCATGCTGGGTTATTCGGACAGTAACAAGGATGGCGGGGTTGTTACAGCGAACTGGGAGCTGCGTGTAGCGATGAATGCTATTACCGCTGTTGGTAATGAACATGGCGTTAAACTGAAGTTCTTCCATGGACGCGGCGGAGCGCTTGGACGTGGAGGTATGCCTCTCAACCGCAGTATTCTTGCTCAACCACCACATACTATTGGCGGGGGCATTAAGATTACAGAGCAGGGTGAGGTTATCTCTTCCCGTTACTCCCTTCAGGGAATTGCATACCGCAGTCTTGAGCAGGCCACATCGGCTTTGATCACAGCTGCGCTGAACGGTCTGGAGCCGCAAGAGTCGGAATCGGAGCAACAGTGGGACAGCATTATCAAGGATATTTCCGAAGTATCCCTGACGAAATACCAGGATCTTATTTTCCGTGATCCAGACTTCTTTACCTTCTTCAAGGAATCGACACCGCTGCCTGAGGTGGGAGAACTAAATATTGGTTCACGTCCATCCAAACGGAAAAACAGCGACAAGTTCGAGGATCTGAGAGCGATCCCTTGGGTATTTGCCTGGACCCAGAGTCGTTATCTGCTTCCCGCATGGTATGCGGCAGGAACGGGACTGCAAAGTTACTATCAGGATAAGGAAGAGAATCTGAATGTCCTGAAAGAAATGTATGAAAACTTCCCATTCTTCCGTACACTAATTGATACGGTGCAGATGGCTATTGCCAAAGCAGATCTGGTCATTGCGAAGGAATACTCTGCCATGACTTCCAATAAGGAAGCACGTGATCGCATCTATGGTCAGATTGAATCGGAATTCAAGCTTACCAAAGAGCTGATTCTGAAAATTACCGGAGAAGCTGAAATTCTGGATGATGTACCGGTGATTCAAGAGTCGATCCGACTTCGTAATCCGTATGTCGATCCTTTGTCCTACATGCAGGTCCAACTTCTGAGTGAGCTCAGAGACATGCGTGAGCGCGGCGAGGATGACACAGAGCTGCTGCGTGAAGTGCTGCTGACGATTAACGGTATTGCTGCAGGACTTCGGAATACCGGCTGATCGTTAAGCTGCTTAAGAATTAATGAAGTGAATTTTACAGCCATGTAGACAGCAAATAGCTTAATTTTTTCCTCAGCTTGAGTGAGAGATGAAACGGGACTCCTTCTGGAGTTCCCGTTTTTACTGTTTTTGGCGGATATTTTCCGGCACAGTCTTGATTTTTGACCAAAGTTGATTTACGATTTGATTGGTGAATTACAAGTGTGGACGGGTATCAGAAGGCGGAAGACCCATCAGCATGTCTGGGGGAATAAGGGTGGACAATTTGGAGAACAGGCTTGTTAAGCTGGTACTGAAGGGTGACCAGCGAGCCTTTGCAGAAATCGTTGAATTATACAAGGACAAGCTGTTTCATCTGGCATACCGGATGCTGAACAATCGTCATGAAGCCGAAGACGTTGTACAGGAGACGTTTTTGCGTGTGTTTCGTAATATGGAGAAGTATGATCCGAACCAGAAGTTCTCAACCTGGATTTACCGGATTGCAACCAATCTGTGTATTGACCGCTTACGGCGGAAGAAGCCTTCTTACTCATTGGATGCAGAGCTTAATGATCAGGAAGGATCTGACGGATATGCGATGCTTCCCAGTGATGATCGTACACCAGAGAGCGAAGCGCTTTTGTCTGAGACACAGACACTTATCCGTGAAGCGATTGACAGTTTGCCGGCCAAGTATAAATCAGTCATGATTTTGAGATATTTACAGGACTTGTCGCTGCAGGAAATCAGTGATGTGACAGGTATGCCCGTAACAACGATTAAGACTCGTGTTCATCGGGGTCGTGATTTTTTGCGTAAAAAACTGGAGTATAAGTTGTAAATGTAAAACGTCTTTTATTTTGGGCGAAATTATTTGAAACATATCCGAAACGGATACGTATGTAATGTATGCAAGTCTTATGCGTGCTTTTTGGCAATGCAAGGACTAAGTGATCTAAGAAAGGATTGGCTCTCATATGGATTGCAACTCGGCCGTCTCTTTAATGCATGAATGTTTGGATGAGTCGTTGTCCCCGGCCCAGAAGGTTGACCTGAAAAGTCACCTTGTGACCTGTCCGGATTGTCGCATGCGCTTTAAAGAGTTGGAACAGACGGAAATGCTACTCTTTGCCATGAAACACTATTCACCGTCTGCCTCGGATGAGCTGACCAATCGAATTATGAATGCTCTGCCCCAGCCCAAGAGACAGCAAGTATGGCTCAAATGGGTCAAAGGACATCCCGCGCTGACGGCGGCAGCCTTCTTTTTGGTCGTGATGCTCTTTAGCGCCTGGAATTTCTGGAATCAGAATAACGAAATGGTCGTTAAGGGAAATAATCTGGACCAGATCGTGATTGAAGGAAACACGGTTATTGTTCCGGAGGGTAAGTCCATTGCTGGCGATCTTACGATAGAGAATGGAACTGCCCAGGTGTACGGTGATGTAAATGGCAATCTGACGGTCATCGACGGACAGCTGTATCAGGCTTCAACGGCGCATATTTCCGGTCAGGTGAAAAGTATTGATCAGGCGCTGGACTGGTTCTGGTACAAAATAACCAATATGGTAAATGAAGTGGCATACCGCTAATATAGGGTGACTTCTTCAATGGTATATACCAAGCAGGGTACCTCCAGATTGCTGGGGTACTCTTTTTTATCTTATGAACTTTGTAATTTATGGGATTTGTGTTGTTTCTGCGCAGTTTGTGACTCCCGTAACTTGCAACCTGAACGTTAACGTTATAACCTAGATACTAAAGAGAACATACTACTACATATAGATAAGCATTTTGCCTAAATTCAAAGAGCGTTCTTCAATCAGCAAAATATAGATCGAAATGGTTCAATTCGTTTATATTTTGTGCCTGGGAGCGAGCTTGAATCGAATGATGCAAAAATGCGAGATAAGGATTATTTAAATCCTAATGGGTTAATATGAGATCAGGGTTTACTCATCAATGGGGATAGCGGGGGCTGGCTTATGAACTATTTTGCTGACTTAACGTGGAAAGAGTCCATTAAGGACGTTATCGATATATTGATCGTTACCTATATTATGTACAAACTGATTTTGCTCGTGCGAGGCACCCGTGCGGTTCAACTGCTAAAAGGTATATTGTTCCTTGTGGTGATCTGGGCACTAAGTACGTGGCTAAATCTCTATACGCTCAAATGGCTGATGAACCAGATGTTTACGTTTGGTGTCGTTGCGGTCTTTATTATCTTTCAGCCGGAGCTGCGCCGTGGTCTGGAGCAATTGGGCCGTGGCAAGCTGTTTGGACGCTCGGCAGCGGCAAGTGACGAAGAATTAACGGTGTTAATTGGTGAGATCATTAAGTCCGTCAATTATTTGTCACGGCGAAAAATTGGTGCATTGGTTGTATTCGAACGCGAAACCGGCCTGAACGATTACACGGAGTCCGGGATCCAGATGCAATCACTGGTTAGCTCGGAGCTGATGATTAACATTTTTATTCCGAATACACCGCTCCATGATGGAGCCGTCATTATACAGGGCAAACAGATTTCGGCGGCAGCCTGTTATTTGCCATTGTCCGAGAATCCGTTTATCAGCAAGGAGCTGGGAACGCGTCACCGTGCAGCAATCGGGATTACTGAGGTGGCAGACGCGATCTGTCTGGTTGTTTCAGAGGAGACGGGACAAGTGTCTCTTGCAATGAATGGACAGGTCGTCCGGGATATCAAGGAAGAATCGCTGATTGCCAAACTGTACGAAGAACTGCGTCCAACATCCAATCTAAGTAAAAAGAATGGTTGGACTACCTTCTGGAAACGGAAGGGGGGGCGTAAAAATGGATAAATGGTTTAACAATAACAATTTTGCGAAGATTCTAGCCTTAGCGGTGAGTTTGTTGCTTTGGTTCATGATACATCTGGATGAAGTACCAACTACGCCGACGATCTCAACTGGGACGACCAATAAGGTTGTGGAGCGTACCGTGCCTATTCAGCCCTATGGGCTCGACAGCAACTCCTACGTCCTTACTTCATTAAGTACGGATGAAGTACGTCTGGAGATTAAAGGGCAGCGCTCGATGTTAACTTCGATTTTTACGAATGATGATTATAAAGTGCTAGTGGATCTGAGTCAGGTGAAAGATGGGTCCAACACGTTACCTTTAGTACCGGATCTGCCTTCCGGAGTTGAAGTGGTGAGCATGGAGCCTTCCATGGTTACAGTCAACGTGGAAAAACTGGGCACCAAATCTTTCGACGTGAATATTGTACCCGAAGGAGAACCTTCCGCCGGATACAGCGCTGGAACGCCCGTTGTTGAACCTTCAGGGCCAGTTAAGGTAACTCTGCCGGAAGGGCAGCTTGACGCCGTAGCGAAGGTTCAGGGCAGTGTGAGCGTGAAGGATGCGAAGGATGATGTGGTTCAGAAAAAAGTGAAGCTTCAGGCATTCGACGCCGAGGGCAAGGTCATTGAAAATGCGATAGTTACACCAGAGACCGTTGAAGTTCGGATTCCGGTCAGGCAGCCCTATACAACTGTACCCTTAAGAATCAAATATTCAGGACAACTGCCGGAGGGGCTGGTGCTCTCCACGGTTGAGCCAAGCGTGAAAGAAGTCTCGGTTTACGGTGCAGAGGATGCTCTTGCGGGTATTCAGTCCTACGACCAAGTAACCCTTGATCTCACACAGTTTGATGGGGCAGGAACGTCGACAGTTAACGTGGACTTGACGCCGCCTTCCGGTTTTGAGAAAATCGAGCCTAGTTCGATTCAGCTTAAGGTGACGGTATCGCCTTACGATGAGCTTCAGGAGACGACCAAAGTCTTTCCGAACGTCCCCATTACGCTTACTGGCGCCGGGAACGGGCTGGAAGGGACATTGGTTACTCCCAAAAGCGGTGGCTTAAATATTACGCTTAAAGGTTCTTCAACGATGCTTGAAGGTCTAAATAGCGATGATATTAAGCTGACTGCGGATCTTACTGGACTTACGGTAGGCACGCATGAAATAAAGCTTGAGGCTGACTTGCCTCGTTTTGCCAAACTGGATGAATCATCAAATGATCTGAGCGCTACCGTCAAGATCAGTGAAAAGGCTGATGATACGACGGTTGCTCCCGGCGAGGATCCGAAGGATGAAGGGACGATAGGGCCTGATCCTTCACCAGTCGAAGTTGAGAATGGGGATACCGAAACTGCTCCTGGAGAAGAAGAAACAGAATCGAATACGGACAATCAGGAGCAGAGCCAGCAGGGGAATACCAATCGAGGTAACTCCAATAACAGCGGTAGCAGCAATAGTGGCTCCAACCCGTAAAAGAAAATGTTCAGATCAAAATTTTAAAATAACGTTTATGCTCTTATATGATGCGAATAGAAGGAGTTAGATCATGGGGAAATATTTTGGTACAGACGGTGTAAGAGGTGTTGCCAATAAAGAGTTAACGGCGGAGCTGGCTTACAGCATCGGACGCTGTGGTGGTTATGTGCTTGCAGGTGGTGTGGAGAGACCAAAAGTGGTTATCGGTATGGATACCCGTATCTCGGGGCTGATGCTGGAATCCGCACTGGTTGCAGGTTTGCTATCCATTGGCGCTGATGTAATTCGTCTGGGCGTTGTATCCACTCCTGGAGTGGCGTATATTGCTCGTCTGCTGAAGGCCGATGCAGGGGTAATGATCTCGGCTTCCCACAATCCGGTTGAGGATAACGGAATCAAATTTTTTGGCGGAGATGGCTTCAAACTGTCGGATGAGACAGAGAACCGGATCGAAGAACTGATGGATGCAGAAACGGATCAATTGCCTCGTCCTGTAGGTGGTGGTTTGGGAACCGTAACCGTGGATGAAGAATCCCGTTATCGTTATTTGGACTATCTGAAAACAACCGTAAATGAGTCGTTCTCAGGACTCAAAATTGTTCTGGACTGCGCTAATGGAGCAGCTTATGAGCTGGCACCAAAATTGTTCAGAGAACTTGGTGCAGAAGTCATTGCTATTGGCGCTGAGCCTAACGGCCTGAATATCAATGAGCAATGCGGATCAACTCACCCGGAGCATTTGAAACAAGAGGTGCTGAAACATAAAGCGGATCTGGGTCTTGCTTTTGACGGGGATGCGGATCGTCTGATTGCTATTGATGAGACAGGTGCTGAGGTTGATGGTGACTTTATTCTGTGCATCTGTGGTGATGCGATGAATCGTGCAGGCAAGCTGAAAGACAGTACCGTGGTATCTACTGTAATGAGTAACATCGGATTCTACAAAGCAACGGAGAAACTGGCACTGAAAACAGCAAAGACTGCCGTAGGTGACCGTTATGTGATGGAAGAAATGCGCCGTGGGGGTTACAACCTGGGTGGAGAGCAGTCCGGTCATGTTATTTTCCTGGATTACAATACAACAGGCGATGGAATGCTGACAGCGATTCAGCTCGTGGATACCTTGAAAGCTTCCGGTAAAAAGCTGAGTGAACTTAAGGCGCTGATGACCCAGTACCCACAAGTATTGGTGAACGTGCGTGTTGAAGATAAGAGTAAATACGAGGGCAATTCTGCGATTGAGCAAGCGATTGCTACAGTAGAGCAACAGCTGGGTGATAATGGACGGGTACTTGTTCGTGCGTCCGGGACCGAATCCCTGATCCGTGTTATGGCGGAAGGACCAGATAAGAATGAACTTGAACAATTCGTGTCTCAAATTGCAGATGTAGTGCAAAAAGAACTGGTATAGAACCTGATCGATAGGTTTTACAGACACAGTTGTGTCAAGGGAATCACTGTCACATAAGGCTTAATCTAACAGGGATTATTCCATATAAACCCATATCCCTACGTCCCGGCCTAGTGAGACCATGGGTCTGTTTATCGGGTCGGGATTGTGGGTAAATATGCCGAAATTGTCACAGGTACTTTGCTCCATTGCAAAATGAACCTGACGTGCATATAATGAGTGGAGTCGTCATTCAGACACAGAAAGTGAGGATCGTAAGGTACTAGTTACACAAGCGCCAGAGCTTGAAGTTGCGCGGGAAGGATTTTGATCGGTACGAATCTTGAAGTATGAGAGACTACTGAGCAGGATCGACGGCAATCAAGCTGACGAGGTGGAGGTGTTCGGATTGTTCGGCGGGGACCTCCCGGTGATGCACCAGAGCCGTAAACCGGATTGCGGAAAATGGATGGGTGACTGTCCACACAACGTGCCGGTAGGTGCAAGAATCAACTAAAATTCAAATGAATGTGCGCGAAGAGCGTGAACAGTGCGCGGACGGGAAAATGATGTACATTCATGATTGCATCTAATAACAGCTTATGACTGCGGAGCGGCAAGAGGCTGCTCTGATCATTGATAATTGAATAGTTGAAAAGTATTCATGATACGTTAGGCAATCATTTTCATTTTTCTGATATGCCGTGCCAGCCTGTTTCTCTTCGTAGCGCAGTATTCATATACAATCGGAGGAACTAAACTATGTGCGGTATTGTTGGATATATTGGTAATAAGAACACTCAATCGGTATTGATCGAAGGATTGAAAAAGCTTGAATATCGTGGTTATGACTCTGCAGGTATTGCGGTATTTACGCCGGAAGGTCTGCAAATTTCCAAAGCTCTGGGACGTCTTGCGAACCTTGAAGCCAAACTGGAGGGTGCTCCGCTGGTAGGTAATGCCGGAATCGGACACACTCGCTGGGCTACTCATGGTAAGCCATCAGATGAGAACTCCCATCCCCACACGGATGAGAGCCAGAAGTTCTCTGTTGTTCATAACGGAATTATCGAGAACTATCTGGATCTGAAAGACGAACTGATTGCTCAAGGCCATACTTTCACATCCGAGACAGATACTGAAGTTATCTCTCACCTGATTGCACGTGAATACGATGGAGATATCGTTAAAGCTGTGCAAAAAGTGATCACATTGATGCGCGGAGCGTTCGCGCTGGGTGTTCTGACAGAGTATGAGCCTGAGAAACTCGTAGCTGTGCGTCAAGCAAGCCCACTGATTATTGGTATTGGTGAAGGCGAGAACTTTATCGGTTCCGATATCCCGGCAATTCTGGAGCATACACGCAATGTGTACATTCTGAATGACGGTGAAATGGCTGTTTTGACACATGATGCTGTCGAATTGATGACGATTGAAGGCAACTTTATTTCTCGGGAAATGATTCATGTCGATTGGGATGCTGTGACCGCAGAAAAAGGCGGATTTGAGCACTTCATGCTGAAAGAAATTCATGAGCAACCAAAAGCATATCGTGATACAATGCTGGGTCGCATCGACAATG
Source organism: Paenibacillus vandeheii (assembly GCF_030433635.1). Lineage (NCBI taxonomy): Bacteria > Bacillati > Bacillota > Bacilli > Caryophanales > Paenibacillaceae > Paenibacillus > Paenibacillus vandeheii. The sequence goes on from NZ_JAROCD010000013.1 coordinate 12,743, forward strand.
AAGGCAAAAAAGTTCAACTTCCTGAGTTGAAAATGACAGAAGAGCAAATTAAAAATATTCGTAACGTTCAAATCATCGCTTGTGGTACGGCGTACCATGCGGGTCTGGTTGGACGTACTGTAATTGAGCAATTGGTGCGTATTCCGGTAGAAACAGATGTTGCTTCTGAATACCGCTATCGTTCCCCGATCGTGAGCAAAGATACACTTGTAATCGTGGTGAGCCAATCCGGTGAGACAGCAGATACCCTTGCTGCACTGCGTGAAGCACAGTCGAATGGTGCACATGTACTCGCCATCACTAACGTTGTGGGCAGCTCCATTGCACGTGATGCAGACGATGTAATCGCAACGCTGGCAGGACCGGAAATTGCGGTAGCCTCCACTAAAGCGTACACTTCGCAATTGATCGCGTTCAACCTGCTGGGTCTGTACCTTGCGCAAGTTCGTGGAACACAAACAGCAGAAGAAATTGCGCACACGTTGGCAGCGATGCAAGCATTGCCTGAGCAAGTGGAATCCATGTTGGAGCAAGCGGAAGCAATCAAAGGATATGCAGAACAAATCTCCAAACATGAACATCTCTTCTTCATCGGCCGTGGTCTGGACTATGCAGTAGCACAAGAAGGTTCGTTGAAGTTGAAAGAGATCTCTTATATTCACTCCGAAGCGTATGCTGCGGGTGAGTTGAAACATGGTACGCTCGCCTTGATCGAGGAAGGTATCCCTGTCATTGCTCTGGCAACACAGGAGAATGTTCTGGAAAAAACCGTGAGCAACATCAAAGAAGTGAAAGCACGTGGCGCAGACGTACTGGCAATTACGTACGAAGAGCACGTAGCACCATTGCTGAAATCCGTTGACCAAGCGTTTGCTATTCCTAAGACGCTGCCACTGCTTAGCCCGGCTCTGTCTGTTGTAGCATTGCAATTGCTTGCATACTATGCTTCCCTCGCACTGGGCCACGATGTGGATAAACCCCGTAACCTGGCGAAAAGTGTAACGGTAGAGTAAGGGAATTGTCTTTAAATTCAAAGATGACAGAAGAAAATAAAGTTCTTAAAATGTTAGACTGACGATGCTTCATTTAGCTAGCAGGCAAGTTATTGACATTAGAACGGGGCTGTCCCACAAGTCATAAAAATGGCTAGGGACAGCCCCGTTTTCTAAATTGTAAAACAAAAAAACCGTTCCTTGGTAAAATGGAGGTAACACCCAGCCATTTGAAAAGAATGATGGAAAAGCATAAACGGGACGAAGCAGGATAGACCTTTGCTTCGTCCCGTATGTACATATCAGGTTAGTACTCTTCATCGATATGCATTTTTTAAGAGCTTGTGAGACATCTCATTTTCTAATTATTATAAAAGCCAATCATTAGATCTATCTGCGAATTCCTGGATAGAGCTCATAAACAATCCTGTATGATAACCATCACAAACCGAATGATGGACTTGTAAAGACAACGGTACATATATTGAATTGCCCTCACTAATGAATTTTCCTGCTGTAATAATGGGCAGAAGATAATTACTGTTATTATTGATATTTAAGTTAAACCCCGTAAATGAAGTCCATGGAAGAATAGAAATGGAAAAAGTATATTCAGGTATAGGTGTTTTCGGAAACAATTTCCCAGAATCTTTATATTTCTCTACATCGGAGAGGTAAAGATCATAAAACTCTTTGAAGTCATCCTTTCCAGTAGTCCAAATACCAGAGAATGTTTCAGATATACTATCAAAAATCGTATAAAGTGGGTCTAACTTATCCCAATAACCTAAATCTCCTTCGCTATTGTAACCAGTTCTAAAAGCTGTATTTGAGTTTATCACACTTGTTACTAAGAAAATTAATGCAGGATAAAATTTATATCCTATTTGTTTAATGTTTCGGTATAGAACACTAATATCAATTTCTGTGGTTATGCTAAAAGTCGTTTGTTGGTTCAAATAATGATTAAATATCTCTTTTCTATTCCAATTGTCTATATCAATTTTATTAAAGTTCATTTGATATGCCTCCTAATTTTTATCTAAAGTGAAATTAGGAGGCTGATTTGTCTGCTTTCTTCATTGGAATCAATCCTTTTTTAAGAGTCCCAATTATTGTATCATAAATATTTATTTGAAAAACAACACACTTCATCACAACACATGAATCTCTGATTTAATTCGAAATAATAGAGTACAAACCATTCTGTAACGAAATGCTCCCAGTCTGTTCAGTTTCAACTTTTACCTCAGTGGCAAAAACACCAGGCATACGCCCGTCTGGGAACCAGGGCAGCTCTTTGTCGATGACAATAAACATGCCTTCTGCGTCACCGATGGGGGCAAATTGCTTTCCGTCTCCGGCAAAGGGTTCAAGTTGATACTGTCCATTCATTGTACTTATTGTATCGGGTACATCATCGACGGGGAGGCCGATCTCGCTGATGCACAGCAGCTGCCCAGAATCGAAGGCTTCGTCGACTGCATTATCCAAGGAATGGTGCGCGATGAACTCCATCAAATTGCCGCTGGGGTCATAGAAATAGAAAGCTGTCGCATCCCAGTAGGGGAAATAGAACTCATCTTTATCGTCCTTGGAAAGCAAAGAGATGTTTCGATCTTGAACCCACTTCTTGGCTGCAGCGAGTTGGTTTGTTGGAATCGTAAATGCCACATGATAGAATGGCTTATCCTGACCAGGAGCTTGCTGAAATGAAAGAATCGAACCTCCTGTGCGGAACGATACAACCGTTGTATTCTCCTTCAGTAGCTCCAACTCCAATAACGTACCGTAAAACTGCTTCATTGCCTCCATTTGATCTGTGAGCAAGCCCACCTCTTTTATTTGCATTCAAGTCACTCTCCCTCTGAACTTATCCTTGATTAAAATAATCAATGGTTTTCTCAATAAATGCTTTGGCAGATTGGGTCAGGTAACGGTCGGACCGATGAATGATCTCAAAGTGACGGTAAGGAGCATCGTCCGTGATTCGGATGATGCGTAGTGTGGGTTCATTCATTGCTTTGATCAATGGATATGGCAACACGGTTCCGCCAACGTTAGCTTTGACCAGGCTAATGATGGAGGTTGCCGAACTTGTCTCCATGATTGTATTCAGGGTGAAGCCATATTTGCGGCAATAGCGATCAACGAGCTCTCTGCCTGTGAACCCTTCCGGGAACATTACGGTCTGAATATCCCGCAGTTCCTTGATTCCAATCTCCTTTCGTTCAGCCCAAGCATGGTTCTCGGAAACGACGAGTACATATTCTTCACTGCACAAAGGAATGCGGACAAGACGGTCATCAGGAGCAGAAGTAAGCTCGATTCCGATGTCTACTTCGTTATCCAGGACTTGATTTATTACATAAATCGAAGAGACCACCTTCAATTTTACTTTGGGAAATCGGCTATGAAACTCAACCAGCAATGGAGTGAGGCGGTAGTCCAAATCGGACGGAAGGACTCCGATCACCAGCTTGCCTCGCTGATCATTGCGGAATTCCGCTAACGCATCCTGGGTATTCTGCAAATGGCGAACCATTTGTATGCAGTGCTCCAGAAACAGAGTCCCAGCTTGGGTCATCACAATTTTTTTGCCCACCCGGTCGAATAAGGGAACACCCAATTCATCCTCAAGCGCTCGTATTTGTTGACTCAAGGTGGGTTGAGAAATGCCAATTTTATCTGCTGCACGTGTGAAATGGAGTTCTTCACAAACAACGATAAAGTTTTCCATTTGACGGATTTCCATGTTGAATTCACCTCTAATCATTGGTTTTTATAATCATTTTAATAGAAACTATTGTATTGTTCAATCATTCAATTGCTTCTATACTAATCATGCACCACAAAAAGATCTACAATCTGGATCAGGAGTGAATGCAACGATATTAACCATACATGAGGTGATCCAAAGTGAAACTGTTTTATATTGTCCTGGCGCTTATTCTGGCTTCATTGAATTTGCGACCACCCATTACATCCATTTCTCCTCTAATGAGTACCATACAAAGTGATTTGGGCATTAGCGGAATTACCGCAAGTCTGTTAACCACGCTTCCCGTATTATGTATGGGCATATTCGCTCCATTTTCCGTAAAGCTAAGCAGGAGGTGGGGGAATGAGGGCGCGATCGTTTTGGCTTTAATGCTCATTGGAGTAGGTACGGCACTTCGGTTGTTCGTGGGTGCAACGCCTCTGATGATGTTTACCTCATTTCTATCCGGAGTAGGGATTGCATTGGCCGGTCCGCTTTTGTCCAGCTTTATTAAGCAGCATTTCCCGACGCGAGTTGCTGCCATGGTCGGTATTTACTCTACTGCTATGGTCGTGGGGGCCAGCATAAGTGTTGGATTATCCGTTCCACTTCAAAATATCCTGGGGGGTTCGTGGAGGAGCTCGTTAGCAGTATGGGCATTGCTCGCAGCGATTGCTCTGCCGATCTGGATGAGATTAGCCTCGTCAGCGCGAAAGGATCGCCAATCCGGGCACATTTCTGCTGTGAACGTTGAACCTCTCCCTGTGAAAAAAATGCGAGCTTGGGTACTGACGTTGTTCTTCGGATTGATGGCAGCGATCTTCTATTCCTTAACCGCATGGCTTGCGCCTGCAATCCAGAGCCAGGGATATACGAAAGAGACTGCCGGAAGCATCCAAACGTTATTTACGTTGATATCACTACCGTCTACGTTATTCATTCCAATGCTCGTACACCGTTACCAAAGACGTGTATTCTGGCTTGTAGGATGTGCGGTAATGGAGTTGATGGGTGTCTTAATGCTGAACCTGTCCGTCAGTCCTTGGCTGGCCGCGATTCCACTCGGCATTGGTGCCGGGGGACTGTTCCCAATTGCATTGATGCTGCCTATTGATGAGACGAATAACGCTCAGGAAGCCAGCGCATGGTCAGCTATGACCCAATCTGGTGGTTACATTCTGGGCGCGCTTGGTCCACTGGCGATCGGCTGGCTGCATGATGCCACGGGCAGCTTTGTTCAAGCATTCTATGGTCTGGCAATAATCATTGTGCTGCAAATCATCGTTCAGTTGGCGATAGGCAATAAAAAAAGCTCTCCGGCGAGCTATGTCAAACCAGAATCTGATCTATAACAAACGGTTAATATGAGATGAAATGAGATGAGATAACAAACCCAGCGGGACTATATCAAGTGTACTAAATATATGCGCGATAACAGTGTTCGGAAGTTCTGACCGACACGTGGCCCAGTGTAAAATCATGAGTTCTACTTATATCATTTGTAGCCATTTTTAAACATGATCAAGTAAATCCAGATAGTGTTGTCTTAAAGACTCTTTTAATGTATCGGGTTCCATGATCTTGATGGAGTTGCCGAAGCTTGCGAGATAACGAATGATGAACTCAAGCTCATGCGCTTCATACGAACCGACTAAATAGGTGTGTCCAGTTCGTCCAGAATCAGCGCCAGATTCGTTAATAAGCTGCATGGATGGAAACTGTTCTTGCTGGAACAGCTCCACCCCGGTTTCATTGATCAGACATTTGAATGGGATGGCGTTCTCTGATGGTTTCCATAACGAATGGGCATCCTGTAGATTCAGTTCATTAATATGAGTTATAGGTTCGATGTCTGTCATCTGAGGTGATGTGATACGGTCACAGCGGAACACACGGTACGCCTGTTTATCCAGATCATACGCTTGGCAATACCAGTAGCCTTTCATGGCATAGAGGGCAATTGGCTGAATGGTGCGGATACTAGGCCTAGGGTTTGGTTTGTCGGGATTAGAGCTGTGATATGGGTTGCTGCTACTGCGAATGTTCTGATACGTAATTTGTATCACTATATTCTGAACAGCAGCCATCAATAGAAACTCCAAATGCTCACTATCCCGGATTTGCTCGGTGTGCCGGAAAGAGACACGATGTTGAATTCGCTCGATATCCTGTCTCTGGTTATCGGAGAGGGCGCTCAGAAACTTCTCGTAAAGAAACGAAAAGACACCTGAAAGGGCAGGTTGGTAAAGCTTCGCAAAGCCTGCATGGCAAAGTAGAGGGCATGAAGCTCACTCGTATTAAACGAAATAGGTGGCAGCTGCATTTGCTGAAGCAAACGATATCCGCCGTAACGTCCGTACTCAGCATAAATAGGTGCACCGATTTCCTCCAATGATTCGATGTCTCTTAACGCGGTTCTCTTGGATATCTGAAACTCCTGCATGAGATCTTGCAGGGTGAAGTGTTGTTTTTGATTGATAAAGCGCAGCATCTGATTCATACGTTCGGATTTTTTCATAAAAGAACCTCTCAATGGTGCCATAGATTGGCACCATTTATTGTTATAGTAAACAGTGTAATCCAATCAAACGAAGGAGGCAATACAGATGAATGTTGAAGTGATCCCGTTTCTGTCGATGAATGGAGACGCTGCGGCAGCCATTGCTTTTTATGAGAAGTATCTGGGTGCTAACGTGTTGTTTAAGAAAAATTATAAAGAGATGAAGGAAATGAATCCGGGGTTTGAATATCCTGAAGGCCAGGATGAATATATTACACATTCGGTTCTCCAGATCGGGGTAAACAAAGTGATGATTGCTGAGGAGGAAATGGATAGGGAGCGGCCTTGGCAGCTGGGAAACAGCACTTCACTATGCATTCAATCGAAAGACAAAAGTACGATGACTGAGCTGTATAACTCTCTTGTACAACATGAAGAGGTTACGGTGCTGGTGCCTTATGAGCAAAACGAGTTTAGTCCGGGGTACGGGATTATCCGTGATCCGTTCGGAATCGTGATTCAGCTTTGTGTGACGGTGCATGATTTTTAATTAGGAAAAAAATGAATCCGCAATGAGCCTGAAGGATGTATATCCTTCGGGCTCATTCTGAATTCTTTAGAAGTTGTCGTTTTCTCTACACTTCCTGCAAACGTGCAGCGTCCAGCTTGGCCAGACGTTTCATCACTTTTTTAAGCATCACAGAAGCTTTGACACGGAGGGGAAGATCGGGGGAGATTTCGATGCTGTACGCTCCGGCGATAATCTGCTCTTTGAGCTCTGCAACCGATGCGCATGGACGATCCAGCACGTTGAATACACTGCCGTATTGCAGGCATTGGTGGGTATCACTTCCGGCAGTGACCCGTTTGCCGAGGGACTGTGCGAATGGCTCAACCTGATTGCGACACGTCTCGATGCCGTATTGGTACATATCCTTGGCGTTCAGATCAAAGGCATCCAGACGTCCCAGCAAATCACGATCCAGCTCATACAGCGGGGTGGATTCACGGAAGGGATGCGCACCAATTTTGAGCAGGGGCCAGGCTTCGGCCAAATCCAGCAGTTCGGCAAAAGGAATGAATGAACCTTTGGCTGTATATGGCTCCAGGCCGCTGCGGACGGCAAGGATGTGTTCTTTTTGACCCATTAGCAAAATATGTCCTGTCTCTTGAATATCCACTTCCATGCCGGGAAAAATGCGCAGTCCGTCTGCATCGTAGTACTCTCCGTTATAAGGATAGAGACGATCCAGCGTCTCGTAGACATCGTAGAAGTTGCGGGTATTAAAATGCTCGGTAAGCGCGAGAGCTTCGAGCCCGCTGGCTTTGGCTTCCTTGACCATTTCGGTGAAGTAATCAACCGAGAAGTCAGAGTTTTTGGATAGTTTGCCGTGTGTATGAAGATCAATGCGCATAGAAGACACTCCTTTTATTTCATGAATGGTTAATGGTATGAATAATTACAGCATTTTATTTTGGATTACAGAATCTCATAACGTCCGCCGAGCCAGAATAGCAGTGCAACATAGATTGCCGATCCGGCGAGAAATCCGAGGTCACGTGAGGTGATTTTCAGATGAGCGAGCTTCAGGCGTTTGGACTCAGGATGCTTCATGCCGTACGAGAAACCACGCGTCTCCAGTGCTTCCACGGTAGTGCGGGAACGCTTGGCGGTAGCCAGCATGAGCGGGAAAAAGGACACAACGAACAGCTTCATATAATAAACAACAAGCCGCCAATAGAGCCATCCATGCCGGGAGGGAACCTGACCCCGTAGTCTATAGGACAGCATAATGTTGCGGAATTCTCCGAACAGCACCGGCAATATGCGGTAAGCATAGGAGAGGCTGAAGGAGAATGTCGCAGGCATGCCGAGTGCAAGTAAGCCATCGCCGATGCGTTCCGGGTCCATGCCCGAAAAGACGGTGATACTCGCCAGCGAGACGATCGACAGCTTCAAGGTGAGCAGCAGCAAAGGGAATGCAGATTCCAGATTGCCACCGAAGAACAGCGAGATGATGAACATCCACCCGACCTGACCGATCAACCCCAGGCAGAGAATGATGATGATAAAGGGAGCGGCTCTGGACAGTATGGTGGTGGTCACCATTAACAGAAACATGCCTAGCAGCACAGTCCCGTTATGAATAAACCAGGGAACGATGGCAAAAAAGAGATACCAGATCAGCATGGCACGCGGATCAATTCGCGACAGGCTGGCATGCCCGCTGCCATATACGGTGTTCATCAGCTCAAGCTGAATACGTTCAATGGATATTTTGTCAAACCAGTTGCGGACAAGCTGCATGATGCGCATCCTCCTTGGTGAGTGATTGATTCAACAGGCTTTCAACAAATGCGTCAGTTGTCGGTGAAAGTGTTGGCAGTCCCATCTGGTGCGAAAGCTCCATAATCTGTGTAAGCGCTAGTCCGGAGCGGCGCAGGAGGGATTCATCTGCAAACACGTAGGCAGGTGTACCGTCTGCTTCCACCTGGCCATTGTGAAGCACGATAACACGACTGGCCCATTGGGTAACCAGCTGCATGTCATGCGTGGCAATGATGGTTGTTCGCACATGCTGATCCAGCTCATCCAGCACACCGATCAGTTCTTCGCGGGTGGCGAGGTCCAGATTGGCGGTGGGTTCATCCAGCAGCATGAGTGAAGGCTTCATCGCTGCACCGATGGCCAGTGTGACCCGCCGTTGTTGTCCACCACTGAGAAGTCGGGCATCCCGCTCTTGCAGAGGAGTAAGCCGGAAACGCTCGAGTACATGTGCAATTTGCTGCTCAGCTTCCGGAATGCGCCGGTTTTTCAGGAAATACGCTACTTCTTTGCGGACACTGTCTTCGATAAACATTTCGGAAGAGTTCTGAAAAATATAAGCTACCTTGCCTGCCAGCTGCTCCAAAGAGGAACGGTGGGTAACTTCACCCAGAACGCTGACGCTACCTTCCTGTGGTAGGCTAATACCAGCCATCAGCTTCAATAATGAGGATTTGCCGGCACCATTGTTGCCAATTAAGGCAATCCGTTCTCCTTCATGGAGTGAAATATTAACACCGCGAATGACCTCATGTTCTTTTTTGCCCAGTCCTCTGTAACGCAATCGGGTCTGATGAAACTGTACAATAGGAATCAATGGTTCAGCAGCCGAGGCAGGCGTTGGGCGCTCCGAATTCACAATCCGATTGGAGGTGTCATGCGCCAAGGTTGAATAGGATGAATGTTCATTGTGCAAAGAACCGGATGGAATGGACGAGTAATGCTCGGCAAAATAAACCTTTGCTTCTTCCACAGTGACAGGGAAACGTTGGGCTGAACCTGAGAGGTCCGCCTCTTTTTTTGCTCCCTGCGATAACTCAGCAGCCTGAATAGCTGCACGTGTCACCTCAGGGGGCTGAATGCCAAGCCGCTCCAAATCGGCGATTCGATTCAAACCATCCTTAACCGGAAGATTCCACAAGACCCGGCCTTTGTCCATCAGGACCACATCCGCACAGAAGTCGGCGATAAATTCAGTATGATGCTCAATGACGATAATCGTCTTGCCATATTCGGTATTCAATCTGGAAAGGCACTCATATATGAGTCTTGCGTGCTGCGGGTCAAGCTGCGAGACAGGTTCATCCACGATCAGGATGTCCGGGTCGAGCGACAGAGCTCCAGCCAGAGCGAGCAGATGTTTCTGTCCACCGCTTAACTCCCAGATGTATCGATTATGAATGGCATCCAGACCACACATGGCAAGTGCGCGTTCGCCGAGCTCCCGATAATTGGGCAGTCCGTAATTGAGAGGTGCAAAGCAAGCCTCGTCCAGTACGGTAGGCCGCACCAGTTGGTTATCGAAGTCCTGATAGACGTAGCCGATCTTTCTGGACAGTTCTGCGACACTTCGGCCCTCGGCAGACACACCAAGCACATGGACATCACCGGAGAAGTCGCCTGTGTAGAATTGAGGGATTAGGCCGTTGAACAACTTGCACAAGGTGGATTTGCCGCACCCGTTGCCCCCGATAATAGCTGTGAAACTGCCTCGCCGTAGTTCTAGCGAAGCTCCGTTCAGGACAGGCTCTTCCGAGCCTGGATAGGTAAAAATGACATTTTGAATGGAAATGGCGGATTCCGGTGCAGTAATAAGGTCAGAGGTTGATTGGACATTATGCTTATGCATAGGGTCTGTTCTCCGTACCTGGGACACTTTTGTTCTTGTTGCGTCTCGCCCGCATGATTAGAAGGGTCACTATGGCGACCAGGGCCGCAGCACCGATGCTGATCCAGATCGAAGCAGAACCGTACTGATCTTCGTAATCCGTTTCCCACACTGCGAAATTGATGTCCATTTCGGACAGAGATTCCGCGCCAAAGGCCACTGCGAGCAGCAGCACACCGATGAGGATCAATTTTGGACGGAAAAAGCCGATGCCTTCATATTTCATACCTGGATTACGAGGCTTGATGCCGAGCAGCGGTTCAATTTTGCCGTAGAGCAGAGGAACCAGATACAGCGTCGGCAGAAGAGCGAACAGAATACCTGAGAACAGTACGTCATTCAGAAAGCCAACCCCTTCGATCAATACAACACTTTCCGCAAGTCCAGGAACGGCTTCCAGCTGCTCCACACCGATCCACACTTTACCGATATCCACCAGTGAACTGAGGAACTGATGAATGATGACTCCCGTCATGGCTGCGATTCCGACTTGTCTGCGATTACGTGGATCACTGACCATACGTCCTGCGACATACATGGCAAAGGAAAAGGTAATGAATTTCTCCAGCTCGCCCAAACCGCCGAATTGACCCAGCATCAGCTCACCGAAGATCACTTCGCCAAGAGCCGCGCCAAGGGCAGCAATCATAGGGTGAAACAAAATGCAGAGTGTCAGCGGAATGAAAGCAAAATATTCAACAGACAATTCAATGGGTCCAAGCTGGAGCTTGGGAATAAGCTCTGTGAACATGTTGGACAAGCCGTACAGTGACATGGAAAGCACAAACACCATCATTTTCTGTGAAGACGTCAGCGTATAACGCTCAGTCATCTTCTTCATCGTTACATACCCCCTGAAAGTTGGTGATCATCATAGCCACAGTCTAGGGGCAGAGTATTAACGGGAAAGAAGACATTTGTAAATCGAATGTAATTTTTATTACACAATCTAAATTTAATGAAAAAAATATTACATACATAAACGACTTCCTCTTCGTTCAACTGATATACTGAGTGCAGTACTATATAAATTGAACTAAACATTTACACGAGAACGTAGAGGACAGAAATAACCTGAAGAAGCGGAGCGTTCGCCTTTATCCCCGGATTTACCCCTTTATAAGGGATTCAAAAAAATCTGGGGATAACAGCGATCGGAAGGTTGTTCTGGCATCGAAGTGACAAGTGTAAATATCCTTTAATTCAATTTATATAGAAAAGGAGTGCATACGGAATGAATTTGTTTACTCATAAAGAACAGCTGTCACCAGGCCATCTGAAAATTGCTGATTTTGTTGAACGCAATCCAGAGGAAATCCTGTTCATGACAGAACAGGAGATTGCCGACAGGCTGGGAGTCAGTATTGCAACGGTATCCCGTTTCTGGCGTGCGGTAGGATATGATAATGCCAAAGCGTTCAAAATTCGACTTCGTACATCCGAAGACACCACACCTGCCCTCAAATTAAATAAAACAATCTCCCGCATGGATACCGACAGCCTTCCCGTTCAATTACTGGAAGCCTCGGTCAGCCATTTGCAGGAGACGTTGTCCCATATGAAGCAGGGGGATCTGGAGCACGCAGCAGCCATCCTTGCAGAAGCACGAAGAGTATATATCTATGCCCCTGGACCTTCCGCAGGTTTGTCGGAGTTATTGTCCTTTCGGCTGTCCAGATTCGGATTGACGGTTATCCACCTCGCTGGTGGGGGGCATGAATTGTTGGAATCATTGATGCACATGCAGCAGGAGGATGTTGTGCTGCTGATGTGTTTCACCAGACTGTTGCCTGAAGCAGAGGTTATTTTGGATTATTCCAGAGATACAGGCAGCAAAGCTGTACTTGTAACAGATCGGGAAGATCTGTTATACGGACTTGGTACGGAGTTATCTTTTTATGTCAGCAGAGGAGAACTTGGCGAATTTCATTCTATGGTTACTCCACTCCTGTTAATGGAGCAGTTGGTGCTGGCGGTGGGATTAATGCAGAAGGAGCAAGCACTGTCCAAGCTGGAGCGGTTAGCCGATCTGCGCAGTCGATATGCAGACAAATTGCCGCGAGGTTGAGGGCGGGCAGGTAGCGTGGCTTATGTAAAGTATGACTACAGATAACATCATATTTATGGCATGATATTCCATAAAATGGGGCGGTTAAACCGTCCCTTTTTGTGTTAGAATTTGCTCATGAAAAATAATGTTTAGACGGGTGGGTTATAGGGTATAAAAAGGCAAGCCGTAAACGAATTGTTGAAAATTGATTTGGGAGTGATCCAATTGACTGCAATTGGAGTATACAATAATAGAGTCGTCTCTATTCAGTTGAATACATAATTGCACTACAACAGGAACTGCCAGAATGAGAACGGTTTAATCATAGGAAGAAGTCAGGGAGTGGGGATCGCTTTGCCTATAGTAGATGTGGAAAAAAAAGATGTTGTTACCGATGCGCTGGTTATCAAGGCCATGGAGAAAAGTCTTGCTATGATTCGATTCAATCTGGATCGACGGGTCACTTATGTTAATGAAGTGTTTGCCCAGACGATGGGCTATACGGTGGCTGAGATGTTTGGCATGATGCATCAGCAGTTTTGCTTCGATGAATTTGTGAACAACCCCGAGTATGAGGCATTCTGGAGCAGTATGCTTAACGGTACCAGCTTTCAGGACAAGATTGAACGCAAGGATGCAAAGGGGAATTCCGTATGGCTTGAGGCAACCTATATGCCTGTCTATGATGAATTGAATCAGAACATAGTGGGTGTGTGCAAAATAGCTACAAACATAACTACCCGTCAGAACAATATTTCAGCTGTAGTTAATGAATTGAAGTCGATGTCACATGATATGAATGAACATGCTGATATCGGCATTGAGCGGAGCCGTGAGCTGATGTCCAGTATCACGTATATATCTGATGTTTCCTCCCAGAACCGAGCGACACTGAATCATCTGCAAGAACAGGCACGTTCGATCCAGGGTGTCGTTAAAACGATTCGCGAAATTGCATCGCAGACCCAACTTTTGGCCCTGAACGCTGCGATTGAAGCGGCACATGCAGGCGAATATGGGCGTGGGTTCGATGTTGTAGCCAAGGAAGTACGCAAATTATCGGCCATGGTCGAAAATTCCATTAATGAGATACGGGATAGTGTGAATGGGATAACGAAAGAGATTGCGAACATCTCTGGTGGAACACAGCAGGTTGAAGGATACGTGGAGCGTAGCCAGCAGCAAATCGAGGTGGCGCTGAATGATTTTACTACCATTGCAGCGTCTGCACACCTACTGGATGCGAAGGCACAGCACGTAAGCAAAATCGTATAGATAAGGTAAATTCCATAACCCTATAGTGAAGTGGGTGCCAATGAGGCATCTGCTTTTTTTGTTGTTCAGAAAAAGAGGGAATTATTGAGAGTGATTGGGGAAACAATACTCAGTGTTATCAAGAGAGTCTAGATAGGTGAGGTGAGTCGGATGTGGTCGAGAATACATACTTATTTGCCGGAGTGGCCTATTTGGGGCCAGGCCTTTTTATTAGCTATCATACCGATATTGATCATGAAAGGATACAAGGTGCTGCGATTATCCCTTAAAAAAGGAACCTTCTCCACTAAAGATCAACAAAATCAGGATGCTGTGTCTGAGTCTTCTTCTCATGAAGAGACTGGAAGTTACGCAAATATAAGGCTTACCGGGAATTATGCAAAGGATCTGATTAGTGTAAAAGCAACGTTTGGCCAAAATGCAGACGTATGTATACGGGAGTTTGTAATAAGAGGAACCAATACGCCAGCAGCTGTCGTGTACGTAAATGGATTAGTTGATCATGATCGGTTAGATATGCACATCTTTACACCCCTTATGATTGAGGGGATCCCCGAAAAAGAATGGCATATATTCGAAGCACCGAGTGATGAAAATGAACTCAAAGTTTACGTGAAAAATAGTCTTCTGCCTGTTGGTGAAGTTCAGGAAGTGGAGACGCTGCAACAAGCGGCCCAAGCGGTTTTTATTGGGAAAAATGCTGTGTTTATTGATGGAATGGCCGGAGCTCTTCTTGTCGGTTCAGCGAAGGGGAAAAGTCGTAGTCTAGAAGAGCCGGTATCGGAGGCACTGATCCGTGGGCCAAGAATCGGTTTTACCGAGCGGTTAAGCGACAACACCGGAATACTGCGGGAGTTTGGAGGCAACAATGCGTTGTTTATGACCAAGCACCAGGTCGGTACTCGGGTCAAAAAGGACTTAATCATTGTATATATTAAAGATATTGCCAGTACTGATCTTGTCACCGAAGTGGAGAAACGTGTCCTGAATATGGATATGGATATTATGTTGGAGTCCGGTTATGTGGAACAGCTGATTGAAGATGATGAGTTGAGCCTCTTCCAACAGGTTCAGAACACAGAGAGACCCGACCGCGTAATCAGTGGTCTGTTAGAGGGACGTGTAGCTATCTTACTGGATGGAACACCCTTTGCTTTAATAGTGCCGTCGACCTTCAGCATGCTGCTTCAATCTCCTGAAGATTATTACGAGCGCTGGATCCCGGGGTCGTTTTTGCGTATGCTTCGTTTTTTGGCGGCCGCAATCGCCCTGCTAGCGCCAGCTTTGTATATCTCCTTTATTTCGTTCCATCCGGGCCTTATTCCGACCAAGCTGGTTTTAACCATTATTCAAACTAGACAAGGGGTACCTTTCCCTTCTGTTATTGAAGCGTTGATTATGGAAATTGCCATTGAAATTCTGCGGGAAGCAGGAATTCGTCTTCCCAAGCCAATTGGACCTGCTATGGGAATCGTAGGCGGTTTGATTATTGGGGATGCGGCAGTACAGGCCGGAATCGTCAGTCCGTTTCTGGTTATTGTGGTGGCTGTTACGGCGATTTCTTCGTTCTCAATCCCTACATATAGTGCCGGTATAACGCTACGTATATTGCGCTTTGCAGGTATGTTCAGTGCAGCAATGTATGGATTGTTTGGGGTTGTCATGTTTTTCTTGTTGCTCTGCAGTCATCTGGTTCGTTTAAAAAGCTTTGGAGTACCTTATGTCACTCCGGCTGTACCATACAGCCTGTCTGACTGGAAGGATTTCTTTATTCGAGCACCTTTTAGAATGATGAGAAAGCGTCCAAGCATGATGCATCCAAAAGACCCTGACCGCAAAAAGTAGGCAAATCGGATATCCAGGAGGTGAACCATGACTCGTAAACAGGACCAACTGACGACAGTTCAAACCTCAGTTATTATAATCAATTACATGTTGGGCGCAGGAATCCTTACCCTTCCTCGAACTACAGTAACGGCTTCCAATACCCCTGATGTATGGATCTCCATTATATTGTCAGGTCTATTGGTTATGTTGTTGGGTACCATCCTGGTCACGCTGTGCAGACGATTTCCAGGGAAGACTGTTTTCCAATTCACTGAGGAAATTACAGGTAAATGGATCGCTTATGCTTTGGGCATAACGATTATCTTGTATTTCATTACCATTTCTGCCTTTGAAATCAGGGTGATGGCAGATGTCACCGGATTATATTTATTGGAAGGAACTCCAGTATGGGCCATTGTCATGGTATTTATGTGGGTCGGCTTTTATTTGATCTCAGGTGGTGTAAACCCCATGGCTCGCTTATATGAGATCATTTTGCCCATCACACTTATTCTTTTTGTGCTAGCCATTTTTCTGAGCAGTGAGCAGTTTGAGATTAATAATTTGAGGCCTGTGTTGGGAGAGGGGATTATGCCTGTTCTCAAAGGAATTAAACCTACGACACTGGCATATACGGGTTATGAAATCATGTTTGTCATTATGGCTTTTATGAAAAATCCGGAGAAGGGGAAGAAGGCCATGGTCTGGGGGATCCTTATTCCTATGGGAATCTACTTCATTACCCTGGTTATGGTTATCGGGAGCTTATCCATTGAAGGCATGAAAACAAGAACATGGCCAACCCTTGACTTGATGCGCAGCTTCGAGATTGAGGGGTTGGTCTTTGAAAGATTCGAATCCTTGTTGCTGGTGATCTGGATTATGCAGATTTTCTCTACTTTTACGATTACCCATTATGCTGCTTCTCTCGGATGTTCACAATTGTTCAAGAAAAAAATGATGCCATTTCTGATTATTTTGCTTCCCATCACTTACATTATTGCTATGCTTCCACAAAATTCAAACGACACGTTCAAACTAGGAGATACTTGCGGAAACGTTTCTATTTATTTGTTTGGTGTTGTACCGCTATTGCTTTTGCTACTGAGTATGATCCGTAAAAAAGGAGGAAAGCACAATTGAACAGATTCATAAGGAAATCAATCATGTTGTTCACGTTGTTGCTGCTCGTTTTTACCTCAGGGTGCTGGAGCAGTAAAGAGATCGAAGATTTGAGTGTTTATGTGGGTGTGGGATTGGACTTAGCCGAGGAATCCAAATTTGAAAAGAGCATTAATGCACAGGGAGGTCACTATCCCAAAAACAACAATTTTACAGCTACCGTACAGATTGTTCCACGGATCGGGCCAAAGCAAGAAAATCAAAAGAATGCCGGGGCTTCCGAGGGGCAATCTTTTTTAAACGAAAGGTTAACCGGGGACTCCCTGTTTCAGATTTTTCGTCAGTTTGCTCTGAGAAGAGACCGGCCACTTATTGGTCATCATTTAAAGGTCATTGTTGTTTCTCATGAGTTGACGAAGAAATACAGTCTTGAGCAGCTGCTTGATTTTATTTTGCGAGATAATGATATCCGTCCCAGTTCCCTTGTTATGGTGAGCCATGGAACAGCCCTGGAAGCTCTTAGCTCTAATGAGCCGGGTGAAATCCCAGCCTTTTATTTAAAGGGGGTGGTGGCAAATGCTTACCGCTCCAACAAGATTCTTCCGGCAGTAACTCTCGCAAAACTGGACGGGAAAATGCAGTCGGGATCAAGCTTTTTGTTGCAAAATGTCCTTACAGCGGAAGGTGAACATAAATTCTCAGGGGCAGGGATCTATAAAGGGGAAACGAAAAAATGGGTGGGCTCCTTAAACCAGATCGAACTTGAAGGATTGTCATGGATTACAGGGGACGCTCAGGCCGGGGCTGTGAAGTCGTATGCTAAGCCTCATGGACACACGGTAACCTATGAAATTAAGTCTACCAAGACGAAAATAACGCCAAAAGTCCAAGGAGATGATATTTATTTTCACGTAAAAGTTGAATCGGAAGGCCAACTTATGGAAGATTGGAGTTCTCCAGAAATTCCTTCAACAGATACGTATATTAAGGAATTGGAGGGACAATTCGCTGATACAGTTAAAGAACAAATACAGCAGGTTTTGAACAGAATGCAAAATACGTATCGGGTTGAAGTGGCCGGATTTGGAGAGCAGTTGCGTATCAAATATCCGAAGGTATGGAAAAAGGTCAAAAAAAATTGGGATGAAACGTTTAGTCAGATTCCCGTAACCTATGATGTCAAAATCAACATTATAGATGCTGGATCATCGACGGATTAAAGATGAAGATGTATATATAGTTATTCCATAATATTTAATTGTTGACACAACCATGATAGATCGCTATATTTATAAAAAATCATTTTCTTATCCAGAGAGGTGGAGGGACTGGCCCTTAGAAGCCTCAGCAACAGATCTGAAGGATACTGTGCTAATTCCAGCGGGTGAACAGCCTGATAGATAGGAGCGTTTGTTTTTATTTGTCAGTTACGGCGCACTCTTCAGGAAGAGTGTGTCTTTTTGTTTTTCTGGATGAAGAATTAGGGGAGCAGGCATGGATAACAACAAAGATACAGGGCATTTTCAGCGCAAAATGCAAGCACGGCATGTGGTCATGCTCTCACTTGGTGGAGTTATCGGTACAGGTTTATTTCTTAGCTCGGGTTATACCATCCAGCAGGCAGGACCGATCGGAACGATTCTGTCTTATCTGATCGGAGCGATTGTCGTTTATCTGGTCATGCTCTGTCTGGGTGAACTTTCGGTTCATATGCCGGAGACAGGTGCATTTCATAGCTATGCGGCTAAATACATTGGGCCGGCAACAGGATACACCGTGGCTTGGTTGTATTGGCTAACCTGGACGGTTGCCCTCGGTTCCGAATTTACAGCGGCCGGTCTGCTGATGCAGCGCTGGTTCCCTTCTGTGAATGTTTGGATCTGGAGTGCAGTGTTTGCGCTCATGATCTTCCTGTTCAATGCGTTAACCGTTAAATTTTTTGCGGAATCAGAGTTTTGGTTCTCATCGGTTAAAGTCCTTACGATTGTGGTCTTTATTATTATTGGTGCGGCAGCCATGTTCGGCATTATTCCAATGGCAGATTCGGAACCTGCCCCTTTTCTAAGCAATATTACAGGTTCAGGGTGGTTTCCAAATGGGGCTACTGCGATACTAATGACGATGCTTGCCGTAAACTTTGCGTTCTCGGGCACGGAATTGATCGGAATTGCAGCCGGGGAGACCGAGAATCCGGAGAAGATCATTCCAAAAGCGATCAATACCACGTTGTGGCGTTTAATTATCTTTTTTATTGGAACGATTGTTATTCTCTCAGCGTTATTGCCGATGTCGGATGCCAGTGTTCTTGAAAGTCCATTCGTGGCCGTGATGGAGCGGGTCGGTGTCCCTTACGCAGCGGATATAATGAATTTTGTCATTCTGACGGCGATTCTCTCTGCGGCCAACTCGGGTCTATACGCTTCTTCGCGCATGCTGTGGTCACTCGCGGATAAAAAGACGATCTCTCCGTGGTTTGCCCAATTGACCAAGCGCGGTGTACCGCTGAATGCACTTCTGATTAGCATGGTCGGGGGCGGTCTGGCTTTGCTGTCCAGCATTATTGCCCCGGGTACTGTGTATATTACGCTGGTGTCCATCTCAGGCCTCGCGGTTGTTGTGGTGTGGATGAGCATCAGCGCTTCACAGTATATGTTCCGCAGGCAATATATTCGAGAGGGTAACTCGGTAAAGGACCTGGTTTACCGAACGCCGTTTTATCCGGTGGTACCGATTATTTCGTTTGTATTATGCCTGGCTTCATGCATAGGTATTGCCTTTGACCCGACACAGCGAATTGCGCTGTATTGTGGGGTTCCATTTATTGCAGTATGTTACGCCGCGTATTATCTGACAGAACGTGTGAACAAGAAAAGAGGACAAGTACATGACGCAAGCACAACAGACTAACCCCATAGAACAGATCCTACGTAAACATCCGGTCATGATTCTGGATGGAGCGCTGGCCACGGAACTCGAACAGCATGGGTGTGATCTGGATGATCCACTATGGTCGGCTCGTGTATTGCTCGAGAATCCAGATGTTATCGTTCAGGTCCATGCGGATTATTTCCGCGCAGGAGCCGACTGTGCGATTACATCCAGTTATCAGGCGACGGTGGATGGCTTCCGCAAGAGAGGAATCGGAGAGCAAGAAGCGTTAGACCTGATTCGCAAGACGGTGCAGCTGGCTGCACAGGCAAGAGATGACGTATGGGCAGAAGTGCAGGACGGGGGATTTGAAAACACGGCAGTTAAACCGGAGGGCAATCTGGTAATCGGCACGGAACGTCAAACGTCTGATTTGGAGACAGGGGTCTTGGCTCGGCCACGACCGATGGTTGCTGCATCCGTTGGGCCCTACGGCGCTTATCTAGCTGATGGATCGGAGTATGTCGGTCACTATGGTGTCTCGGACGAGACGTTAAGCGCGTTTCATCGTCCACGGATCACAGCCTTGCTGGAAGCAGGGGCGGATATTCTGGCCTTTGAGACGATCCCATCCTTGCAGGAGGCACAGGTATTGATCGCTTTATTAAAAGAATTTCCGAACGCCTATGCATGGCTCTCCTTCTCATTAAAAGACGGGACAGCGATCAGTGAAGGCACGCCATTGGAAGAGTGTGCACGATTGTTAGGAGCTGAACCTCAGCTTGCTGCGATTGGGCTGAATTGTGCTCCCATGGAACTGGTAACGGAAGCGGTCGGTATTCTGAGCCGTGCCAGCGATAAACCTGTTATTGTGTATCCGAACTCGGGAGAAGTATACGATGCAGCAACGAAGACGTGGAGTGGACAGGGTACATGTGGCAGTATGAGTGATGCTTCGGAGGCATGGGTTGCTGCGGGTGCAAAAATCATTGGCGGCTGTTGCCGTACTACGCCACATCAGATTGGCGAACTTGCGAAGAAGTGGCGGAGCTGAAGGATATCCAGCCGAGCCAGACCTGCATGGAAAAGCCCTTTCGTATCTTATAAAGGATACGAAAGGGCTTTTTGGGTGCTTTTTTTATAATTACTTATTCTCTACCTTAATGGTTCCTACAGATGTGCTCAGGGAAAGCAGAGGTCCACCGCCGTTGATATCACTCTTTCCCCTCGAAGCACCCGAGACCTTGCCCAGATCCGTTTCCGCTTTTAGTGTGTAAGCCAGATTGGAAGGCAGCAGGGCAGTGAT
Source organism: Paenibacillus vandeheii (assembly GCF_030433635.1). Classification (NCBI taxonomy): domain Bacteria; kingdom Bacillati; phylum Bacillota; class Bacilli; order Caryophanales; family Paenibacillaceae; genus Paenibacillus; species Paenibacillus vandeheii. The sequence goes on from NZ_JAROCD010000013.1 coordinate 33,658, forward strand.
GGTACCTAACTCAGTTGAAGCTTTGAGCTGGCTTCCATCGTGCAGCTGATTCAGATCAAGACGGATGGTACCTGCATCGGATTTGATGCTGGATTTGCCTTGGACTTGAATGTTGTTAAGATCAATGGAGCCTGTGTTATTGGCAAGCTCATAGCTTCCCGTTAAACCTGCAAGTGAAATATTGCCAACTTCTGTAGAAATCTCATATTCAACGATATTGGCCGGAGCCTCAATTACATAGTTTACGATGAAATGGGAATTCCCTATATTTTTATCGGCCCATGACCAAAGATCGGTTCCCGTTTCATCCTTGGGATGGATATCAACGGTGGTTGTGTTCCCCTTGGTCGTTAAGGAGACTTCTGCATTTTGAGCCAGTTCTTCCAATGTGGATTCACCGGTACGATTGTTCAAAGCCTGAATGTACGTACGGACTTGAAGTTCACCATCTTCACTGCTCCGCACCTCGATATTTCCTACAGGATGATCAACAACCAAGAGACTGGATGCGGATTTCTCGCTGACTTGATCAAGTTCCTTATCTATAGCATTATTACTAATCAGCTTCATCCATGGGGACTCGGCGCCCTGGGCGTTTCCGCTCTCTGATGAGGAGTTGAGGGGATTATTCGTACAAGCCGCAAGTAAGCCAACGGAGCCTAGGGCGGCGACCAGAAGCTTTTTGTATACGCTGTGCATGAGCACTCCTTCTTTCTACATGTTATTCGACGACAAGAATACGCGGCGATGCCTGACGAATCACTTTGGACGATACCCAGGATCCAAGAGCTGCGGCAAGAATACTTAGACAAGCAAAGAGTATAATGCCTCCCCAGTTCAGAATGAGAGGAATCTGTACAATCCCGTATCCCGATAGGACTTTTTCAAGTAACAGGGGGAGAAGGTATACGCCTACAATGACTCCAAGCATTGAACCAATCAGAGCTAATGCAACTACTCCAGTAGCAATGGAGAAACGGATTTTTCCAGATGTCATTCCAATCGACTTATATATGCCATACGTCTTGCTCTCTTTGCGAATACTGATCCGGCAGGTGCTGAAGATAATGATAAATGTAACCAAAATGAACAGCAGACCAATTAGAGCCATGGGGTACACAAAAATGCTTGCAGCTTCTGCATAAACAGAATCCAGCAGCGTTTTTTGCGTGACGATGGAAGCAGAGTCTTTGAACCGCTCATTCAATTGGTTAGCAATGGCTCCTGCCTGTGAAGGATCGTTGACATTGATAAACGCGACATTTACATCTCCGTAATCCGGATTCACGCTTCGAACCGCTTGAGCTGTGATTCTTCCGGATACCGACAAGTCGGAGATGGCCTGATAGATGCCCGAAATCATGAACGTGCGCTTCTCTCCTTCAATGTAGAGATCAATGAGATCTCCCATATCCTTGTTGAACATCTTGGCAACACTAACCCCGATTGAAATTTCATTTTCGAGTTCCGGATTGTTTCCTCTCAACGTCTCAAAACCAAGATCTTGATAGCTTCCATCCAGTACTCTTAGATAAAGACTGGTAGACTGGCTGGCCACGTCGGTTGAATCATCTGGAAGGATAACTCCGGTGATGTTCCCTTGCCAGCCCACATTTTTGATGCGAGGGTCTTCTTCCAATACGTTCTGCAGCTCTGCTCTCGGAAACGTAGTTTTGTTTACAACGACTGCGGCAATGTTAGCATTGTCATAACCCCATTTGGCCGCCGTCTGATAGATTCCGGTAATGCTGGTCAGTACAACATATCCAAGGACAAGCACAGAGGCAGCCATGGTGGTTAACAACAGCATCAGTATGGAGCTTTTGGTATTCTTGATCAGATTGCGTATGCCAATAACGGCTGCAACAGGCAGTCGGGCAAATCCAACCCGGCCCGCGAGCGGGGAATTCATTCGGCGTGCCAATCGGGTGTTGTCCGTTTCCGACATACCATAGCGAATGGCCTGCACGGGTTCAATCCGGCGTGCCTTTTTGGCATACAACACAACGAATAAGATGACCAGAGCAAATAGCAGTATGCCGATCAACATGGCGGCTCCGATGCCTTCCATCGGTATATCATTATTGCCAGCCCGAAGAGAAGAAACAGAAATATGGATAATGAACTTGGATACAAAAACGCTCAGCGCAACGCTTGGAAGAACGGCGACCAGGGAAAGCAGCGTATATTGAATGACGTATGTACCAATTGTTCTTCCAGAGGTCAATCCCAGTGATTTGAGGATACCTATCGTTTTGTAATTGGCCAAGATGGCATCCGAGATCGTAAATCCAATAGTGATGAGGGCAATAACCATCATGACGGCTCCCAAGAAAATCATAATGAATCCAATAATCTGATTGATGATCAGATAGAAGGAAGAGATGCTCTCAAACTCCATCTTGGTTTCCAGAAATGGTGCACCCGTCTCGCTGGCATAACGCTCCCAATAGCTGGAATTCGTTTGATAATCGTCAAAATGTATGCCCATCATATGATTATCTTTTCCTGCGAGTGTCTGAAAATCACTCTGGTAGTCTGTACTGTTCATCCAGATTCTTGCCGTATTGGTGAACGGTGCCCCATAAGGCACATCAACCACAATTCCGGAAACACGAAGATTAAGGGTGGTCGACCCGGTCTTGAAATTAACGGTATCTCCCACAGCCATATCATAGCCATTCGCCATGGAAGTGGGAATCCATATCGTCCCCTGTGCTGGAGCAGAGCTCTGTGTACCGCTTGAGAAGACCAATTCATCCACAACCCATGGCGGTGAGGGGGTATTCATCATGTACAGATACAGGTTGGGAATATCTGTGCCTTTGAAGGTGATGCCAGACAGCGTACGGTAAGTCAGCAGAGGTGAGACCTCAACTCCGTCTTGGGCAGCCCACCAGTCATGCACGGCTGTAGGGTCATTCAGCCCTTTATCGAACGTCAGTATTTGATGAGACCCATTGGTTCGGTTGTGCATTTCGTTAAATAGGTTACCTGTATTGGCCAGAATGATGACCGCAGTGGATACCAGAAGGGTCGATAGCAAAATGAGCAGGGTGATGAACCCGTTTTGTATTTTGTTTTTGTTCAGGTAGGAGAGGCTCAGTTTCAACATGGCAGCCATAAATTACTCCTTTCCCGATACAAACGCGAAGACCATTGATTCCCGATCCTGTATCTGGTGTTCGTCATATTTGTCAAACTCGAGGATACCACCAACCTTGCCATCCCGGATAAAGATCAGACGATCAGCCCGGCACGCTGCCTGGATATCATGTGTAACCATGACGACCGACTGTCCCTTCCGGTTGATATCGGTCAGGATATCCAGTACCGCTTTCCCGTGGTCATGATTAAGGCTCCCGGTGGGCTCATCCGCAAAGATAATGTCAGGTGAATTAATCAGTGCGCGTGCGATTGCTGCCCGTTGCTGCTGTCCTCCCGATGTTTGGGAGGGAAGGCGGCTGTTCTGTCCATCAATATCCATTGCCTTCATGAGATGGGAAGTACGTGCCTTGATCTCATTTCTTTTACTACCGGCAATATATCCAGGCAAAGCAATGTTGTCCTGAATGGAAAGGTCGGGCACCAGGTTGATGCTCTGATAGATGTAGCCAATTCTACGAGTACGGAATTCGGACATTTCCCTTTCACTATAGGTATCAATGCGCTGATCACGGAAGTAAACCTCCCCGGCTGTCACTTGGTCCAGTCCGCTCAGCAGATATAACAGCGTGGATTTGCCTGAACCAGAATTGCCCATGATGACCGTGAAGTCCCCTTCATAAATATCAAGATCAACATTGCGTATGGCATGATATTGCTCGCTTCCAGTATTATATGTCTTGCATAAGTTTTGAGCGTGGATAATGGTTGTTTTGGTCAAGTGGATCACTCCCTATTGCAGTATACAGTTCATTCTAAAGAGAGGATGTTGAGGAAGAATTATCAAATTATGAATAAAGTATTACAGTGCGCTGTGGGGAAGACAGTGGAAACATCACTTTACCGCTCAGCAGATTGGAAGAGTGAACTGAAACAGGGTACCCTGACCCTCTTTGCTTGAAAAGGAAATATGTCCTCCGTGCGCTTCGATAATGCTTTTGCAGATGGACAGTCCGAGGCCGGTTCCTTCCTGTACATTCCGTGAGGAGAATGAGGAGTTGCCCCTGAAATACCGCTCAAACACAAAAGGCATATCTTGTGCCCTTATTCCCTGCCCAGAATCAGCAATACTGAGCTGGAATTTCCCTGAATCCAGTTCTGTATTAATGCGAATGGAGTCTCCCGGAACGGTATGTTTGAGCGCATTGGATACCAGGTTGGACAGAACCTGTTCAATTCGTATGGAGTCCATTCGGATGAGAACATTGGGGATGTGCTCAGGTTCTTCATAATTCAGGCCGTTCATTCGTACGATATGTCCGATGGGCTTCAGCATGGTTTCAAATGCAGAAAGGCTGTAAACCTCACGCGGCTCCACTGAAATCTGGCCGAGCTCCTGCAAGGCATGTACAAGCAGGTCCTCAACGAGACGGGCCGTTTTGTCTGTATGGGTACGCATGATTTCCATATACTCCATCAGCGTCTCCTCATCAGAGCACAATCCTTCAAGAATGGCTTCTATGTATACTTTTACAGTTGTAATCGGAGTTTTGAGTTCATGGGATATATTCGTAATCAGTTCTTTTTGTGCCTTCTCCTGTCGAATACGCTGCTCACTCAAATGCATTATTTCGGTGCGCATCAGATCCAGCATGGCATACAGTTCGCCCATCTCATCTGTCCGGTTGTACTGAATCTGCTCATCATACTGTCCTTTGAGAATCGATTCAGCATGTTGCTTCAGTTGTATGATAGGGGCCAGCACTCGTTTTCTGATCTTGCGCTTCATAACGATCAGGAGAAGCCCCAGGAGGAGAGAGATCATGAACAGGGTTCCCAGGACAAAAAAAGTGAACGTGGAAGACTTCTGAACGATGACAAGCGACTGCGGAATCGTAAAAATGGCATTACCGATTTGTCTGCCCACCGGGCCGTCCATAACAGGAAAAGCGATGTTAAGTGAATTGCTCCCATCCATAGCTTCTAAAGCATGATTCAGATCATAATGCAATTCAGATCGCAGATTAATCTTTCTGCCCTCGAAGGAAGGAGTGGAGGATAGCAGCACCGTTCCGTCCAATCCGACATAGTCGAAATCAACCCTGCTTTTTTCGGCGAGGGAACGCAACTGTTCCTTGATATTGGAATCATTCAATTGATCATGGGTTTGCTCCAGTTGAAGCAGAATGGGGTTAACCCTGAGTCGAACCTGATTGATTGCCAGATTGGACTCACCTGAATGTCTGCCTATAAGCAAATCAAGAAAGAAAGCGAGGCTGCATCCAATGAGAATAAACAGGAGAGTTAATGACGTTTTGAGCCAACGTTTGGTCCAGGTGTGTAGTGACATACAGTCGTCTCCAATCCCACTTATTCATGGTTGAATTTGTATCCGACGCCCCATACTGTTTTCAGAACAGAAGGGCGGGAAGGGTCTGCTTCGATTTTTTCTCTCAATCTTCGTATGTACACGGTAACCGTATTTTCATCTCCATACTCGGCATATCCCCAAATCGCGTCAAGCAACTGGGATTTGGAAAACACTTGATTCTTATGGCTTGCCAGATAAAACAACAGCTCAAATTCCTTGGCGGAGAGAGAAACTTCATTCCCGTTGAGGGTAACCTTATAGGCTTTCTTGTCAATTTCCAGATTAGACAAACGCAGCAGGTGAGTGAGATCACGTTCTGTACTCAGACTGTCATATCGTCTAAAGTGGGCATTGATTCGGGCAAGTAATTCGCTCAGGGAAAAAGGTTTGGTCATATAGTCATCCGCTCCGAATCCCAGGCCGAGCACCTTGTCCGTGTCACTTCCCCTTGCGCTCAATATGAGAATAGGAATGTTGTTTCTCCGCCGAATTTCCCGGCATACATCAATTCCGTCCATATCCGGAAGCATGATGTCCAGAATAATATAGTCCGGCTGCAGAATGTCCATCATCTGCAACCCGTCCTGACCGTTACCGGCTACTGCTGCTTCATACTGGTTCTTGGTCAAATAGTCTCTTAAAATGCGTGAAATATCATGTTCATCCTCAATGATGAGAATTTTGCGTTTAGATTCCATTGAAATCTCTCCAAATTGTAGATTAATAGATTATAAGATTGAGTATGTATGAATCTATAAGAATACTATATTTAACTATACAGGTTTGTGGTTGTAGCGTCATGTGAAGTAGGAGAGTTTTTTTGGAAGAAAGTAGCAGATGGGAAACCGGCTGCTTTCTTCCTGAAGTAAGGAGAGAATCAGGTCACAACTATCACTTATAAATGCTCCAGATCAATGGACTGATGGGCCTGGGATTTGAGATATTCAGCCGGGGACATTCCAAAATGGGACCGGAATACCCGGTGGAAATAGGAGTAGCTTGCAAAGCCGCAGGTTTCGGCAATATGCTCCAGGGTCATATCGCTGTATTTCATACGCTCCAGTGCAGCATTCAGGCGGATTTCGATCGCATATTGAATCATCGTTTGGCCGTAGTGCTCCTTGAATAATCGCACCGCACGAGACAGGCTTAGTCCTGCGTAGCGGGCGGCTTCTTCGAGTTTGAAGGTCACGGTAGCATGCTCTTCAATGAATCGTTTCAGCTTCAGCGTCGAAGAAACAGATCGATCCGTCTGAATATTCTCCTTGATGGCCCGATCGATATACAGGCACAAGCCCCGCAGCAGTGCGTCACTCAGTTCTATATTTTCCTCCAGTGGTCCACGGCGTTTCTCCAGGAGCATATTGCGCCAGAGGCTCACCAATTTATCATCCAGTCCGATGTGACTCACGGTGGACCGATGGTGACGCTTCCACCAGCTTTCAATCCACGTCCCTTCACAGAACAAATAATAGTCTCCGCTGGACAACCTGCCCTCCTTGTGAGGTTCTTCGACAACGAGATGGTAGTCGTCCCCGGGTTTGAGCAGCAGTAAATCCCCGCCAATCATCTTGAACTCTTCATCCTGTACATATACTTTGCAAGAGCCCTCGGTTTGCAGACGGAACAAGTACGTTTGCAACTCGCCCTTCATATTGTGGTTAAACGCCTTATAGTGATAGGAATAGTCACAGATCAGTACTGAGGTTTCCAAAAGATGTAATCCTCCAAATTTAAAAATTTGATCAGATAGTTCATGTTCTGACGATATTGTATATGTTCATTCTAGCCTGTTTTGCGTTAGGATGATACCAGATAGAGCAATGAAAGCAAATTTGAGAGCAGAGGTGTATCTAATATGAAAAAACTTAATATTGGTTTGCAATTGTTTACGCTCCGTGATGAAACTGCAGCAGATTTCCGTGGAACTTTGCGTAAGGTAGCAGAGCTTGGTTATGAAGGCGTCGAATTCGCCGGATATGGTGACATTCCTGCAGAAGAAATGAAAGCGCTGTTGGATGAGCTTGGACTGAAAGGTTTCAGCAGCCACGTTTCATTGCATGCGATGCGTGAAGATTTACAACAACAAATCGACTACCTCAAAACCATTGGTGCTCAATATATGATCTGCCCTTACCTGATGCCTGAAGATCGTCCAGAGAATGCAGAAGGCTGGACCAAACTGTTTAACGAATTGCAACAATATGGTGCAGAAGCGACCAAACAAGGTCTGATCTTCGGTTATCATAACCATGATTTCGAATTCCACGGTCAGGTTGGCGACGAAAATGCCTTTGATGCGATGTTTGCTCAAACGACACCTGAAGCGGTTCAAGTGGAAATGGACGTATGTTGGGTACAATTTGCCGGACAAAATCCGATTGAGTACATCAATAAATATGCAGGCCGCTTGCCGCTGCTTCACTTGAAAGACTTCAGCAAAGACGAACAGGGTCAGATGAAGACTTTGGAACTGGGACAAGGTTCGGTTAATTTGCCAGCTGTTATTGAAGCAGCTACAAGTGCAGGTGTAGAATGGCTGATTGTGGAACAGGACGTTTGCCAGAATCCACCGCTTGAAAGCGTAGCCAACAGCCATAACTGGTTGAAGCAGAATTACCTGAACCAATTCTAATTTATTTGTCAAAGGGGACATTTGTACATGAGTAAAATTAAAGTTGCTGTATTCGGCTGTGGAGCCATTGCCGAGCGCAGACATATTCCAGAATACGCTGCCAATGAGAACGTAGAACTTGTCGCTTTTGCCGATCCGATCGTGGAGCGTGCGGAGAAGATGGCCGAAACTTACGGCGGTAAAGCTTACTCCAGCTACGAAGAATTGCTGGCAAGCGAAGAGGTGGATGCAGTCAGCGTTTGTACGCCGAACTACCTGCATGCCTCGATGGCCATTGCTGCTGCGAATGCCGGTAAGCATGTATTGGTTGAAAAACCGATGGCGGTTACAACCGAAGAAGGCGAGCAAATGATCGAAGCTGCCAAGAAAAACGGTGTGTATCTGATGGTTGGACACAACCAGCGTTTGATGCCTCCACACGTGAAGGCCAAAGAAATTCTGGACTCCGGCAAACTCGGCAAAGTCCTGAATTTCCGTACTTCCTTTGGTCATCCGGGTCCGGAAGGCTGGAGCGTAGACGGTGCAGAAAGCTGGTTCTTCCGTAAAGAAGAAGCGATTATGGGTGCCATGGGTGACCTGGGCGTGCACAAGTCGGACTTTATCCGTTATTTGCTGGATGATGAAGTGTCCGAAGTTGCTGGTTTCATCAGCACGCTGCATAAGGAAAACACCAAAGTGGACGATAACGCAACTTGCCTGCTGCGTATGAAGAGCGGTGCTATCGGTACGCTGGTTGCCAGCTGGACACAATACAGAGCAGGAGATAACAGTACGGTTCTGTGGTGTGAAAATGGTGTGATGAAGATCGGAACGGTAGAAGGCGATGAGGTTATTGTTGAACTGACTAACGGAACGGTTGAGACATACAAAGTCGGTGCGATGGCTACGAACGAGAAACAAGTACCAAGCGGCGTCATTGATGCTTTTGTAGAGTCAATTGTAACTCAAACACCTCCAAGCATTTCCGGTGAAGAAGGTCTGCGTTCCCTGCAAGTCATTCTGGCAGCATTCGAATCCGAGAAGACAGGTCAGATTGTGAAGCTGTAATCGTTACGATATTATCGTCATTACTATAATTAGTGTGACTATCTCATATTAAAAAGGGGCTTACCTCCAGAAAAATATTTCTGATAGGTAGTCTCTTTTTATTACTTTTTTTATGACAATCATATATGTGGAATACGTAATAGTGGACAAGTCCGAACCGGATCTTTGGCGATAAACGGAGCATAGCGAACAGCGACTATTGATCCTGCCTGCGGGATGGTTACAATGTTCGAATAGTTAGCTGGAATCCAAATAAGGACCGACCACTCCGCTACATTGCGGAATAGTCAGCCCCTTTATCCTTTAAGGTTGGATCACAGCGCATATTTGAATTAAACGCTTGGTTTTACATTACTGCCCAGGTCCAGCCAATCCAGTTCCTCACGTGTCAATGTGATACGGGAACCTTCGTCACAGGACAGAAGCTCTTCCCGATTTTGAGCGCCAATTAGCGCACAGGTCGGAAATGGTTGGTTTAATACATAAGCAAGTGCAATCTGAATTGGTGTGGTATTTTTGGACTCGGCCAATTGTTCCGCCCGATGCAAACGTTCCCAGTTGCCGTCACTGTAAAATACACGAACCAGATCTTCATTATCCCGTACTTCAGGTGTGAATCGTCCGGTAAAGAAGCCACGAGCCTGAGATGACCAGGACAGCAAAGGAAGCTTGGTGCGCTCATGCCATGCCAGCGTTTCTTCGTCTGCCGATACACAGCCTGCCCAGAACGGTTCGTTTGCTTTGGCAAGACTGAGATTCGGGCTGCTGAATGTGAAACCTTTCAGACCATTAGCGGCCGCATATGCGTTAGCTTCCTCCAGCCGCTGCCAGGTCCAGTTGGAGGCGCCGATCGCGCCGATTTTACCGGATTCAATATGTTCGTTCAACGCTTCAAGAATTACACCAACGGGGATGTTTGGGTCATCCCGATGCAGGGCATAGAGCTCCACATGTTCGGTTTGAAGCCGTTCCAGACTGGTAAGAAGATCGCTGCGGATAGCATCAGCGTTAACACGTGGACCATTCTGATCGTGATGTGCACCTTTGGTCAAAATAACGATCTCGTTACGGTTACCCCGTTCCTGCATATAACGTCCGAGCACTTCTTCACTCTGCCCGCCACAATAGATATGCGCGGAATCAACGGTATTACCGCCAATCGCGAGGAATGCATCCATGTTCGTAGCTGCTTTCTCATAGGAATCATTGTAGAAATAATCGGTTCCTTTAATCAATCGGGAGATCGGTTTGCCTGCACCAGCAATTTCAATGTATTCCATAATTCAGTTCATCCCCTTTTCTTATAGTGTGATTCGTGTACGTTCTTCTGCCGAGCGAAGACAAGCTTCGAGTACTTTCATATTGGCTACAGCATCGGATGGAGCGAAGCGCAGAGCCTTACCTTGAAGCACAGCTCGTGCCATGTCGTCCCCTTGAAGCGAGTAGTGGTTCACCTGTGGGACTTCAATTTCTTTACGCTCACCGTCAACAATTACAAAGAAGTTGGAGCCACGGTCCGGATTGCTGATATAAGCAGATGGTACCTCGATGATGCCATCTGACCCAAGTACCTCCAGTGTGTTGCGGAAGGCAGCCCACATGCTGCTGTCAAAGGTCACGCCAATATGATTGTCGAACTCAAGCAAGCCGGATGCCATCATATCCACATGACCATGCTCGGGAGAGAACATGCCAATGACGGTCGCGGCCGAAGGCTCCTGACCAAGCAGTAACCGTGCTGCACTGATGGAATAACAACCGATGTCATACAGAGCACCGCCGCCCCAATCACGCCGGAAACGGACATTGCCCGTCGAGCCGGAACTGTTGAACGAAAATGTACTATGAATGCCGCGGACTTCACCAATTTCTCCGCTGGCGATAATATCCTTAATCTGATCATAACGTGGATGGTGTCGGTACATGAGTGCCTCGGAGAGATGAACACCGGCGTCTTCGCAGGCTTGCACCATCTCCTGAGCTTCCTGCTCCGTCAGTGCCAGGGGCTTTTCACACAAAATATGTTTACCAGCTTCAGCGGCACGGAGTGTCCACTCCCGGTGCAGATGGTTCGGAAGCGGAATATAGACCGCATCAATGGAATCGTCAGCAAGTAAAGCTTCATAGCTGCCATAAGCTTGAGAAATGCCGAGTTGATCAGCGGTTTGTTTCGCTTTTTCTTCATCCCGGCTGGCAATGGCGGTCACTTCATTCAACTCGGATTGCTGCAAACCTGGAATAACGGATCGTACGGCAATGCTAGCGCTGCCAAGAATTCCCCAGCGCAATTTTCGATCTGAATTCATTTGTTGTTTCCTCCTATGAATGAATGTATATTGTGATTATATGTAATAGATGAATGAATGAAAATGATAATATATTGAAGTGAATTAACACAATATTGTTTAGAAAAGAGAATAGGCCATGATGAGACAGACGGTACTGCTAACCTTGCAGGATATTCCCTATTTTTGTTATCCAGAGTCCGTTGGACTTTATGTCGACCACCCCGAGCACACCGTATTACGGGAGGCAGGCGCACTTAACAATTTCAATATTCACTACGTTGCTTCTGGTAAGGGGTACGTGGAAGTGGAGGGGGTAGTGCATGAGCTTCGAGCGGGCCAGGCTGTACTATATTTCCCGCAGCAGCGGCAGCATTACTACAGCAGTGAGGACGATCCATGGGATGTGCGATGGGTTCATTTTTACGGTGAACGGCTGCATGATTATATGATTGAGCGGGGGTTGCATCGTAATCTGCTGTGGACGCTGCGGCAGCAGGCTCCATGGGAAGAAGCACATATGGCTCTACTGAATGAGGCCGAGCAGAATCGGATGCTGCGTCCAGCCCAACTATCTACCCTGACTTACGCTGTGCTGGCAGAGTTCGTGCAGCATGCTGTTCCACTGAAAAGCACACGCACGAGCAAGGCCGAGAGTCGTATTCTTGGACTGCTTCCACAGATGCAGCAGGAGGCGTGTCAGCCATTTTTGTTACAGGATTGGGCGGATAAGGCGGGTGTAAGTTCGTATTACTTTTGCAAAATGTTCAAGAGTGCCGTGGAGATGACCCCGATGGAATTTATAACCCGTTCCCGGCTGCAGATGGCGAAGCAGTGGCTGCTGGAACGTCCAATGGCCAACATTGGACAGATCGCAGAGGAGGCGGGATATCCCAATGCCAGTTATTTTAACCGCCAATTTCTGGCTCATGAGGGCATGACTCCAACGGATTATCGTGGGCTTTATCACAGTTAAATGTGCGGATGCCCCGTTTGTTTGATTTTGTTGGAATTTTCGACGTTTGACAGAGCGTTCAATCAAGTCTATTATAGATAAATTAAATCCGTATATAATGAGGTGCCCTCATGAAATATTCGAAAGCTACAAATTATGCCCTGCACACGATGCTTTTTCTGGTGGCGACCGAACCGGAACAACTGGTTAGTGTACATCAATTAGCTGAGATGCAGAAAGTATCTCCAACCTATTTGTCCAAAATATTGACCAAGCTGGTCAAAGCCGGCATGATCGAATCAACTTCGGGTGCCAATGGTGGTTATCGGCTTAGCCGGAAGAATCCGGACCCTTCTTTTCTGGAGATTATCCATGCGATTGAAGGCAAGGCTTCCCTGTTCGAATGCTCGCAGGATCATAACGAAGGCTGCTTGATTCAGCAGGTGATGGTTCGTGCGGAAGAAGAGATGGAGAGCTATTTGAACGATAAAAAAATGTCTGAACTGGCTGCCCAGATGAAAGCTGCACATTCCGTATAACTTGATTCGGAGATGCAGTCAATCCTAGAGCTTCGCCCAGAAGGGCAAATTTAAAATCCTTCCTCCCGCTTAAAGGGAATGGAAGGATTTTTTGCTTTACTGGAACGCTATTGCTGCGTCCTTGGTGGGGCTTGGGTGTGTTCGTGTTTTTACGTTTACTAAGAATTCGATCCAGATCTGTTTAGAGTGAAAGCGTTTGACGTTTCTCTTTTGAAAATTGTTGTGTAATAACTAGCATGCCTAACGAAAGCAGAACAAGCAGCAGGCATACCCAATATGAATTTCGATACCCCCACGCCCCGGCTGTCCATCCCCCTATCAGACTGCCAAATAATCTTCCCAACGTGGAAGCATTGGAATAGAGTGTCGACGCATAGCCCGGCATGGATGGAAGCAGATCCTGCATGTAGCTGATACCGATAGCAGAGATGACAGCGACAAAGAATGCGAGCAGTAGCTGCCCTGCCAGCAAGTGCCACAGTTCACTGGAAAACAAAACAATGACATAGTAAGCGGCACCCACCAGAGAGCCCCATAACATGAGTAAGCGGTTTGGATACCTTGAGGCGAGCAGGCCCAAGCCTAGCATAATGGGAATTTCAAGCCCCGCGCATAGGCTGGCGATCCAGCCAACTTCCCGGGTCCCCCCGCCCAGATGGTGAATAATGAACAGTGATGCATTCAGGTTATTCATCCAATGTGCCATATACAGGAGTGTAGTAATGAGAAAAGGCATATAGATTCTTGCATCCTGATGCAATTTCATGTGTATGCCACCCGTAGATGGACGGAGTGCAGAAGGCTCGGGAGCCTTTTTTAAGAGAAAGAAAAATAATAGTGCATTGATCAAGAAAATAAGACATGTTGAACTGAATATGCCGGTGTATCCGATGTACGCAATCAATAAAGTTCCGAGTAAAGGTCCCGTAATAAACCCCAGTGAAAACGCGGAGCGCAGGGTGGAATTGGCCACAGCATGATCGACGTCCGTTGCGGCATTAACCGCTTCTCTTGCAGCTGCGAACAATTGTGGCATGGCGGGAGATCCGAGTGCAGTCATCACCGTCATGTAGACAAATAATAAAGTGAAGTCGTGAATCCACAAATACCCGGCAAAAGCAAGGGCATTGCAAACCATGGCAATCACCAAAATGATTTTGCGAGCACCGGGTTGATCCGACCGTCTGGCGATCCAGGAACTGAATAACACCCCTGCCATAAGAGTTACTGCAGTGAATAATCCAAAAGTAGCGATGGACACTTCGAGGCGAGTTGTAAAGTAGACCGCCAGAAAGGGAGCGCTGATTGAAATAGCCATGCCTTGTAACAACATACAAACGAGAAACAGCCGGTATGTAGGGATACGAAATAGTGAATTAAACTTTTGAAGCTTCATATGTGAGTAGACATCCCCTTGGTTTTATCATTTTCAAAATATCTATACTATCTGGTTATAATATAAGAATAACAGAGATAAAGTAATATTTATTGGTTTCTTTTAGTCTAATAACAAACCAAAAAGCCAGAGATCAGACCCTATCGGTCCAATCCCTGGCTTTCCTGTATAAAGTGTCTATTATGAGTGAGATCCTTTAAAACCTGTTTAGTGTGAAGCGGCGGTTTCTTTCCGTGACTGCATTCTCAGGTACACCTGGGAGAAAATAATGGATGCCAGAGCAACCACGGTCATGCCCCAGAAAATGTTGGTGTAAGCTGATGCTAATGGCATTTGCTGCATTGCAGTGAGAGCTACGCCAGTTACGGCAACACTAAATGCACCGCTGAAGAACTGGCTAAGCTGGAACAGCCCCATGCCAGCACCGATCTGATCCATCGTCAGATTGCCTGACAGCTCATTGGATACACTCGTTGTCAGTGCCGAGAAACCTACGCTAAGCAGAATGTATACCGCCATAATGGCATAGATGCTGTCGTCTGCAAAAAGAGCAAACAGTCCGGCAGCAGCGAGCAGCAACCATGGCGCGAACTTGAGCAGTTGTGTATTGCCGTGTCGGTCAATCATGCGACCAATTCGATTGGATAACAGCATGGACACGATTGCACCAGGGAAGATGACAAGCCCGGACTGAGCAGGAGTCAGTGCATACAGATGTGCCAGAATTTGAGGCAGCAGGAACAGCGTTGAGAAGTTGTTAATGTACGATACAATCCCCAGTGAGCTGAGCATCATATATTTTTTGTTTTTGAACAGGGCTGGTTGAACAAAGGGATCAGTCGCACGGCGAATACGCAACCAGAACAGAACCAGTGCAGCCGCACCAACGACAAGGGTTACCCATTCACGTGAAGTCAGGAATAGCAGGACACCGGTTGTTCCGATCGCCAGTAGCAGCGCGCCGAGCAAGTCGAAGGAACCCTTTTTCGGCATTTCACTTGGAAGCAGTCTGAAAAATACAGGAATGAGAAACAAGGTTAGTCCGGTAACGATAAACAAATCATGCCATCCGAGAAATTGTGTGATACTGCCTCCGATCACAGGTCCGAGTCCAAGACCAAGTGAGCTGGCAGACATGACAACAGCCATGGATTTACCCCGGCGGTCACTTGGAATGTAGCGAGTAATAAGCACGATGGCGAGCCCCGGTACAGAAGCTGCACCCGCAGCCTGAATCAGACGTGCAATGAGCAGAAGGATAAACTGGTCACTGAAGAAACCAAGAACGGATGCCGCACCAAGCAGTGTAAGACCGGTTGTAAACAGGGTGCGGATCGGTACAAAATCCGATAGACGTGAGAACGTAATCGAGGAAATAGCAAAAACGATGGAATAACCGGTGACAATCCAGGAAGAAGAGACAGATGAAAGCATAAATTCGGCTGCAATTTTGGGCAATGCCAGATTGAACATCATCGTATTCATAACGACAAGCACAACCGTAAAGCCAAGCAGACCTACGATTAACCCTTCCTGTATTCCTGCCGTCCGTTCCCCCGATGATGCAGCTGCGGTGTTGTTCATAAAAACCTCCCAGATTATGTATATTTCGCAACATTTCAGAAACGGTGTGTAACATTTGCAAAATGTGGTATGTGTGAATCCCATGCCTGACAGCAGGGGATACATAAACGAAATAGGTTTATAAGTTCGATTGGTATCGAACATTAGAAATATATCATGGAATTGTGTTAAAATACAATGGATAGTCTGAAAAAAGGAGACTACAGCATGAAAATTTTACACCATCCCCAAGTGGAGGATATTGAACTTTCTTCCGTGTTATACGCTTTAAGTGATCCCATCCGTCTTGGGATTGTAACAGAAGCAGCCAGAAATGGTGAGCAGCCATGCAGTCATTTTCGTGCACCTGTTGTGAAATCCACGATGTCACACCATATTCGAACACTGCGGGAAGCCGGAGTCATTCGGGTGAGAGTGCAAGGTACACAGCATTTCCTGACGCTAAGATCCGAGGATCTGGAAGTGCGTTTTCCTGGTCTGTTGCAACCTTTGTTACAAGCAGCAGCTCGGTCAGAAATACATGATTCCTAAAAAATGTCCTTTCTTCAGACTGAAGAAGGGACATTTTTTATATTAAGGATATTTATACTGCTGCGACATTCTATGTCGTACCATGCCCTTTATACTAACGGTGAAGCAGGCCTTCCCGGAGACGATTGGCAATCGTTTTGAGGATATCGGATTAAGATAAAGAACATCGCAGAGGGCAAAAAATACCGGACAGGCGTGAGTGCCTGTCCGGTATTTTTTGCATTTTGCAGCATAAGAGTCCATTGCACATTTTAATTTCAGTCTGTACAAGAAAAAATAACCATAAATTCGATTTTGGGGTAATGTGCAGCTCCCTTTGTTCCGAATATTATAATAGATGGTCTTTTTTGGATGGAGGATATTGAAGGACAACAGGGGGCGGGAGTATGGTGCATAATCCGGAAACCATTCAGGAATGTATCGAAAAGGCACGACAGAGGCTCTACCAGATTGCAAACTCTCATAAAGAACTGTGGCATCCGGAGGTCATTCGTCAATCGATGGTTCTGGATGAACTCATTAATGAATATAACAACGCCATTCGCGGGAAATCATCCCGAAGTAAATAAATGCGTTATGAACCTCGGGATGAATTATGCGTTTTTATGCGAATTCATTCGGTATACGAACCCTATTCTTTTACAGCCCCAAGCACAATACCTTTTACAAAGAATCGCTGCAAGAACGGATACACGAGCAGGATTGGCAGTGCCCCGATAAAGATCTGGGCTGCGTTAACGGTACGCTGCGACATGTTCTGAAGCTGTGTTGCATCGACATTCATGTTGGAGAAATCCTGCTGTACGATAATCGTTTGCATCAACGTAGCGAGCGGGTATTTGGCTGCGTCATTCATATAGATCAGTCCGTCGAACCAGGAATTCCACTGCCCCACCATCGTGAATAGGGAGATCGTTGCAATGGCCGGCATGGATACGGGCAGATAAATACGGAACAATGTGGTGATATGGTTGGCACCATCGATGAATGCTGCTTCTTCGAGCTCTTTGGGCACGTTACGGAAGAAGTTCATCATGAGAATCAGGTTCCAGACCGCCACAGCCCCAGGCAAAATCAGAGCCCACAGGGTGTTGATCAGTCCCAGCTTTTGAATCAGGATATAAGACGGGATCAGTCCGCCGCTGAACAGCATCGTGAAGATGAAAAACCACGCATACAGCGAACGCCCCTTGAAATTCAAACTTTCCTTGGATAGAGGATATGCCGTCAGGGTGACCAGCACCATACTGAGCAGCGTACCAAACACGGTACGTTTCACCGAAATCCAGAGCGCGCTCAGAAAGTTGCTGTTACCAAACGTTTTGGTATAGGCATCGACTGTAAAATCAATCGGCCAGAGTGTTACCAGATTGGCGGAAGCTGCCGCTTTACCGCTGAAGGAAACCGCCAGAATATGAACAAGCGGCAGCACACACAGCAGCGAGACGGCCGCGATGAAGAACAAGTTGAAGCCGTTAAATATACGGTATCCGGTCGTTTTGTGATACACCTTAATTCCTCCTTAAGCATTTTGCATAATTCGATTTGAACCGCTCGCGTGTACAAGATATAGACGAACTGAACCATTTCGATCTATATCTTGCTGATTGAAAGTCGCTGTCTGGATGTATGCAAAATGCCCCTTAGAAAATGCGGTAATTGGCGATTTTGTAAGCCATCCGGTAGGCAGTAATAACGAGGAACATGGCGACAAAGGATTTAAACAAACCAACCGCAGTCGCAAAGCTCATTTTGCCATTCAGAATCCCCATTCGGTAGACAAAGGTATCGATAATATCACCTTTCTCATACACAAGTGGATTGTACAGGTTGAAAATCTGGTCAAATCCGGCATTAAGAATATTCCCCAGTGATAGCGTTCCCACCACAATAATCATCGGCACGAGTGCAGGCAGCGTAATGTGCAGGGTCTGCTTAAGCCGTGTTGCCCCGTCAACTTCGGAAGCTTCGTACAGCGCAGGGTTAATCCCCGCGAGGGCTGCAAGAAAGACAATGGTACCAAATCCAAATTCCTTCCATACATCACTGATGACCACGGTTACACGGAACCAGTCGCCATCGCCAAGAAAGAAGATCGGTTCAATGCCAACAGCCGCAAGCACCTGGTTAATCAGTCCGCCTTCGGGAGAGAGCATATCCAGCAGGATGCCGCCCAGTACAACCCAGGACAGGAAGTGGGGCAGATATACGAGCGTCTGCGAGAACCTTTTGAACGTGGAATTCCGTACTTCATTCAGCAAAATGGCAAACACAACCGGGGCCACGAGTCCGGCCACAATTTTCATGGCAGCGATCAGCACCGTGTTCCAGATGACCTGAACACTGTCCGGATATTCGAACATGAATCGGAAGTTATCCCATCCTACCCATTTGGAGCCGGTGAATCCCAGCCATGGTTTGAAATCCTGAAAAGCAATAATAATGCCGCCCATAGGCACATAGGCGAACAGCAATGTGAGCAGTACCGCAGGCAGCAGCATCAGATGCAGCGGCCAATTGCGTTTGAAATTCCAGCGGGTACGTTTGCGTGGATTGTGTGTTGCCTTCCGCACCGGCGTATTGGTCGTTAGTGGTTGTTCCATAGCCATCAGGTCCCTCCTTTATATCGTCCAGCCTCTGCATCATGAGGCCAGTCAGCCTCTGCAAAAAGTGGAGCAACTGAATTATAGCAATGGAAACGGGCCGGCTATAGAACAACATTTCAAGGCGGATGTTGATTTATTAACTTGTTGATATAACAATGCATAAAGGGGGAACAGAGCGAGGAACAAGGGTACTATTCAAGAAAAATGAGCATCAAATAAAACTGTCGACCGAGAGGTCGAAAAGGACTTCATGCTAAATTCAGTATAGATATGTAAGGGGTTTCAATATAAAATAGGACTTCGATATGTATCTTTACTTTAACCGGGACAGGGTGAAGCAATGAAATTTACAGTATTCTCAAAAACAGTCATGCTGCTGGTCTGCTTGTTGGTACCCATCTTGTTGCTCTATACTTACGCGAATCAGGCGAACGTAGACATGATCGTCGAGGAGAAGCAGCAATCCAGCTTGAACCAGTTCAACTACTTCAGCTCTCAGGTGGATAAAAATATTGAGCAGCTCTCGCTCTATGGGCTGACTTTACTGCGTGATCCAAGCATTTTGCATTATCGTTACATGACAGAATCGACTAGCCAATATGAGAAAAACAGCATCTATCTCGATATTCTCGACAAATTGTCGCTGTACCAGTCCACCAGCCGCTGGAAGAACGACATTACCATTGTGCTGCCTCAGGCAGAGTTGGTGTTATCCACCAAGGCAAGTCGAACCGTTTACAATGAGAACATGTTGAAGTTTCCCCCAGCTGGACAGTGGCAATTGGATCAGGGGAGTTTTACCTACTTCTTCACGGATAATTATGAGTGGAGTGCAAAACCGGTGACTACGGGTGTTCGAACCGTGATGGAGATTAATTTTGATCCGATGAACATTGTAGCCATGCTGGACGATTTCAAGGAGGCCCAAGGGGGAGATCCCTTTCTATTGGTACCGGGCAACGAGCCGTTATTGAATCGCAGTGCGGACCCTGAACTGATCCAGGCTATCATGGAGGACATGCCGTTAAACGGACTGGGTAGTGAAGGCAACCATCAGTTGGAGGTGGGCGGAAAGCAGTATTTGGTCAGTTATATACTCTCCAAACAGCTGAATGGAATCTATGTTAACCCGGTTGTGCTGGATGATCTGCTTACGCCGATGGACAAGAGCCGGAATATGTTCATTACTTCCATTTTGCTGCTGCTCGTGCTCAGTATTGGCGCTGCACTGTTGTTATACCGAAAGGTACAGGTGCCGATCCAGCGTCTCATGAGAGGACTGCAACAGATTCGCAAAGGACAGCTATCCACACGAATTCCGGTCGATCACTCCCGGGATGAATTCGCGTATCTGACGCAGAGCTTTAATCACATGGCCGAGCAGATTCAGGAACTGATTGAAAAGGTGTATGAAGAACGCATCCGTTCACGGGAAGCAACGTTGAAGCATCTGCAATCACAGATTAATCCCCATTTCCTGTACAATTGCCTGTTTTATATCAAAAATATGACGCAGCTCGGCAACCGCGAAGCGGTTATTGCCATGTCGCTCAGTCTGGGTGATTATTATCGCTATATCACACGTGATGAGAATGATATGACGACTGTGGAAGAGGAAATTCGGCTGCTGGACAATTATTTGTCCATCCAACAGATGCGAACCAATCGTTTGTCGTATGAGATCGCCGTACCGCAAGAACTGATGCAGCAGCACATTCCGAGGCTGCTGATCCAGCCTATCGTGGAAAATGCAGTCATTCACGGCATTGAACCGATGGAGGGCAGCGGTCACATTGTGGTTACAGGTATGGCCGTACAAGAACAACTCGATGGAAGAGAATACACGCGATATAGTCTGTTTGTCGATAACGATGGTGTTACTTTGACGCCGGAAGAGATTGCCGGTCTTGAACGAGAAATCAATGAACCGATGGGTGAAGAGATTGGCACGGGCACCTGGAATGTACACCAGCGGCTTGTTACGCGATATGGACATTCGTCGGGGCTTCATTTTGGAGCGATCCCTTATGGGGGTCTCAGTGTAGAAATACGATGGTTTGAGGAGGAGTATCCTAATGATGAATCTAATGGTCGTGGATGATGAACATTCAGCGGTGGAATCGATTGCATCCTCCATACCGTGGAGGGAACATGGGATTGGACAGGTGTATAAGGCGTATTCAGTTAAAGAGGCTTTGCAGCAAATGACGGCGCATCAAATTCATATTATCATCACCGATATTCGTATGCCGGGCTTGTCCGGTCTGGATCTGGTGAGTCATATTCGGCAAAAGTGGGAGCGGACCAAATGTATCATTTTATCTGGACACGCATCCTTTGATTATGCGAAGCAGGCACTCCGTCATGGAACAGTGAGTTATCTGCTGAAGCCAGTGCGGGATGAGGAACTGATTGAAGCCGTGCAACAGGCGTCTGTCCAGATTCGGCTGGAGGGAGAGAAACAACTGATGCATCAGCGCGCTATGTATTCGGTGAGGGAGCATTTACCGGAGAAGCGGGCGGGATTAATGAAGGATGTGCTGCTGGGGCATAAATTTGCGGAGAGTGAACTTGTGGAAAAGCTGGAGCAATTGGAGATCGGTTTCCGTCCCCAGGACAAAATGCAGCTGCTGCTCATTCGCTATGATGACCCGCAGCCAACGCACAAGGCATTCCGATTAATGAAATACGCTATCTCGAATGTGGTGGAGGAGATTTTTGGCAGCAGCTATCATCTCTGCCATACGGACGATGCCTATGATGATCTCGTTTTCATGGCTAGCCCCAAACAGGCGCAGTCTGAACCGGAAATCTTAATGGGACGGCTCGGGGAACGATTGCTTCACAGTGTGAAGCAGTATTTAAACGCGACGATCTCACTGTCAGTTAGCCGGATAGGTCGTTTTCCAGAGCAGGTTCCGCAGCTGTACCATCAGGCTGTAAGTGCCTTGCGCAAGCAGGCAGAAGCGGGCAAAGGACTGCATCTCAATGCGGCTGCCGGCTCCCATGGGGCAACATTGAAATCACTTGCGGCGCTGTATGAACCACCTGGACTGACTGCCCTGCTGGAAGTAGGACGGATGGAGGATGCAAACCGCAAGATTGATTCGATTTTCGCCGAATTATCGGATAGTGTGTTCCCCGAGCATGTCTATGTTGCCTTTCACTATCTCGCCGCCGCATTCTCGTACATGGCTCATCGGGAGGGCAGACAGTTGTCCGATGTACTTGGTGAGCAGTATCAGCAGCTGTTGAAGGATGGGTATGGCGTGTCGCTGCGCAGTCTGGAAGCATGGACCCGGAGTGTGATGGAACAATGGGCTCAGAGCACAACCGTTACGGGCCAGGAAAGTGGATCGAGCATGATCAGGCAGGTCCAGCAATGGATTGACCATCATCTGGGTGAAGATCTGTCCTTGCAGGTCATTGCCGGGGAGGTACATCTACACCCGGTATACTTGTCCAAAATGTATAAACAATTCACAGGTGAAGGCATTAGTGATTACATTATCCGTTCGCGGATGGAACGTGCTGTTCACTTGCTGAAGCATACGGCAATGAAGATTTATGAAGTCGGCCAGGAAGTGGGATATAACAATACCCCTTATTTCATTCAAGTATTCCGCAAACATTATGGCTTGACCCCGCAGGATTTTCGGAACGGTTAACAAATCAATATGAACATTGAAATTGTGATATATGTTTGCTTCCCCGGCTGCACTATCCTTTTCATGTAAGGGTATTCAAAGTGATTGAGGAGGGGTTTCATGTATAGAAAAATGATGACTGCATTGCTTGCACTGACGATGGTTGCCGTAACGGCATGCAGTTCGGGGGCAAAGGAAGAACCGTCCAAGGAAGCGGCTGCGCCACTTGCGCTGCAAGACGGCAAGTATGAACCTGCGGTTCAGATGAGCTATTTGCGAGCCTGGAATGATGATACAAAGTTCAAGAACGGAGAGACTGCACAGAACAACGTGCACACGAAATGGGCCAAAGAACGTCTGGGCATCGACCTGACTACACCTTGGGCTGTATCGGTGACCAACGATGCTTTCTACACGAAGCTACGCCTCTCCCTGTCGGCTAACGAAGAGCTGCCGGATATCGTCTCCATCCGTGGTGACTACAATCTGGTACGTGAGTTGATTGAGTCAGGTAAATTCGCCGATGCAGGTGAATTGTTCGACAAGTATGCATCTGACACATGGAAAGGGGCTGCCGAATCTGCACCGGAAGAGTGGTACCCGTACATGTACGAGGGTAAACGGTATGGTATTCCGATCTTCGACTATGCCTACAACGGCGACCCGGTTATGTTTATTCGTGAAGACTGGCTGAAGAAGCTGGGACTGGAAGAACCAAAAACGATCGATGAGCTCGTTACGGTAATGGATGCATTTACGAATAAAGATCCGGATGGTAACGGGAAGAAAGATACGTACGGTCTGACAGTCGGCATGAAAATTGCTCTTAATACCTGGATGACTGAATCCGGCTGGATCTTCGGAATGTATAACACGATGCCGGGACAATGGAATTTGAATTCAGAAGGAACACTGGAATACGGCTCGATTCAACCAGGTGTGAAAGAAGGGCTTGCAACGATGAAAGACTGGTTGTCCAAAGGCTACCTGCCGAAGGAAGCCGGCGTATATGACGAGATCAAGGCAGCCGAACTGTTTACAGCAGGCAAAGCCGGAATTATTGTGGGACCACACTGGATGCCGAACTGGCCGATCGATGATGTGAAGAAAAATGTGGACGGCGCTACCTACAAAGCAATTGCCCTGCCAACTGGACCAACTGGCGAGAGCCATCACCACGGTTCAGGTGCGAGCAACGGGGTTGTGTTGATCAATAAAGATATGGCCAACCCGGAAATTTTCTTCACATATCAAAATTATTTGTTCGATAACTTTGCCAATCCGGAAGTGGGTGGGGAGTTTGAACATGGCTTTGCCAAAGGATATGACTTTGATATTGTAGACGGCAAAGTGCTGGGTGAAGCTGATTTGAAAGACGGCGTATCCCCGCTGAAATATACACTCACTTATGATGGTGCACGTATTCCGAATCTGATGATGGATACCTTGGCTGAGCTTGCTTCGGGTAAGGAGCCTGAAACACCATTTGAGAAAAATACGAAAATTGCCAACAAACCTGAAGTGTTCGCTGCGGCTCAAGTCGTGGTAGCTCATAAGGATGATGCAATCAAGAACAAATTCACGGGTGCACCTACGGATACAATGAAAATGAAGAAAGATGCACTCGACAAGCTGGAGAAAGATACATTCAGCAAAATCATTTATGGTCAGGTTGGCATCGATGAATTCGACGCATTTGTGACGAAATGGAAATCCATGGGCGGCGATGAAATCACAACTGAAGTCAATGAATGGTTCAAAACAGTCAATTAATACCGTGTATAATTCACTAGATGAATCATACTAAAGTTATAAAAAAGGATCGTAATATTTTCGTGAATACACCGGATATGGGCGGGAAATCGCCCAATCCGGTGTTTTTGTCTTGGTATGCGGATGCACAGACTGGGGCAGGAGAGAGGATCATTTTTTTTAGCGCGAACAACCGTGCGTAAGACTTATTGTTCCGGGTGAGCTTGAGAGAGTAAAATAATAGGTGGAACTACAAACGTAGATACGTATTTTATATAGATGGTATGCGAAGTTATCAGAGATTAGCAGGAGCTTTTGGGCGGTAGATGTTAGTAGACATCAGCAGACATTAGATAAATAGGAAGGCGGCCGAGAGGATGAGCACACTCTATGATCAGGCAATGGAAGAGATGGTTGGGGCCATTCATGAATGGTTTGAGGAACAGATGAAGCGGAATGACCTGGAAAAGGCTGTGAAGCGAACAACGCTGCAAATGGGGATCTTTAATGATATTTTGCTGGATTACCGACCTGGACGGACCACGGTAGACAGTGTGGATCTTGGATTGGATGAAGGATTCAAATCGAAGAAAACGGGTCCCTTTACGGAGGAACAGGTCCGAAATGAAATCCAGCCCAAGCTTGCAGAAGTGGTTCAAGAGAAATTGGACAAGCTGGCGGATACACCGTTGATCGACTATCGTTTTACGTTTCGCGGGAAATTTCCAACGACAGAAGGAAAGCTGCAAGTGACCCTGCTCGAATATATCAACGAAGGGAAAAGGCAGCAGCTGCTTGAGCGCATTCATACATATGTAGACCATAAGCTCCTGGGAGGTTCATACCCAACAAAGCCGTTAGAATCCTTTTTTTTGACGCGTCACCTGCTTGACCCGAGATTGTTCCCTGAACTGGACGTAGCGTGGACTATAGCGCAATATGATCGCATTCAGGAGCTGAACAAAGGGCGTCAGGAAGCTCTGGCGGAGCATCGTGGTGATATGATCCGTGCGATAACGTCATGGGCGGAGAATTATTTTTTGCCACGTTACTTTGATGTACAGCCCTCTGCGTACAGTGCCAATGTATATACACTTAAGCCAAGTGCTTCTTTGGAGGAGGAGCAACCTCAGAGTGAGCATGAAAAGCAGGCGGCACAGCCTATTGATCTGCTGCTGTATGCAGCCGTGATGATTCTTCGTTACGAGCCTAGTTACAGTAAACCGAAGGGGCTCACCTTTCTAGAACTGGCGAAACAGCTTGGCAGTAACCGTGCGATTCGCATGATGACGGAAGGTAGCGGAACCTATGCCAAGGAAGATATCCATTTGAAAAATGAGCAGGTGGAGTTCACCGCGAACGATGTGTTCTCGATGATTACCATCAACATTCGCAAGGAAGAAGCAGCTGCCTACGAACAGGCCCTTGCTTTTATTATCCGTTTGTTGAAGCAGGGCTTCCCGAAAAGCTACAAAATCAAGCTCAAATCCAGTGTAAAGCAGTACCTGCCGATTAAAGGACTCGCGAAGTCGGATACGCATCGATTTTTCGCAAATGCACTGGAGTACCCGGAGATGCGTCCGCTGCTTGAAGAATATGCACGAGAGGCTATTGAAGAGTTCGAATTTTATGCAGATACCGAAGGTGAGAAGAGCTGTATGCCAGGCAGCTACGCAACATTCGGACTGGGGCTGACAGATGAGCGGTATTTCCCGTTGGTTGAATACTACATGGGGGAAATAGATGATGAGCACCAGCTGGTACAGGACAAATTCACAGTTGCCTTTGCTGAGAAACATGGTGTAACGACCAGCTCCGTGCCTGCGCTAGTTGCCTGTCTGCGTCGTTCTACGGATCACCTGAAGCTGAAAATCCAATCGGAACTGGAGGATGAGGAGAAGCTTGAACTTCTGTTTCAATCATTGCAAGGACTGGAATCTTATGAAGTGGAGCGAGTGCTATATCCGATCTGGGGCAAATTGGAGAAGCTTGCAACGCTGGCCCGCAAGGCGGAGGGGAGACGGAAAGAATGGCTTTTGGAGCTGTTAAAGGCGGCTGGAAAATAAGGATATGCCGTAATGGCTTTCAAGGGAAGTTTATTAGACAAAAGTGAAAGTGGGTGAGTGCGTGGAAGCATGGAAAGGGTTATCTACTCAGGAAAAAGAGAAGTGTCTGCGTGATATGCGCAATGATTTACCCGCAGGTATGCATTATAAGGGATTGGAGACATTTGAGCGATTCGGTCAGCAAATCGAGACAGGTGTATTTTTGTATGATGAGCAGAGATTTGTGTTTGTGCCTGGTGATCGGGTGACACTTGGTTGGGATTGCTGGCAGGACGGAATGAACGAAGAAACGTCAGCGGATTTGCTCGAGACTGTCAGTGAGTACGGCGTGGAAGATGTGGATTCTTTTTTAAGTAGTCAGATGTCTCCTGTGAGAGAAGTTCAGATTGCGCCCATGCTAGTGGAGTGCAGTAGCCATTCCCTTGGCTGGATTGAAGTGACGGAAGCGGAAGCGATGACGCAGGAGAATGCCTGTTTTGCAGATGAGTTGGAGAAATTTAAGCTGTCCGATCTGAACCAATATGAACTGCATCAACAGTTCCGTCTGGTCCGTCAAGGTGAGGATGTGCAGATATTTTGGTTCAATGAAGATTTGACGCTGGAGTACCTGGTTGAGGAGGAAGCAAAAGCGGGTTTTAGTTTGCTCACGGAGGATGAGTGGGAGTATCTGTATGGAGGGGGATGCCGCACCTTTTTTCCATGGGGAGACAGCTTCGATTACACGATGAAATTAAAGCATTTTGGCAGCCTCGAAGGGGTGGAGGGGATTGTTGTGAGTGATTCGTCAGAGCCTGACCCTTCGCTATTTGAAGATTATGATCGCCCATATGATTTGGAGCTGCCCAACTTTTTTGGTGTCCAGTTTGCTGGAGATCCCTATGCGTATGAGCTAACGCTTGATGCGTCTGGAACCATGATACCCAAAGGTGGCGACGGTGGCGCAATGATCTGTGGTGGCATGGGACCGTTGGTCGGTTTTCTGCCCGCTGCAGCCGTATACTATCGAGACGGTAATGCAGTTGAGTTGGATTGGGAGGGTATGATTGATTATATGAACTATCGGAGAGTGATTCGTTTAGCCAATTTGGAGGTGTAAACGTTATTAAAAAATAGAACTTTGTTTGCGAACTGGAAGTAAATGTAATGAATATTTAGGTTGGAAGTTCTATACTTAACAGGTCCCATAAAATATACATTACATTGAGAAGGAGTTAAGTATGTCCAGAATATCTATTTGTTTAGTTACTGTGTTGGCTTGCATTATGCTATTTTCCTTACCCGGACTAACAGTTGCAGCTTCTAGCCCTGGAACCAATAAGCAAAGCACGCAATCCGCAACCACTTCTTTAAAGGAACGGGTAAGGCATAGCATTAATTTTGCGATCAGGGAACATGAGGTTGTTGTAGAAACCATCCGAACGAGTTTTGATACAGGTGAAAGAAAGGTGAATGAATATCACTTTACCGAGAATGCAGTTCTCCCCCAAATTTATACTGGCTCAACGATAACTTCAGGACATTCTGATACTATTGTTTCCGATACACCACTAGGTTTAAAGGGATACATAACTTACTACGCTACTGATAACAATCAATATTATTACGTCTTATATGAGTATGATTACAATAGCAACTCTCTTCGCAAGGTACATGAAGGTGAAAATAGAATTTACTTGGAGCCACAATTAGGGATATTTTATATGCTTTATGTAAAAGAAGAATATAAGCCAATATACTATTCCATGACTACAGGCAAGAAGGTATATACTGGCGGAAAAATTATGCTTGAGAAGGATTTTACCGATACGGATTATGCCATTTCACCACTCCCGCAAACCCGTAACGTCGGTGTATACTGCACTGATAAGTACCAATGTAACTATATTGAATATGGTGGTGCCAAAGGAAAGACAGCCAAGGTGAAACAGCTTTGGATGAAGCCTGACATAAAGACAGGGCTGTCTACCAAAGCTTTTCAGGCAAGTACAGATGTTAATCTGAATATCTCACAAACCAACACAAGAGACCGCAAATCCGATTGGACTGTTGTTGCGACCAAGAATGGAAAGAAAAAAACACTTCTGAAAGATCGTATTGGCTATGTTCATACGTCTGTCTCACCAGAAAGAAAAACGCTGATTCTGGTTACTGAGAATGGTTTGGATAGTAAGATGGAATCGTCCACGGTTCATTTATATGATCTAGAGACCCTCAAACTAATTCGAACTTATGATTCTCCCTATCGTGCTCGCACAGAGGGTGTTCAGTGGGTAACAGAGGATGAATACATTATAGAACAGTATTTTTCAGCTCCAGGTTCATTTCCTCCCTCTCTATATATCATTTCAGAGAATAAACATCTGAAGTTGCAATATGATACATATCGAGAATGGAAGGGGTACTGGGATTCATTTCAATTTTCAGGCATATTCTTTCCGTTACAGCCAGTAGGAATCAAGTCAGGGGAGGGAGTATTGAATTATAAGGGACAACCTTCATTTTATCTGGAGGGGCAACATTATGTTCCTTTAGAGGAATTTACCAAGGCTTTTCATATTCAATATGTATTGGGTAAGGAACAAGTCACATTCAGTCGTGGACAGCGTTCATCCAGTGTGGATCGATCCTCAAGTAAATTGCTGACACTCTACAACCAGACCTTTATTCCTTTGGGACAATGGAACAAGGATTTGGGGCTCAAAGTGTCTGAAACGAAGGCTTACTGGGGCAATAAAGAATTACTAATTAGTGATGATGAGCGTAATACGAGTGCAGCCATGACACCAGAAAACCTTGCTTTTCATGCAAGTGCCCGGCGAATTGAAAGAGTAGGGGATATCTACAAGTTGGATCAGAACAATACAAAGTCATTGGAATCATTTTATCCGGATCGTATTGACGGTGTGGTTCTGAATTTTGACGGAACTTTGACTTTATCAACTTCTACTCTCCATTACATGGATCTAACTAGAGTGTTGTTTACCAATCAGGACTATACCAAGGTGCTTGGGACGTTGTCCATAACGGACATGCCAGAAGCGAGGTGGGGAATCAGTACGGCAAAGATTCCAGAGCAGGCGTTACAAGATGGTGTTCTGACCATGATTATACCAACGAAGGAAGATGAATCTACACTTGTCTACACTTTGAAACTTCCAGGCCCTTTTGACAAAAATAATTTCTAATCCTAGATGCTCAGAAGTACAGCTTAAATTCTATATAGCTGTGTTTCTGGGCATTTATTGGTTCAATATAATGAAATTTGTTGTCTGAGCATCTTGAGAAGGGGGATTTTACCGTACAGATGATTTTTACATAAGAAAAAAACACATCGAAGTCTCACTTGTTTATAGAGAACTTCAATGTGTTTTTGATATAAATATTTATTTTTATGTTAGTTGATTTTTTAATAATTAGTCTTTATTTCACTTTTTGCACAGATACCGCCATTTGCTCCAGCTGTGTGTGAGTTAATGCATTTTTTGGCGAGCTGAGAGTCACATAGCGATCATCCAGTTTGAATGTCAGCATATCGGTTTGATCCGGTGTATACCATTTGGCGGTAACGCCGTTGGGCAGTTTTACATTTTTGCCGTCATAGCTGAAGGAATAGTCTTTGGGTGATACTGTCACGTTCATGTGATTAAAAACAAAGTTTACGCCGTCCCCGCCAGCACCTACACTTTTAAACGTATCCCCGGCAATCATGTGTTGTGGTGCGTAAGCCGTCTCGAAGCCTTGGAATTTCGCAAATGCCTTGCGAATGGCAGCCGACTGTTCTTGGGTATATTTCACATCAGCGAACCCGGTAACGCCCTGATCATTGCCTTGAACCTTTTCCACAGATACTGCCACTTGCTGCAGCTGAGCCTGAGTCAGCTTATGATCCGGTGAACTAATTGTAACGTAACGATCATACAGTTTGAACGTGAGCATACCCGTTTGATCCGGTGTGTACCATTTGGCTGTGACGCCATTAGAAAGTTTTACGTCTTTGCCATTGTAACCATCCGAATAATCTCTTGGAGACACACCGACTTTCATATGACTGAAAGTAAAGCTTACGCCGTCTTCTCCAGCTCCTACACTCTTGAATGTATCACCTGCAATCATTTGCTGAGGAGCGTAAGCTGCCTCGAAACCATCGAACTGTGCAAATGCCTTTTGAATGGCTTCTTTTTGCGCTGCGCTATAGGTAACATTGCTCAACGTGGAAGGATTGCTTGTGGCTTCTCCGATGATGACCTGTCCTTTTTTGCCGTCATATGATACAGGTACATGCAGCGCATCAGCAATGGCACGTACAGGCAGATAAGTTGAATTATTGTAAGTGATTGGAGCCAACTTGTTGCCATTGCCATCTGTTGGTGAGTAAGCCGCACCGTCTACATTGAAGCTGATGCCGTGGTTGAGATATGCCGAGATTTTCTCCAACTGAGTGCCTGCGAATACGCCCGTTGCTCCTGTTAATGTCATACCCAGTACCATCATCGTTGCTGCGGATTTCTTCAAGTTTTTCTTCATCATATATCTCTCCTTTAAATTTTGTTATTTATAATGGCTTACTGTCCTTATGGCTTTATATTACTCGCTGAACATATCCAGAATAATTCTGAATTATCTCCAACTTGTAAACATGTGCATGAACGCGTCAAAATATCATTTTGCCTATTGAATAGATCATTGGGGAAATAAACAGGAAATGGAGTGTAGCTTTGATAGACATCGATTTTGTGGCAGAGCAATACGATATTGGGAATATTCTAGCCTGTAACTCCATACAAGAGGGGAACAGTTCGAAAGCG
The DNA here is from genome assembly GCF_030433635.1 of Paenibacillus vandeheii. NCBI lineage: Bacteria > Bacillati > Bacillota > Bacilli > Caryophanales > Paenibacillaceae > Paenibacillus > Paenibacillus vandeheii. The sequence goes on from NZ_JAROCD010000013.1 coordinate 64,982, forward strand.
ATGTTGGTTCAGACTTCATACGGGAAGTTCGTGCTACGTAAATTGAGGAACGTACAACAGGCGTGGGCTGAGCAAGAGATGTATAAGGTTATGGCAACCGTAAATCTTTCTCCATCCATGGTGGAGGCGAAAGATGGCCTTCCTTATATGACATATAAGGGTGAGTTTTATAATTTGCAGTTTTACGTAGAAAATGTACTTCTGCGTAGCCAGATTAACGTGGACTTCGTTCGGTTAGGTCAGGTGATTTCTCTTTTTCATCGTGTGACGAGTCATCTAGAAATTACTGAACAGGCAGATCGCTTCGCGTTACCCCGATTATGGAGTGAAGTTTCTAGAGAAGTAACAGCCTCATCATCTGAATGTATACGATCACTGCAAGAACATACCGAGCAATGCATGGAATATAAGGAACTATTTAAAGCAGTCATCCACGGGGATCTTGGCATTTGGAATTTGTTATTTACAGAGGAGAGCATTCACATTATTGATGTTGGAGAAGCAAGGAGAGGGGATATTCATTTCGATCAGGCAGCCGCGCTAACTTCATCCACCCTTTCATCTGTTACGGAGAGAGAATTAAGCGAAATTGTGGCTGACTTTGAGCAGGGATATGCACAGGGAGGTAATTATTTCAGCAGGAAAAGTTTATACGAACAGATGCATTTGTGGGTGGTTCGTGGAATCTTGGCCGTCATGAGGGAGAAGGGAATGGTTTGCCAAACCATCCCATATGTACAACGAAACCTTCAATTACTGGAAAAGTTTAAACATGTACTTTGCTGACAACCAATTCATTCAGTTAAATAGATACAGGACGAAACCGCCTATGCCGAGAACGATGGCACCAACGTATACATAGGTAAGTTTGCTCAAGTTTTGCTTGGTCCTGCGATCATACTCGGGGTTGCTGGTCTGATTCGCTTTCGAATTCCCAATAATCATCGTAGCGATCCCACCGAACAGGGCGATGCCAACAATTAAAATATAGGGCAGCAATGTCATGAGTTGACCTCCTTCATTGAAATCAATCGTTCTGTTCATTGTACTTCAGGTTTACCTTGGATGTAAGCTTTTATTGATAAATATAGGAAAATAAAGTTCTTCACTTACAGTATGCATGCAGTGCTGGATGGAATGGATCACTATAATTTTTGAAGATTAAATTTGAGATAAACCTTGTTGTGGCGCGCATTCGCGGCTTTCCTGGACGGAGGCTGCGATTTTTTTTGCCCAGAAAGTGATCCAGATGGAAGAACCCTGCGTTACACCCTATGAAGACGACGACGAGGAAATAAAGGATAAACAAAACAAAACTAACCGAGGAGTGAACACGTAATGAAAATGAAAATGAAGAAATTTATCGCACCCATGCTGAGCTTGACGTTATTGATGCCAGGAATCGCCGGGGCTGCTTCAGCACCACAGACACCAATGACGATGATGAAAGCAAGTGTCAATACACCTGCTGCTGACCTGAGAGCGAACCTGGATCACCTGTTATCCGAACACTTTGCACTTGCTGTAACCGCAATGGCGAAGGCATATGACGGAGCAAAAGATGCGGACGCAGCTTACAAGGCACTCGACCAAAATGCATTGGATATGCAGCCGGCCATCGCCTCCCTTTATGGTGATGCAGGAGCCAAAGAATTCGAACGTATCTTCCGCGCTCATAACAAATATACAGATGATCTCGTGAAAGCAACTAAAATGGGTAACCAGGCTGGAATCAAACAGGCACAGGATAATATCAACGGTTTTGTAGAAGAATTCTCTACATTCCTGAGCACAGCAACGGAAGGCAAATTGCCAAAAGCAGCAGCCAAAAATGCTTTGAAAGTACATGAAGATCTCGTGCAAAAAGTATTTGATGAATATGTCGCTGGTGACTACACAGATGCATACAAGGCGTACCGTGAAGGCTTCAAAGAAATGTTCGACGTAAGTAAAGCACTCTCCACAGCAATCACCACACAGATGCCTGAGAAATTCGGGAATAGCAAAGCAGATACACCAGCAGCTGATCTGAGATCGGCATTGAACCACTTGGCTTCCGAGCACTTTGCCCTGTCGGCTCTGCAAATGCAGGAGCAGTATGATGGCCGCACAGCAGCATCGAATGCACTGGTTACAGCTGAAGCTGGAAACACAGCGGATTTCAAAGCAGCGATCGCTTCCATTTACGGTAATGATGGTGCCAATGCATTCGAGAAAATTTGGGTAACCAACCACGTGAATGCACAAAGCGACTATGTTACAGCCGTTAAAAACAATGATGCAGCGGCTCGTGCAGCTGTCGAGAAACGTATTGACGGATTCACAACGGAGTTCGCGACATTCCTGGATTCCGCAACAGCAGGCAACCTGCCAAAAGCTGCCGGACAACAAGCACTGACTACACATGAGAAGCAAGTGCAGCAAGTGCTGGATCAATATGCTGCAGGTAACTACGACGCTTCGTACACCACCAACCGTGAAGGCTTCAAAGTCATGTTTGGTGTAGGTCAAGCCCTTGGCAATGCAATCGTGACTCAATTCAACGACAAATTCCAAGAGCAACCAACCACACCGACAATGCCTGAAACAGATACAACTACGGTATGGATGCAACTGAACAGTAAAATGCTGAAAATCAATGACAAAACAACCAATATGGATACAACGCCAATGCTCTGGAAAAACACAACCTACATTCCACTGCGCTTCCTGAGTGAAGGTATTGGTGCAACCGTGAAATGGGATCAAAAAGCCCAACAAGTAACTGTAATGGCTGGTAATGATACACTGAAATTCTGGGTGAACAACAACGTTATGGAAGTGAACGGCATGAAGAAAAACGTGGGTGCAACGGTCTTTGTAAACAAAGATGGTCGTACGCAAGTGCCACTGCGTTTCATCGCTGAGCTTCTTGGCTGGGATGTAAAATGGGCTCAAAAAGATGGTTCCATCACACTGACTAAATCCATGTAATAGCGATTCATAAAAGAAGAACGAAAAGGCTGCCCCATACGGCAGCTTTTTTTCGTTTCAGCGGCTCCACCTCATCTTACTTGGTGAATCTGCAATCTAATTGCATAACATGGAAGCAAAAAGGCACATCAAAATATTCAAATATTTGGTATAATCAAGGGGTCAGCAACCTCACCGAAACGTGTATATTGATCACGGTACGGTTATGGACTGTACATAATTGTAACCACTAGCCCGTTGGAGTCATGTATGTTGTATTATTATTCGGTATGATCAAACAAGAAAAGGGGGTTCAAGCGGATGGACACAGCTTCAAAGCCTGAGGGACGGGCAAAAAACATTGATACCCGTCTGTTTATTGCCTGGGCTGTATCAGTCATTGCGACTGGAGGCAGCCTTTATTTTAGTGAGATTAAGGGATACATCCCCTGTGATCTATGCTGGTTCCAACGGATCTTTATGTATCCGTTAACGATTTTACTGGGTATTGCCTACTTCAAGGATGATGTGGGCATCACCAAATATGTTCTTCCGCTTAGTTTCATTGGGGGCGGAATCTCGTTATATCATGTAACCATTCAGCGTATTTACTCCGCTACAGGGAGTTCAGTGGCATGCGGACAAATTCCGTGTTATACCGATTACTTGAACTGGTTTGGTTTTATCACGATACCGTTACTTGCACTGATCGCATTTATCATCATTATTGTGATGCTGTGGGGAATTGGCAAAACACCAAAATCTTCTTCATAAGAAAGGACAGATAATTGATGAGCGGACAAGTCCGTTGGTTTATGCCCTTCATCATTCTGACCCTCCTGATTGCGGGATGCTCCTATGAGGAGCAGTCCCAGTCTGGTGAGATGCCGGAGATGATCAAAGTACAGTTGGTGGTCCCTGACAAGGCTTCACTCCATAAGCCTGTGACCTTGCAGGTGAAGCTTACTCAGGGTGAAGTGCCGGTAAGCAATGCGGATCAAGTTCAATTCCAGATATGGGATGAGCTTGAGGATGCCCCGGCAGTCTCGCCTGAACTAGGAATGATGACAGAGGATAAGCTGGAGGAACAAGGCGCCTTGAAGGCAAGCGAGGTAGAGAGTGGTCTGTATGAGGTGCAGTATACTTTTGAGCAGGCAGGTACGTATGTGGTTCAGGCCCATGTGACACATGGGGCCATGCATAGTATGCCCAGAGCGAAGATCCAGGCGAAGTAAAGAGCAGACTGGCGTGCGGATTGGTTTGGGGCTGAAAATACGTATATAATTATTAAGATATGAAGAATGTTGTAGGAAAAGAGGTTGTTATGGCAACAATTCATGATGTTGCACTTAAAGCAGGCGTTTCCGTAACTACCGTGTCGCGTGTATTGAACAATCGGGGTTACATCAGTCAGAAGACCCGGGACAAAGTGTACCAGACCATGAACGAATTGAACTATCGCCCCAATGAGATTGCCCGTTCTTTGCTGCGCAAGCAGTCCAACGTCATTGGCTTGATTATTCCTGATGTGTCTCACCCGTTTTTCGGAGAACTGGCAAACTATATTGAGTATCATGCATACCGGAACGGGTTAAAAATGATGCTGTGCAACTCACACATGGACCCTTCCAAAGAGCGAGAGTACGTGGAGATGCTCAAGGGTAACCGGGTCGATGGAATTATTATGGGAAGCCATACGCTCGAAGTGGATGAGTACATGAATCTGCATTCTCCCATCGTTACATTGGACCGGCAGATTGGTACTGACATCCCGTTCATCTCATCTGATAATTATCAGGGTGGGGTTATGGCAGCCGAATTGCTGCTCTCCAAGGGCAGACGACACGTGGCGCATATCTGCGGCAATCTAGGGCTGCAAATGCTGTCTAATCGCAGAACTACAGGTTTCACGGACACACTGAAGGCACATGGAATCCAGCCGGTTATGATCCATGAAACCGACCTGAATGTGTTCAGTCAGCATCAGTATACCGAATTGGTCGGAAAACTGCTTGCTCAGCATCCCGAAGTGGATGGACTGTTCGTAACCAGTGATCTGATGGCCATTCATGCCTTGAAGCAAATCGTGCTTCATGGTCGCAAAGTTCCCGAGGATATCGCAATTGTGGGTTATGACGACATCCAGGCGGCCGGTTACGCGATGCCAGGAATTACAACCATAAGGCAGCCAATGGAGGCCATGGCTGAGCTAGCCGTAGAGTTGATCCGAGGCCAGATCGCTGAGGAGGAAATCGGGATGGAGCACATATTGCCAGTCACACTGGTGGAGAGAGAGACGACCTAAACAAGGTCGTTTTTTGCATGCTTTTATTCGTCTATACATTCTAATAATTAATGGAAAGGTAACTTATTTATTTTTATGTCAAACGATTGACATGTCAAACCTTTGACACTATAATCATTTTTGTAAGCGGTTCCTTTTATATTATTGAACGGGGGGCAATAACAGATGAAAAAAGAATGGAAATGGATGAAATTATCAGTCTTATCATTGGTTATGGTAGTTATTCTTTCGGCGTGTGGTGGTACCAAGTCAGGAGCGGGAACGGAATCATCGTCCGCATCCGGTGATAGTGTCAAAATTACACTGCTGAATTCCAAAGCAGAAATAAACAGTCAGTTGGAGCAGGCAGCAAAGAATTTTCAATCTGAGAACCCTAATATAACACTGGAAATCGTACCTGTAGGAAGTGGGCAATCTCCTTTTGAGAAAGCCTCGGCGCTCTATGCATCTGGCAATCCGACAACAATGATGATGCTGGATACAGGGGATGTTGAGAAATTCAAGGACCGTGTCATGGACCTTACCTCTGAAAAGTGGATGAAGGATGCCGTTGAGAACAGCACCACGGCAACAACATTTGACGGGAAAAATTATGCATTTCCACTCTCCATTGAAGGATATGGTTTCATCTACAACCAGAAGATACTGGATCAGGCCGTAGGCGGCACATTTGATCCCCAAACGGTGCAAACCACTGCACAGCTCGATGAATTGTTTCAGAAGATTGCAGCAACCGGAAAATCACCCTTAATTGTATCACCTATGGATTGGTCGCTTGGCGCCCACTATCTGGCACTTGCATATGGCGGACAGTCTCCGGATCGCACCAAAGTGGATCAGTTCATAAGTGATCTGAAAGCAGGTACAGTGGATTTGGCTTCCAACGCTGTATTCAATGGCTTGATGGATACGTTCGATCTGATGAAGACCTATAACATCGACAAAGCCTCCCCGTTGTCCGGGACGTATGAGCGTGGACCCGAAGTACTGGGTAAAGGCGAAGTTGGCATCTGGTTTCAAGGCAACTGGGCATGGCCGCAAATTCACAGCTTTGATACCGCGGATGGACAATATGGCTTCCTGCCGGTTCCTATAAGCAACAATCCCGATGATTTTGGCAACACGCAAATTTCTGCAGCCGTATCCAAACGCATTCTGATCGACAAGGAAAAAAGCACACCAGCGCAGCAGGAAGCTGCGAAAAAATTTCTGGACTGGATAGTCTATGAGGGCAAAGGTCAGGATTTCCTGGTGAATCAGGCCAGCATCATTCCTGCATTCAGCAATATTACCCTTGAACCGGCTGATCCGCTGGGCAAGTCGATTAGTGAATACATTAAGGCAGGCAAAATTGAGGAATCGATGAGCGCGCTTCCAGCTGACCATTGGTCCAAACTGGGTGCTTCCATGCAGAAATATTTGGCTGATGTGATTGACCGTAATGGACTCGCCAAGGAAATTCAAGATTATTGGACCAACGTGAAATAAACTGGAGCAGCGTTAGGGCATAGATAAAAGCAACTCTTTATCTGTTGTCCACCGGGTTTTGGATGCTTCACATAGAGAATGGTGGGGATACCGGGGACACTAGTCGGGCGGGAGATCAACTTTCCGCGCCCGCTTCGTCTTCGGGCAACCGACTGTATACACCCTGGGATAGAGTGGAGGATAACGATGCTTACCGAAAAAGGATTATGGACCCGATTGCGCACCCGGCTAATTTTTACGGGTCCAACACTATTTGCGTTTGCAACGGTCATGATTATTCCGTTTCTGTACGGGATTTATCTGACGTTTACGGATTGGGATGGTATTGCTGTTGAGCAAAGCCTTGTGGGCTGGGATAATTATATCGGCGTGTTCAAGGATGCCGTGTTCTGGAAGTCATTCGGGATGACTTTGGAATACGTATTTATTACCGTGGTGTTGACTAATGGCGTGGCATTTCTGCTTGCTTACGCGGTAACACGTGGTATGAAGGCACAGGGCTTGTTCCGGGCTGGCTTTTTTCTACCCAATCTGGTCGGCGGAATTGTGCTTGGATTCATATGGCAGTTTATCTTCAATCAAGTACTGGTTTTTGCCGGTCAGAAAATGAACATTCCGCTGTTCGGAACATCATGGCTATCGGACCCCGATAAAGCGTTCTGGGCACTAGTTGTCGTTACCGTATGGCAGTACGCAGGATATATGATGGTGATCTATATTGCAGGGCTGATGAATGTGCCCAAGGATGTCATGGAAGCGGCCAGTATTGATGGAGCAAGCAATCGCAGAATGCTGGCACGGATCGTGTTGCCACTTATGGTACCGTCGTTTATCGTATGCATTTTCCTATCCCTCCAACGGGGCTTTATGGTCTATGATCTCAATGTCTCCCTCACTAGCGGAGGACCCTTCAAAAGCACAGAAATGGTATCCATGCATGTGTATGAACAGGCCTTTCTGGCACGTGATTACGGGCTTGGTCAAGCAGAGGCGTTTGTACTGTTTATTCTAGTCGCTACTATTACATTACTCCAAGTCTATTTCAGCAAGAAATTGGAGGTGGAGGCATAATGGCTGGACAATCTCGCATGCTGGGCTGGATGAAGCTGTTTTTATTAATCGTTGCGATGCTGCTGTTCATTTTTCCGTTTCTGCTGCTCATTACCAACTCATTTAAGGCCAATCAGGCCATAACTTCAGATCCACTGGGTTTGCCCGCATCTGTTCAATGGGATAATTACGTTAGCGCCTTCGATAAAATGGGGTATATGTCTGCCTTCGGAAATTCATTGCTAATTACGGTGGCAGGTGTATTACTGATTGCAATGCTCGCTGCGATGACAGCTCATTATTTTGTACGGCACCGCAGCAAGCTGAACCAATATCTTTTTTTTCTGATGGTGGCAGCAATGATTATTCCTTTTCAGGCAATCATGATTCCACTCGTGAAAATATATGGTTCATTGGGGATGCTGGACAACAAATGGTCACTGATCTATATGTATATCGGCTTTGGCAGTCCGCTCGCCGTCTTTATTTACCATGGTTTCATCAAGAGTATCCCGCTGGAGTTGGAAGAAGCGGCACTAATGGACGGCTGTGGCCGGGTACAGACCTTCTTTCGCATCGTTTTACCGGTGCTCCTGCCAACAAGCGTTACGATTACCGTGCTGAACGTCCTGTGGATCTGGAATGATTTCTTGTTGCCCTCTCTGGTACTGACTTCATCCGAACAGCGGACACTACCGTTATCCACCTTTTATTTTTATGGTACCTATACGGTTGATTATGGTCCATTAATGGCTGGTTTGGTGCTCACCTTGTTGCCGGTGCTAGTCGTGTATCTGTTTGCACAGAAGTATATTATTCAAGGCGTGATGCAAGGGTCCATCAAATAATTGGTTTCAGATTGATTGCAGTAGAGAGACAGGAGTGATAGACATATGAATCAGGAATCATACTTGAAACGGGAAACAGAAACAAAACAAGACTCGGACAATGAACTACTGGATATATCGCATCCTTCACAGGGAACTTATACACTAGCCCGCTCAAATGCGTATATCAGGGAAAATCGGCAACAGGTTAATCCGGCTTACCGCCTGGCATACCATTTGATGCCTGAAGTGGGCTGGATGAATGATCCTAATGGTTTTGTATACTACAACGGGATGTACCACATGTTCTATCAGTACTACCCCTATGCTCCGGTATGGGGACCGATGCATTGGGGCCATGCGGTGAGCAAGGATCTGGTCAGCTGGACTTATCTCCCGGTGGCGTTAGCTCCAGATCAGAGTTATGACAGTGGAGGGTGCTTCTCAGGGAGTGCACTCGTTCAGGGCGACAAGCTGCTGCTTATGTACACGGGTCATGTCGTGACTGGACCAGACAAAGACAATGATTACAGGCAGACGCAGAATATCGCTGTATCGGACAATGGCGTTGATTTTGTCAAAAGTGCGCTGAACCCGGTCATTCGGCTGGATCAGATTCCGGAGCATACAAGTCCAAAGGACTTCCGTGATCCCAAGGTGTTTGAACGAAATGGGATCTATTATTGCGTGCTGGGCTCAAACGACGCGGCTGGCCGAGGTGTAATTCTGTTATATCAATCCACCAATCTGGAAAAATGGAGCTACGTCAACGTCATGGCGCAAAGCGACGGTACCCTTGGAGACAACTGGGAATGTCCCGATTTATTTTCTCTTGGAGGCCGAGATATTTTGATCATGTCTCCGCAGCGGATGCCCGCTCAGATGGATAATTATCGAAATTTACATTCCACGGTTTATATGATTGGCACACTGGATGATAAGCTGGGTGTGCTGGAATATGAGAAGTATTATCCACTCGATTACGGGTTTGATTTTTATGCACCGCAGACAACGGACGATGAGCAGGGCCGACGCATCATGGTGGCGTGGATGGAAACATGGGAAACGGATATCCCTACGCAGCATGACCATCATTGGGCAGGAGCGATGACGCTGCCACGCCAGATTGTTCTGAGAGGGGAGCGATTGTTCTTTCTGCCGATCTCGGAGCTGGAGCAATATCGCACGAACGAGATCAAGCAACAAAATATCCATTTGGACGGGATACGTGATTTGGATATGCCGGGTGACCGCTATGAACTGTATGTTGTTTTTGAAGCGGGAACGGCAGAGAACTTTGGATTGAAGTTACGTGTGGGTGAGGGGGAAGAGACCGTTATCACCTATCAGGTGGAAGAGCGTAAGCTCCGTCTTAATCGGGATCGTTCGGGAACTGGTCTGAGTGGTGAACGTGCTGCAGACGTGGAGCTGAACGACGGCAGGCTGGAGCTGCGAATTTTTGTGGATGTCTCATCGGTTGAAGTATTTATTCAAGGCGGGGAGAAGGTCATGACAGCGCGTATTTATCCGGGACCGGACTCAACGGGAATATCAGCATTTTCCTCCGGTAACTGCACGTTGACTGAAGTTCTCAAATGGGATCTGAAGGTATAGATGGAAAAGAACTGTTCCCACGCTGATTGCTGCGTCAGGAACAGTTCTTTTTGCTTAAACGAGAACATTCCAATACGTGGAGTCTGACTTGAAATTGGACCTTGACCTTGAAGTATACTTCAAGGTTTATCCTTGGTGTATTACATCAGGTTGGAGGTTGGAAAATGAGAATTTTAGAATGGATTTTAGTATGTGTGACGGTTATTAGCACCGTAGTCATGTTGACGGCTCCCAAACGTCGGGCAGTGAAAGTTGGTACGTTGTCGGCACTGGCACTGGCAATCCTATTGCATGGGGGAATCGATCATTTTCGTGTGCAGTTACTCCCCACTTATATCGTGGCCCTTGTTTTACTGATTGTATTGGCCGTTCAACTGAGGAAGTCCGGGCGCAGAAGTCAGCTTATGCAGAAATCGAAACGTCGTTCGTGGTTCAAAACCATTTTGGCATCCATTCTGGTGCTGGCTCTCAGTGCAGGTTCAATGGTGTTGACGTCGCTTTTCCCTGCATTCACGATGCCTGAACCAACAGGTTCATTCGCCATAGGCACCTTTTCGCAGCAGCTAACGGATGAAGCACGCGAAGAGACCAAGACGGCTGAAGCGGGTGATAAGCGGGAGCTTATGATCAATGTTTGGTATCCTGTAGACCAGGAAACGGCCAAAGGATTGCCGCTAGAACATTATCCGGCCGAGTTGGGAGAGGCAATCAGTCTCGTATTTGGAATTCCGCCGATGGTGTTCAGTTACCTGGATACGATTCCCACACATGTTGTTAAGGGTGCTGAGGTATCTGCCGCACAGAGTAAATATCCAGTATTACTGTTCTCCCCTGGAGTGCGCTCAGCACGTTTTCAAAGTATGACCGCGATTGAGGAACTGGTAAGCCATGGCTACATTGTTGTTGGGATCGACCATCCGTATACATCTGCTCAAGTGACATTCCCGGATGGACATATTGCTTCATATGAGCCAGATCCTGACTATCCAACGTCAGAGGAGCTATATCAACATAATATAGAAGGTGTTGGTATTCGTGCAGCCGACGCTAGCTTTGTACTGGATACACTCACCCAGTGGAATACACATGATCCAAATCAACTGCTTGAAGGCAAACTTGATCTGGATTCTGTCGGTATCTTTGGTCACTCCTATGGTGGTGCGACAACAGCGGAAGCGCTGGCGCAGGATAGCCGTTTCAAAGCAGGACTCAGTCTGGAAGGCGGATTCTGGGGGGCCGTTTCCACGACAGCCTTGAAACAGCCATTTATGTATATCATGTCGGGTGGAACAGCCCAAAGTTTGGACCCGAACGCTACGGCGAAGGATAAAGTGTTTTATCCCGAGTTTGTACCGGATTTGGATCGAGTGATGACAAATAGTCTCAATGATACCTATTATCTGACCGTGGATGGCTTCTTCCATCAGAGTTTCACGGATATTTCCTTAATTTCACCTAAGATGTTTGCCAAAGGCATGACGCCGGAGCATAATGTGGACATTACCAGATCGTATACATTGGCATTCTTTGACCGTTACTTGAAGGGAGAAGAGGAGCAGCCATTGCTGGAAGGGCCGTCAAACCGTTTTCCTGAGGCCACCTATGATATGAAGTATACCAAGCTGCGCAGCAAGCAGGCGGAATAATGCATAGAAGGATGGAGGAGTAGGCATGAAAACCATGACAAGAGGAGAGTTGGCCAAACGTACGGGTGTAAGCATGGCAACACTTCGATATTACGAGGACAGCGGCATTCTGCCTGCTCCCCGTCGTTCATCCAACGGATACCGTGTGTATACCGAAGATTATCTGGTTAAGATCAAATTCATTAAGGATGCTCAATCGCTAGGTTATTCCTTAAAGGAAATACAGGATACGTTACAGCTGCTCAGTCAGGAGGATATGGAGAGTGAAGCACTAAAAGCACTCGTTCGTGACCGAATTGAAGAGATTCAACTGCATATCGATAATCTGCAGCAGATGCAGACGCTTCTTGCCGGGTTGCTTCAGACGCCAGAGCATGATATTCACAATTATATTAAATCTTTCCGAATCAATAGGGAGGATGGGAATACGTAAGGTAACTTCATAAGTAACTTCATAATGTAACCCTGTAAACAATAAACACCTTCGAAGAATTATCCCTGACGCGTCCGGCGTGAGAGATATCCTTGAAGGTGTCTTTTTTGTTCCAGCCATCCCAAAATTGATTCAAAACAAACCTGCTTCACGCAGAAAATGGTGCACAATTGCCGTCTGATACTTGATCCGGTCCGAACGGTTCAGACTCCAGCAGGTTTCTACCGTAACCGAGCGCGCTTGAAGCAGGCGAGCTGCGGCTGTTCGTGCTGAACCGGGCAATTCGTGCTGCTTCAGGTTGAAGTGTCTGTCCCGAATGGGAATTGACCGATTCATTCGCGCTATTATTCGTTTGCATACCGGAACAGCCCGGCTGCCTGGATTGGTAATCAAGGATTGTCCCAGTACCCGTGAACTGCGTTGGGATAATCCGTTTGCTTCATGCAGGTCCAGCCACCAGGCAGGTCCATATTGACGGGCAAGTCGAAAGACAGCGGAAGCAAGCGGATGTTTGGCTCTGCCAGAGAGATGCCGCGGGAACGTGCGGTTTAAATCAGGTTTTCCTCGGCTGTTGTTCCGATAGGCCTTCTGATTCACCCGTGGCACAATAATGAGGATTCCGCGTACCACGTGTCGTCGTCCTGTCATGCAGTCATTAGCCAGCTTCTGCGCAGCGGCCATGCTTGCGGTTTCGTTCCCGTGAACTCCTGATGTGATCATGATGACGGGTCCGGGCTTCGTGCCTCGAATGAGGTAATAGGGAGTGGCGTGTGCACTGGATGCAGCAAGTGTGTGTTTGGTAACAAGCATGACACTTCACCTCCAATAGTACAGTACGTCATGTCCCTCCCGCATGTAACGGCATTTGAACAGGCCCTCATCCAGATCCGAATAAAATAGGCCAGTCAGTACACCCGATGAATAATATCCTCAAAATCGGGTTCCTTCATCTCCACATCCTCAATCTCGCCCCATTGCTCAAGCTGCTTCAGGATGTCCATCGTGCTCCACTCTTTTCGATTCACTTCGACGGTGACGACTTGGCCTTCTGCCCCTGTAATCTGAATGGCGGACGAGATGGCATCCGGCATATGAAACGAACCCCGATACGTCACCCGGATAAGGGTGGGCAGACCGATGGTGTCACGCAGGGAAGGGATCGAGCCGTCATACGTGAGTTGACCGTGATTAATCACCATCACCCGACTGCATAACTGCTCAATGTCGTCCATGTCATGGGTGGTCAGCAAAATCGTTTTGCCAAACTCTTCATTTAATGTACGAAGAAATTGACGAATGTTCCGCTTCGCATTTACATCCAGTCCAATGGTCGGCTCATCGAGAAAAAGCAGTTCCGGATCATGCAGCATCGAAGCTGCGAGATCGGCACGCATCCGCTGCCCAAGAGAGAGCTTGCGGACAGGTGTGGACCAGAATGATTCAAGATCCAGCAGCTCGGCGAACTGGCCCAAACGTCTCTTTTTGTCCTCGGCACGGACTCCGTACATCTCGGCCAAAATATCATACGAATCCTTCACGGGCAGATCCCACCAGAGCTGGCTGCGCTGTCCAAACACCACACCGAGACGTCCAACCGTGCGGCGTCTTTCCTGGTGTGGATTCATGCCACCGAGCAACACCTCACCCGAGGTCGGATGGAGGATACCCGTCAGCATTTTAATCGTGGTGGATTTGCCAGCCCCATTCGGGCCGATATAACCAACAAACTCTCCTTTGCCAATATCAAAGCTAATGTCTCGCACCGCTTCCTTGGACAGATATTCGCGTGAAAACAAGGTGCGAAGCCCGGAGAACCGGCCTTCGCGTACCACAGGCGTTTTGAATTCCTTTTGCAGATGCCGCGCTGTAATCATAGTCATGACGATATTTTCCCCCTTAGCTACCCGTACTTTGATATTTGGTTATACCGAATTTCCAGAACCGCAGACTTGCGGCCAAACTCAGGACGGCTACAACAACAATCGCAACAAGAACCCATGCACCTAATTCGCCGCGAAGCAGATAGAGTGACGGAACATAGTTGACGAAACCTACCGGGATCAAGGTCAGCAGAATACCAGACATCCATTTGGGATATAGCGTAAGCGGATATTGGGCAGCCGTACGGGCCGCATCCTCGGTGATGGTCTGCAGCTCCTCAATGCGTGTGGTCCAGAATCCAAGCGTTGCCGTGGCCAGTCCGATCGAAAAAAGAATAATGGACCCGGTCAGGATGACGAGCAGAGAGAAGGGGATGACAGTCCAGCCGATCTGTCCGCTATCCATCATGCCCGCCAGCGACCAGCAAAGAATAAACCCGCCTTGTAACACTTCACCAGCCATAATTCGAAAGTTTTGGGGCAGTAACGCCAGCAATACGGGCATGGGTCGGGTTAACAGTTGATCGAGTTCGCCGCCGACCAAATATTTTTCCAGATGATGCACTTCGTTGCCAAACGTTCGATATAACGTCTTGGATAGGGTCATGATCGCGAAGAGGTAACCGATTTCATGAAGGGACCAGCCTTTAATGGCTCCGAATTTGTGCAGCACGAGAGCAACCATCAGAAACTCGGAGATTTGAATCAATGCAGCCAGAACCGAGGCCATAATGAAATTGAACTTGTATTGCATCCGACTGCGGATGCTTGTTCGAATGAGCATTTTATATAAAGTGAACCAGGAAGTGGTTTTCATCCGCCCTGCACCTCCACTTTACGGCGAAGTACCTGTGTGATTGCCAGACAGACGAACGTCATGAGGACGCACCAAATCAAGGTTCCCCATAACAAGGAGCCGTTTTCGTAACCCAGATAGATTCGGGTTGGGACATAGAGCAGGAAAGGATAGGGTGATAACCAAGCGATTCGTTCCAGCCAGTCTGGCAGCCATTCCAGCGGGATGAAGAAACCTGCGAGCAGATTCATCATGGCGTGATTGCCCCAATGCAGCCAGGAAGACTCTGTAGTCCACATCGCGGTGGCGCCAATAATGTAATTCATACAGATGGATAAATAGGATGCGCCGGCAAGACCAATTGCGGTAAATAGCAGGGTTGAAGTTTCTGAGGGCCATTGCAGAGAAAATACGATGGAGAAGAGCAGGTAAATCGGAATGCTTTTGTACACGAACTGGTAGGCAATCTGCCCCCATTCACGTGCCATCAGGTGGGTGAACAGATGAACCGGCCGCATGAGATCAAGCGCGATCTGCCCTGTCCTGACCGTGAGTGGGATACCCAGTCCATTGGTGAGAAAACCTGAGATCCAGAGAGAGGATTGCGTAAACGCAATGTAACTGATCATCCCCTGTGTCCCGTATTCTCCGAGAGAGTGGTCGGCCCCGATGCCAATCCAGAGGCAGGCATACATGTAACCGAACATGGCGCTTGCCAGGTTATGTACCATGTGAGCCCCGCGGTATTGCAGGTTCCGGGAGTAGGCTTTGGAAGCCAGAGTGAAATAAAGCATGTGACACCTCCGATAAGTTGGTTGAACGGCGATTCCGTTCACTTCAGTCAAGGCGAAAAAGAGAGAAGGACAACAGCATACCAATTTATTCCTTCACAGGCAAGACATTTTTTTGGCATATACCGGAAGAAATGAGGCTGTTCAACAATGCGCCACAAGACAGCGGTTTGTCCGTTCCTTTATAATTGAGGGGCAAGAACGCAAACGTTTACAATATAAACTATTCAAATTATAAATAATCCGCCGGGTATGTGCCTGACGATTGAGGATACAGCTTCAACAATCCGGCAAGAGAGAAGGTTGGAATGAGGAAAATTGCATGGGTCACCGACAGTACGAGCACACTCGATCCGCTATTTGCTGAGCAGAATCATGTTTACATCGTACCTCTGCGCATTGTATTTGGAGAGGAATGTTACCGGGAGACGGAGGATATTTCATCGGAACTATTCTATGAGAAACTTGGGGAGGCATCACGGGCAAGCAGTTCACAGCCGCCGATTGGTGAATTTATCGAACTGTATGAGTCGTTGAAAGGCCAGTACGATGAGATTATTACCATTCATTGCTCCACTGCGCTTAGCGGAACGCTGCACACTTCGATGCAGGCTGCCGAGATTGCTGGTGTGACGATTACCGCCATTGATTCCAGAGCAGGTGCTTATCCGTTACGGGAGATGATTTTGCAAGGACTGGAATGGCAGAAGCAAGGCTATTCAACATCCGAAATCAAACTTCACATCGAGCAGATGATTGATAATATGTCCTTTTACCTCATTCCGGCCAGTCTTCAGCATCTTCACCGCAGTGGTCGTGTGTCGGGGACCCAGCTTATCCTTAGCCAATTGTTGAAGATTCATCTGCTCTTACGATTCGAAGAGGGCAAAGTGGTTGTAAATGAGAAAATTCGTACGTTCAAACGGGCCAAACAGCGCATGCTGGATGTGCTCAAGGTGGATATGGGGAAAGTGAAGCATGTATGCATCATGCATGCGAACAATCAGGAAGAAGCTGTTACAATCAAACAGCAGATTGCAGATTTGCTTCCCCGCATAAAGACGGAAATTATGCCTTTTATCCCTGTGGTAGGCATTCATGCAGGTGCGGGGACGATCGGGCTGTGCTGGATACGAAGCGAGACGGTATAGGATTTGTTTATTAGACCTGGCAGGTGGTTCACTTTGAAACATAAAGTGGCGATCCGGCCGGGTTTTTCGTATTTCATTGCCAATTCATGCAAACTGTGAGGTAATAAAGGAAAACGTTCATGTTGGAGGGAAGCTCGTGTCAAGTTATCGCTTGCTGCTTGTTGAAGATGATCGCTCAATTAGTGAGATGGTCGGTCCTTATTTGGAAAAAGAGGGCTATGACGTCTCTTATGCATATGACGGATTAGAGGCAGAACGCCAATTCAGCCAATCCCGGCCAGGCTATGATCTGGTCATCCTGGATCTGATGCTGCCGCATAAAAGCGGTATGGAAGTGCTTCAGGCGATCCGTGCCGTCAGTCTGGTGCCTGTTCTCATCCTGTCTGCGAAGGACGGGGAGGTGGACAAAGCCCTTGGACTTGGGTTCGGCGCTGATGATTACTTGAGCAAACCGTTCTCATTAATTGAGCTGACCGCCCGGATCAAGGCGGCTATTCGGCGTGCCAATTATAATGCACAGTCTGAGATTACAGCCCCTCCAAAGTCCCAGCGCATTGAGATTGGCGGCATTACGGTCGATATGGAGACGTATGAGGTGGAGCGGGATGGGACACCCGTAAGGCTCACCTCCAAGGAATTTGGCATTCTCAAGATGTTTGTAACCCATCCCGGCAAAGTATTTACCAAGGCTCAGATCTACGCTTCCGTCTGGAACGATCACTACTATGGTGACGAAAATATCATTAACGTTCACATGCGCCGTCTGCGCGAGAAACTGGAAGCTGATCCTTCAGAGCCGCGATACATCAAGACGCTGTGGGGGATTGGTTATAAGCTGGAGGTGGACCCGGGGTGACGCTGCTCTTTGCTGTTTCTACCATGATCTTGGCTATTATCGTTATCCTATTGAGCATAAGGATGCATAAACGCAGTAAAGATCTGTCCTACATCCATGAGAAATTAACGGCGATTGTGAAGCAAGGGAGCTTTGAGCGCCTGCTCGTGTTTAATAGTGATGCTCAAATCAGCCAGCTTCTCAAGGATGTCAACGAGCTGCTGGATTATGCCCATCGGGCCAAAGCGGGTTATGCCAATCAGGAGAAGGAGATGCGCAATATGCTCTCCAACATCTCACATGACCTGAAGACGCCGCTAACGGTCGTGCTCGGTTATAGTGAAACACTCCTGCACAGCACTCCCCTAACAGATCAGGAACGCGTGATCATGACTGGCAAAATTCAGGATAAGGCGCAGGAGGTGCTGCGTCTGATTCATTCTTTTTTTGACTTGGCGAAGCTGGAGTCTGGAGACACCGAGCTTGCACTGACAAAGGTTAATGTAAGCGAATTGTGCCGAGTGAAGATGCTTTCTTTTTATGAGATGTTAACGAATCTGGGTCTGCAAGTGGAGCTGGAGATTCCCGAAGCAGATATCTTTGTGAGAGCCAACGAAGAAGCACTGGACCGTGTACTGGATAATCTGATTACCAATGCCATGAAATATGGAGCGGATGGCAAGATGCTTGGTCTTTCACTCGATTATTCGACAGGGGAGCAGGTAAAGCTTAACGTCTGGGACCGGGGCAGGGGTATTCCAGAACAGGAGCACAGCCGTGTATTCGAACGCATGTATACGCTGGAGGATTCCCGTAATCGTCTCTATCAGGGTAGCGGACTGGGGCTGACCATTACGAAGCGGCTGGTGGAGCGAATGGGTGGGAGCATTGATTTGCGTAGTGTTCCTTATGAACGAACGACGTTTTCGGTTGTTTTAAAACCCTTTTAGGTGCATTCAATAAGGACTTCGTTAAGCTTAAGATTTTTGTAAGATTTGAGTAATAAAAAATAAAACTTTTCTCTTTACAATACAGATATAAGAACCCGTCAGGGACGAACGTAAAGGAGAATAAGAACATGACATATATTGCGCGGACGATAGGTGTGACCAAAACCTATGCAGGGACAGAGGTTGTATCCAACGTCAATATGAATATCAAGCAGGGGGAGATTTACGGGTTTCTTGGTCCGAATGGAGCGGGAAAAACGACCATGATGAAAATGCTGACCAACCTGGTCAAACCGACGGTAGGGGAGATTGAATTGTTCGGTGAGAAGCTGACCCCTACGTCCTATGAACTCCTGAAACGTATGGGCAGCATCATTGAATATCCTTTTTTCTATGATCAGTTGTCCGCGAAGGAGAATTTGGAGCTCCATTGTGAATACATGGGATTCTACAACAAAAAGGTCATTGACAACATGATGGAAAATGTAGGGCTGAAGGACACGGGCAAGAAGCCGGTACGAGACTTCTCTTTGGGGATGAAACAGCGTCTGGGCATCGCCCGTGCGCTTATCACAACACCGGAACTGCTCATTTTGGATGAACCGATTAATGGGCTCGACCCCGTAGGTATAAAGGAGATGCGCGATTTATTCAAACGTCTCAGCTCCCAGTATCGGATTACTCTGTTAATCTCCAGTCATATCCTTGGGGAGATCGAACAGATTGCGGACACCGTCGGGGTCATTCGGAATGGACGTCTGGTCGAGGAAGTATCAATGGACAGCATCCGCGGCAGCCACAGCGAATACATTGAACTGCAAACGCTGGACCCGCGTAAAGCGGCCTATGTCCTGGAGCACCAATTGGAGTTGAATAATTATAAAATGGTCAATGACCAAACCATACGCATCTATGATCCAGGTATTGCTCCATCGCAATTGACAGGTAAGCTGATCCAGCATGGGGTTGAGATTGAATCCATTTTCAAAAGGGCACATTCATTGGAAGAACACTTCATGAACTTAATGAAGGGGGATGAGGACGTTGCTTAAACTAATCCAGCTGGAACTGCGCAAACATCGGTTTGCCCGGAATTTCAGAACCGCAGGTATTGCCATTCTCGTCCTGATCCTGTTTCTATTCCTGATTGGGTACACCGATTTGGGTGCTGAAGATTATGCCTTTGCCGATTACTCCGTTTCCTTTATGTTAATCGATACGTTTGCCAGAGCTGTTTTTATCATCTTTGGCGGTGCGCTGATCTCGAAGCTGATTATCAGTGAGTATCGAAATAAAACGATGAATGTCATGTTTACCTATCCGATTAAACGGCATAAAATCATTGCTGCCAAATTGATTATAGTGTTTGTTTTTACTTTCATGATGATTTTGTTAACCGATGTGCTGATGGGGGCATTATTAGTTGCGGTAAACCATTTCTATGACTTCATTCCCGATACGTTGACGTTGCGTGATGCATGGGTACTGCTGCTGAAGTATGTCGTCAGTTCCCTCTCCGCTGCAGGCATGGCCCTGATTCCCTTATTCTTCGGGATGCGTAAACATTCGGTCACGACTACTTTGGTGTCATCCATTTTGCTTGTTATGGTGGTATGTTCGGGCTTTAACGGGCCTTCGTTTTCAATTAACATGATTATCGTGATTCCCCTGACATTGGGGGCCATAGGAATATGGGTTGCTTCACTGTCCATGTTCAGTCTGGAGACAAAAGATATGAACTGAATTCCTCTGGAAACCATACTCCGTATGGCTTCAGATGCCATTGACATCCGCTCGTACAAGGGATAGGATAATGTCAACTGAAGGACGAAGGAGAATGCAACTACCATGACGATTCCAAAAACATTAACAATAGCTGGTTCGGATACGAGCGGAGGCGCAGGGATTCAGGCAGATTTGAAAACTTTTCAGGAGCTTGGTGTGTATGGCATGACGGTGCTGACTACTGTTGTGGCGATGGAGCCTGACACGTGGGATCACCAGGTCTTTCCTGTGGAATTAAATGTAGTAGAGGCACAGCTGCGTACCGTTCTGGATGGTATCGGTTTTGATGCAATGAAGACGGGCATGCTGGGTTCTGTAGACATCATTGAATTGGTTGCAAAGCATATCCGCCGGAGTGGATTGCCACAGATTGTTATCGATCCGGTAATGGTCTGTAAAGGTACGGACGAGGTGCTGCAACCTGAGAATACAGAAGCGATGATTGAATTCCTGTTGCCGGGTGCTGATCTGGTTACCCCGAATTTATTTGAAGCATCGCAGCTGGCGAAAAGCGGACTAATCCGCTCCAAGGAGCAGATGGAAGCTGCGGCAGCTGTCATTCACGCTCATGGGGCGAAGCATGTCCTGATCAAGGACAGAGGCGTTATTAACCCGGGCAAAGCGATGGATCTTCTCTATGACGGAACGAACTACGAATGGTTTGAAGCCGATGTTGTTGGCTCCGGATACACACACGGTGCAGGTTGCACCACATCTGCGGCTATTACCGCAGGTTTGGCGCGCGGTCTGACCGTGAAAGAGGCTGTTCGTGAAGGTAAAGCCTTCGTGACCAAAGCGATTGCTGGTGGATTCCCGCTGAACCGCTTTGTTGGCCCAACATTGCATGTGGCACACCGACTGGAGCATCAAAGCTAAGCGGTGCGCACGTGTAGTGTGTAATCGCGGAGAAAAAGCGTGGTTTCAACCAGAGTAGCTGTCAATGAGCAGGATGTTGCTCGTTGACGGCTTCTTTTTTTTGTGGCTGCTTATAAAATTTAGTAACTTCTGGTATATATTAATCGTATATAAGATGGAGTCCGTTCCAGAACATGGATGGACACACGGACGACACATGGAATCGTTATGTTATCAACAGAATGCTAAAAGGAGAGTCGGCCATGGTCAGAACAGTGCTTCTGGTGGAAGACGAAAGCCGCATTCGTGAGATTGTGGCCGATTATTTCATAAAAGAACAATGGAACGTGATTGAAGCAGAACATGGGGTTGAGGCGTTGGAATTGCTGGCACTGCATGAAGTGGATCTGGTCATTCTGGATGTGCTGATGCCGGAAATGGATGGATGGACCCTATGTGGGCATATTCGTTCTCAGTCTACCGTACCTATTATAATGCTGACTGCGAGATCGGAAGATGATGACAAGATTCATGGCTTTCAGCTTGGTGTGGATGATTATGTAACGAAGCCTTTCAGTCCTCGTGTGCTAGTGGCACGTGCAGAGACATTAATGAAACGGGTAGAGGGTGCAGTTAGCAGAGAGCAGGGCGTAATCCGGTTTGGACATGTAACACTCGATCCCTGGGCTCGTCGGCTTGAGAAGGATGGAGCTGAGGTGGAGCTTGCACCCAAAGAGTATGATCTGCTGCTGTATTTAACTCGTAATCAGGGAATTGTATTGTCCCGTGATGCCATTCTCAACCGGGTATGGGGATACGACTTTGATGGAGACTCCCGCGTTGTGGATACCCATATTAAGAAACTGCGCAGCAAACTTGGCGATGAAGCCAAGTGTATCCGTACCGTCATTGGTACCGGCTATCGATTCGAGGTTGAGGCATGAGACGTAACGGTGTAACGATGAAGCTGTTTCTGGTCATGGCCGGGTTCCTTCTCCTTCTATATGGAACCACGGTGATTGCCCAACTGGTCTGGTTCCCGGACTTTTACCAGCATCAGAAAATTAGCAGTATTAAGAAAAATCTGACCAAATTCGAGCAGCAATATTCAGCCGGACATTGGAGTGATGTGCAGCTGGCCAAGGAAACCGGGAATTTCATGCGACAGAATCAATCGCATCTGGTCATCCTGACGAATACGGGTAAGCTGGTCAATGACCCGTTCCACATTATATTGCTCCGAGAGGATGGCACGCAGGTGAAGGTATCCTTGTCACTGTTTATCAACAGTGAGAATGCAGGCTGGATTGCTTCCCATCTCAAATATGGACAGCAATTAACTGTAACAGGTCCAGCCAGTGGGTTGACGGAACCGATGGTTTATCCATTTAAGATCAAAGATACCAGCTCTTCTGTGTGGGGAACAGAAAGTTTTCAGGAATTAGCTGAACCGGTACAGGAATGGTCGGGGGTATTAACGGATGTGGTTCTTCCTAATCTGGCAACCTGGAGTCAAAGGCAGGGCTTGCTTGTGCAGGCGCTGGACAGCCGCTTCCCGCTGGCTAAGGAAGATCAGCAGAGTCTGGCCAATGGTAAGATGATCAATGAAGAATGGACTGATAGCTGGAGCGGTGTACGAAATGTGCTTACCATTGCACCTGTACACAGCTCCGGACCCCAGCAGCAACTTATTTTCTCGCTGACATCACTGCAAGAAATGAGAGAGGCGAGTAAAGCGACGCAGCTATTCTATGCGTATTTCGGTATTGCTGCATTTGTACTCATTGTATTCCTTTCCCTGCTCTTATCCCGAATTGTTACCAAACCCTTGCTCGCTCTGAACCATGTTGCCAAAAAAATGTCGACCCTTGATTTTACCGTGAAATCGCCGATTCGCCGCAATGATGAAATTGGCAGCCTTTCCGACAGCCTGAACGCATTATCAACGACACTGGGTCAGACCCTGGAAGAGCTAAGGCAGGCTAACAGCCAGATGCGTACGGATATGGAAATGAAGCAGCAGATCGAACAACGGCAGCGTAAATTTTTTGCCGATGCGTCTCACGAGCTCAAAACCCCGATTAGCATCATCAAAGGGTATTCCGAAGGGTTAAAGGATGGTGTAAGTGAGGGCAAGCGAGAGCGATATATTGAGATCATTGCCGATGAAGCTGTGAAAATGGAAACGATGGTAGAAGAGATGCTGGATCTGGTACGGCTTGAATCCCAAGCCGTTAGGCTGAATACAGATGCAGTGGCTCTTGGAGATATGATTGAGGATATTGCGGGACGCCTTGGGCCGCAATTGAAGGATAAAGGGCTGGAAGTTGTGCTTGTATCCACCACAGAACAGTCTGTGGAAGGGGATCGCAGCAAGCTGGAGCAAGTGATCTACAATATGATGATGAATGCCATACGCCATGCCGTTCCCCATACC
Organism: Paenibacillus vandeheii; assembly: GCF_030433635.1. Classification (NCBI taxonomy): domain Bacteria; kingdom Bacillati; phylum Bacillota; class Bacilli; order Caryophanales; family Paenibacillaceae; genus Paenibacillus; species Paenibacillus vandeheii. The sequence continues at coordinate 88,777 of NZ_JAROCD010000013.1, forward strand.
GATATTGTGATTGAGATCAGCAGGCCGGAAGGGCAGGTTCGAATCTCGATTGAGAATAAAGGGGAACGGATTTCGGAAGCCGAACGCCAGTATATCTGGGAAAGGTTTTACCGGGTGGAGCGTTCACGTAATCGTAAAATGGGGGGGACCGGGCTGGGCCTGGCCATTGCGAAGCAAATTCTCGATCTGCACGGATGCAGCTATGGCGTAGAAAATACGCCGGATGGAGTCCGTTTTTATATTATTTTTCCTAATGCTTAGTACGAAAGGGAGTCAAGTCTATGAAATCTTTACCGTCCATTCTAACGTTGGGCAACCTAACTTCAGGCATGCTGGCTGTCATAATGGCTATCCATGGCGAGTTTGCGCTGGCTGTGACGCTGATTTGGGTAGCGATGTTCTTTGATCTGTTTGACGGGTTCGCTGCCCGGAAATTGCATTGTGAAGGGGAGTTCGGCAAAGCGCTGGATTCACTGGCTGATGTCATTTCGTTCGGAACAGCCCCTGTGCTGATCCTGTATTTGAACTCTATGTACGAAGTAAGTACGCTGGGTATGGCGCTGACAGCACTATTCCCGGTATGTGGTGCATTGCGTCTCGCCCGTTACAATTGCCAGAAGACAGCAAGCCATGGTTTTGTTGGCATGCCGATTACGTTTGCAGGCGGTCTGATGTCCTTTTTTGCGCTCTGGAGTCCTTATTTCACTCATGGTGTAGCCTATCTTGTCATTATCGTATTATCCGGTCTTATGGTTAGCCAAATCCGATTCCCGTCTCTAAAACAAGTGCTAGCCCCCCATGAGAAGGATATTGTGGAGCCGAAATAAGGAGCGAGTCAGTATGGAATTTGCAAGAGAATTTATTGGTCAATATGGTTATTTCGCAATCTACGGTCTGCTGGCTCTTGGCGTGATTGGCATGCCTATTCCGGATGAGGTGATGATGACCTTTGTCGGTTATCTCGCCTCCATCTCTGTGCTGAATTATTCGGTGTCCATCGTTGTCAGCTTTGGCGGAGCGTTCACCGGAGGACTTCTGAGTTACACCATTGGCAAAAAGGCCGGTCGGCCACTGGTGGAGAAGTATGGTAAATGGGTCGGGGTCAACGCCAAACGGCTGGGCAGAGTGGAGTCTTGGTTTTTGAAATACGGATACTGGTCCATCATACTGGGATACTTCATTCCAGGCATTCGTCATCTGATGTGCTGCTTCTCCGGGATTAGCCGTATGGCTATGGGGCGTTACGTTCTGGTCTCCGGCATTGGGGCGTTTATATGGTGTGTTGTCTTTATATCCATCGGTTTTTATGTAGGGGTGCTAACTTAAAATGGGACAGCCTGTTATGAACAGGCGAGGATAAAGACCTTTTGCATGTAAGGGGTCTTTTTTTGTTTGTACATGAATCAACTCTATGGAAAATATAAAAAAAGCCCACCGTGGAATTTCCACGGCGAGCTGATACATAACATTTCGTTTTACCCACTTAAATGCGAGTCTTCAATGCCTTGTTCAACACGGGCTTCGCCTTTTTTACGAGCAAAGGTGATTTTGAGCAGAGGTGGCGTAACCAGTGTTGTAATGATAACCATAATAACCACACTAGTGAAATATTCAGGGTCCAGTAATCCGGAAGCGAGTCCGGTGGAGGCGATAATAAGAGCAACTTCCCCCCTGGAAATCATACCTGATCCAATTGCCAAGGATGAGGCCCGATCAAATCCAGTCAGCCGTGCACCTGCTCCTCCGCCGAGAAGCTTGGTAACAATGGCGATAAGACTGATGACAACAATGAACCAAATCTGTGAACCGACACCCTCAAAGGTAACATTCAAGCCAATACTTACAAAGAATACGGGGACAAAAATGCTGTAAGCAATTGGCTCAAGTTTGGTTTCGACTTCATGTTTGAAGTTGGTTTGGGAGATGGCGATACCCGCCGCAAATGCACCGATAATCCCGGCAACACCCATCCACTCGGCAAAGTACGAAAAACCGAAACAGATGATCAGGCCCGCGGTAATGACGGTCTCCGTAACCTTCAGCGGTGCCATCCATTTCATGATGCGTGGAACAAGGAACCAGCTGGCAGCGATAATAATAACAAAGAACAGCAGCTTTTTACCAATGAGAAGCGGGATGGATGTGTCTCCAGCACCTGTTCCGAGCAAGCTCATCATGACAGCGAGAATGACCACGACCAAGACATCATCTACAACAGCTGCCCCCAGAATCGTAGTGCCTTCACGTGAGCCCAACTGATCCATGTCCTTCAACGTCTGGACAGAGATACTTACGGATGTTGCACAGAACAAAAGTCCAAAGAACAATGCATGTGTCTGCGACATGCCAAAGGCTATTGCGGAACCGTAACCCCCCATAAAAGGTAAAATAATACCCCCAACGGCTACGGCAAAGGCCGCCTTCCAGTTTTTCTTCAATTGCTCCAAATCGGTCTCAAGTCCGGCAATGAACATGAGCAGCAGTACCCCAATTTCGGCCATATAATGGATGAAATCATTCGGTTGAACCCAACCGAGCAAAGCAGGTCCGAGAATGACACCAACGATCAATTTACCCAATACGGACGGTTGACCAAGTCTTACCGACAAATCTCCGGCTAACTTGGTGAAAATCAGAATTAGCGCAAGAACCAAAATAAATTCCATAGGTGTGCTCCTCTCCAGCAGTAGCGTTTATAGGGTTACCTGTCCAAGGGGGGATCATTCCAAGCCTAAAGAACAAAAAAAGGCATAAAACAGCGCTTGTAAAAGTGCCGCTTTATGCCTTAAAAAAAGACAAGGAGGGCCCTTGGTGACAGGCTCCTCCAGTTCAACGCGTATGTGTTTAATTGCATTAATTATACCACAAATACAGGATGGGGTAAACCAGTGAAGGCGAGCTTTTAATGAAAATGGCCTTAAGGGGGCATTTTAAAGGAACCTGACAAGGCTTTTTGTTCAGAGTGTTGTCACTTAACAGTCGAGATATGGCAAGATATAATGAGATAGAACATAGAAGTTAGGATATGAGGAGGATTTTTCATTGGGCAAACAGGACAAAGGGGACCCGAACATTCAATCCAATCAGATTGCCCCGACCAGTAATAAAAATTTCGCAGGTCTCATTATTACCATTTCCATTCTCGCCAACGTCATTATTTTATTGTTGTTCTTTGCACCATCTATCGGATACAAAGGCGATGTGGCCTTTGACATTACAATTTTGCCGCGGTTTAACGCCGTGTTCAACAGCTTTACCTTTATCTTTCTGCTCGCGGCACTAATTGCCATCATCAAACGGAATGTAAAACTGCACAAAAGGTTTATCCTTGCTGCATTCTCAACGACGCTTTTATTTTTAGTTACGTATTTGTCGTTTCATTATCTGTCTCCTGAGACGTCCAAATACGGCGGGGAAGGTATCATTCGTTCCATCTATTTCTTCATTCTGATTTCGCACAGCATATTGGCAGCCATCATTGTGCCGCTTGCTCTGTTCACTCTGGTATGGGGCTGGACAAATCAATTGAAGAAACACCGTAAAATTGCTCGCTGGACGATGCCAATCTGGCTCTACGTTAGTTCAACGGGAGTAGTTGTATATCTGATGATGGCACCTTACTATTAATCATTTCACATATCATGGGCATATCCGGCTCGCCTTGCGGGTAATGGTTTCATGGAAGGAGGATTCACGCTTATGTACAGAGTTGTATTGATTCGCCATGGACAGAGTATGTGGAACGTGGAGAACCGTTTTACCGGTTGGACGGATGTGGATCTGACGACCGATGGATACGGAGAAGCACGGAAAGCGGGAAAGATCCTGAAGGAACAGGGTTTTGATTTTGACTACGCCTATGCTTCGGTACTTAAACGCTCCATTCGTACACTGGATATTGCTCTCGATGAGATGGATCGGATGTGGATTCCGATTACGAAGACGTGGAAGCTGAACGAACGTCACTATGGGGCACTGCAAGGACTGAACAAACAGCAGACTGCGCTGAAGTATGGCGAGGACCAGGTGATGGAGTGGAGACGCTCCGTCAGCATATCTCCCCCAGCCCTGGACGAAACAGATGATCGTTATGTTCAGGATCAGGACAAATATCAACGGTTGGGCTGTACCATCCCGCGTACCGAGAATTTGATGGATACATCGAAGCGGGTGCTGGAGTACTGGAATGCAGAGATCAAGCCGGTTGTGTCAGCAGGCAAAAGGGTGCTGATCTCCGCGCACGGAAATACGCTCCGTTCACTCGTCATGCATCTGGACCAAATGTCCGAGGCGGATGTAATGGCGCTTAATATTCCGACAGGCATTCCGTTGGTCTACGAACTGGATGAAGATTTGCATCCGATCGGTCACTTTTACCTGACTGCGGATGGCTCTACGTACAAACATGAGGAAATGACTCATGTCGCGCCACCGTCCGATTGATTGAATGCTAAGACAGCACGTTAGAAAATGGCTCCTGAATTCTCAGGGGCCATTTTTTTACGTTATAACAGGCCATTCTTTAAATTTAGAGATGGCATCTGACGTTTCGTTTTTCTCCTACAGGGTAAATTCAAGCAAGACACAATGTACATTAATCCTGAAGGAGGAACAACATATGTCTAAGAAAAGTGGAATCATTGTAACAGCTATTGGAGCAGGCGTGACTTACTTGATGAGGAACAAACAGGCAAGGGATAAGCTGTTCACTACGGTGTCAGGACTGATGAAAAATTCAAGTTCATCTTCAAGACCGACTTATGGAAGCAAAACAGGTTCACGTGTGGATTTAAAATAGATTTTGGTATAGAAGTACTTTGCATGAGAAGCCCGGAGCTGGTACGGTCCCGGGTTTTTGTGTGCGCTCATATGTCATATGCGATTTTTGCCAGCAAGAATGATACAATGGAAACTTGCAGAACGTATGAAAGGGGATGTGCAACTTATGAAGAAAAATCGTCTGGGTTCATCCGAACTCATGGTTGGTGAAATTGGGCTTGGCTGTATGTCGCTTGGAATCGAAGCGGGACCTGCCGTCGCCTTGATTCATGAAGCATTGGATCGTGGTGTTAATCTTCTGGATACCGCTGACCTCTATGATGCGGGGAAAAACGAGGAAATCGTGGGACAGGCCATTCAGGGCCGCAGGGATCAGGTGATTGTGGCAACCAAAGTTGGCAATCGTCGCCTACCGGGGAAAGAAGGCTGGTCATGGGACCCGTCCAAAGCCTATATCAAACAGGCTGTTCGAGACAGTCTGAAACGGCTTCAGACGGATTATATTGATCTGTATCAGCTGCATGGCGGTACAATGGATGATCCAATCGAAGAGACGATTGAAGCCTTTGAGGAACTGAAGCAGGAAGGGCTTATCCGGTATTACGGTATATCCTCCATTCGTCCTAACGTAATTCGGGAATATGTGCAGAGGGCTTCCATTATCAGCGTAATGAATCAATACAGCGTAGCAGATCGTCGGGCCGAAGAGGAAGTATTGCCTTTATTGGAGCAAAAGGGCATTAGCATTATCGCTCGTGGACCCGTAGCAAGTGGGGTTCTCGCCGATTCTGGTGCTGCCAAGGCAGATAAAGGTTATCTGGATTATACACCAGAGGAGTTGCATTCCATTCGCCAAGGACTGAGCCGTTTGGTTACAAACAATCGCAGCATGGCTCAAACCGCCATTCGTTATGCACTAGCGCATCCAGCTGTTGCCGCTGTTGTGCCAGGAGCCAGTTCGAGAGAGCAGTTGCTGCATAATATTGCAGCCTCGGAATCAGCAGCACTTACGGATGCGGAGATTAACGAAATACGGGAGCTCAGCCCTGCCAATCTGTACAAGCAGCACCGCTAAACGTTGGCAGCCTATTTTCAATTGTAACTATAAGAGGTACAATGAAGGTCGACCATAAAGAATCAAACAAGGGAGAGAAGACATATGGAAAGAATTCAAAGTGAGCAACAATATCGCGATACGATCAATTCTGACGGGCTTACCGTCATTAAATTTGATACAACCTGGTGTCCGGATTGCAAAAACCTAGATCGTTTTATCGGGGATGTTATCGACCAGCATGCGGATAAAACCTTCTATGCCCTGGATGCAGAAGAGTTCCTTCCTTTTGCTGAAGAGAACGGTGTACGCGGCATTCCAAGTCTACTGGTATTCCAGAACGGCAAGAAAATTGCGCATCTGCACAGCAAATGGGCAAAAACACCTGCTCAAATCTCGGAGTACCTGCAGACTTTGGAGTCCAAGGTATAAGCGGAATCAGTTTGTTTAGATCGCAGTAGTTATACGAAACACACACCTCCTATCGCTGATAGGAGGTGTTTTTGATGTTGGGGCGAGGAGGAAGGATGCTGTTCACAAATGAAATCGAATTGTTGAGAGTTTGTTAAGTACGCTCTCGTATAATGTTCAGGATAAACTAAATATTGGGGTGACAGAGACGGAGATGAGCAATACGATTCTTAAAGAAATGCATCAATTGAGTCATGAGGATGAACTGAGATACCTTTTATTGATGAGAGGTGTGAAACAACTGTTGGAAGAAAGAAAGCGTAATAGGAAGCATATTATTAAAAGAATCAGGTATCTAAAGAAATTAAATAAAGTTCAGGCCAGAAAGTGGTCCTAATTTTGTTTAGTACATAAAAATGGCGACCAGGTTCCGTAGGGAAACAGGTCGCCATTGGCTTTTTTATTACATGCCTTGAAGATAGGGTTACATCATTAAAATGATAAAGAATACGGCTGCCAGCACGAAGCGATAGATTGCAAAGACGGTCAGGCTCAGTTTTTTCAAAATGGACAGGAACGTCTTGATGGCAAGCATGGCTACGATAAATGCGGCAATGAATCCAATCGCGAAGATCGGGAAATCGCTGATATTCAGGTGATCGATACTTTTGTACAGATCATATCCTGTGGCTCCGATCATAATCGGCACAGAGACCAGAAATGTAAATTCCGCTGCTGCAACCCGGCTTACTCCTGCGAACAGTCCACCCGAGATCGTCGAACCGGAACGGGAGAAGCCTGGCCATAATGCGAGAATCTGAAAAAGCCCCACAACAAATGCCTGTTTATACGTAATATCGTCTACATCATGGGTTGTAATGCGCTCGCTGCGGTGACTCCAACGTTCAGCCACAATCATCAGAATACCACCTATAACGAGACTGTACAGTACCGTCTGTGCACCAAACAAATGCGCTTTGATCCAGTCTCGGAATACAAGTCCAATGACCACGGCAGGAACCATCGCCAAAAAGATATGTATGAGGTTCAGACGGGAGGTGTAGCTCCTTTTGCCTCCGGTGAAGCGGAACATATCAATGAATTTGTTCCAGTACAGCACAACGACAGCTAGTACAGCTCCGAGTTGCACAACCACCTCAAACGTTTTGACTGACTCGTTGTCCTCCGATAATCCCAGCAAGTGGGCAGTCAGAATCATGTGTCCGGTCGAGGACACGGGCAAAAACTCAGTCAAACCTTCGATGATGCCCATAATAATTGATGATATAAAGTCCAATTCTCTTCCTCCTTGAAATGCAGATGACAGCGTAAAGGCTGTCCTGCGTGACAATGCCCGTTCATTTGAACAAGGCTATCATCTATTATGATCACAAATGCGCTCAACTTCAACTTATGCTTGTAATGAATTGTTTAAAACTATATTGACAAAAACCTAGTTATCCAATAGGATATACATTAACTGACTGACTGATCAATCGGGAGGGTAGGCAAATGTCTAAAAACAATCATTTGGAACCCGGAGAAGAACGCCGGGACCAAATTATACGCATAGCGATGGAGCGTTTTGCAACCCAGGGCTACCATCAGACCAAAATTTCTGATATCGTCCGCGAAGCCGGTGTAGCGCAAGGCACCTTTTACTGGCACTTCAAAAGCAAGGAAGCCATTGCCTCGGAGATTGTATTAACTGGCAGGGAGGAGCTGCTTGAAGCGATCGGGCAAGGTTACCGCAAGGATGCCGGATCGGTTGAGGATATGGTGAGAGCTTCGGAACGGCTGTTCACCGACCTGTTTTCCTTTGCAGCGGACAATCGTTACTTTATGGAATTGTTGCTCAAAGGCATCGTGTCGGAAGAGTCGGTACGTCGTTTGGTTGAAGAGACACGGGGTGCGGTAGAACAAGCATTTCGTCACAACATGCAGCGGGCCATTGAATTGGGCATGCTGCCACAGTCCATGGATGTTCCGCTCCGCGCTGCGCTGCTGGTTAGCATGATTGAAGGTATGATTACGCGCTGGCTGTTTGGCTCGGAAGAGTTGCACAGCGAGTTCTCATCAATGACCGCAACAAAGCTCGCAGCTGAGGCGGCAAGCTTTGAGTTTTACGGACTGCTCGGCATTTAAAGGTGTGATGGCCCCGGAGGTTTATTTTCAACAACGGGATTAACTATTCACATGATTAAGCCAGCAGCAGGGAATAATGGGTACAACTGTAGTTAGAGAACTAAGGGAACATAATTTTCAACAAGACATGACTAGATGGATGAGAGGAAGTTAATGACATGAATAAAACATATGGAATGAAATCTCGCAAAGGCTGGACTTTAACAGCCCTGCTGTTAATGACGGTGCTGGTACTGAGCGCTTGTGGCAATAAAGCTACGGACAATGGAAGCAGTAATGGAGCACAGGCAAACAATGAACTGGAGCAGATCAAGTCTGCTGGCGTCATCAAAGTGGGGATGATGGGCACATACGCCCCATACAACTTCCTGAACGATAAGAAAGAAATGGACGGCTACGATGCCGATATCGCACGTGAGGTTGCGAAGCGTCTTGGGGTTGAGGTTGAATTTGTATCCCAGGAGTTCTCCGGCCTGACACCAAGTCTGCAAGCCAAAAAGCTGGATGCCATCATCAGCCAGATGACGATCACCGATGATCGGAAGAAAGTACTGGATTTCAGTGATCCGTATATTACCAACCAAGTCAAAATCATTGTGAAAAGTGATAACAACGATATTACCAAGTTGGAAGATTTCAAAGGAAAAACGATTGGCGTAGGTCTGGGTACGAATGATGAAACATATCTGCGTAATGAAGTGTTGCCAAAAGTGGGCGACTTTACGATTAAAACCTATGATGATGTGATCTCTTCACTCAAAGACCTGAATGCTGGACGGATTGATGCCACAATCAACAACATGTATGCGCTGAAACCCATTGTGGATGCCAACGGATTAAATATCAAAGCCGTAGGTGAACCGATTAAGAGTGACCAGGCAGGTATTGCTGTGCGCAAAGACAATCCGGAACTCGTAGCAGCACTGAATGATGCGCTCAAAGGCATGAAAGATGACGGTACGTACAATACCATTTTCAAAAAATGGTTTGGTGAAGAGCCTGCGCAATAATGAACCGGCAGGGCGAAGGGAAGTTTGATCGATGGAATTGGTATTTGAGAATATCCCCTTCTTTTTGAAGGGGGCATACTACACGCTGTATGTAACTGTAATCTCCATGTTTTTTGCTTTTATCATCGGGGTGCTCGTCGCTATCGCGCGTCTGAAAGGACCGATGTGGCTCAGGATGATCGCCCGTTTCTACGTATCCATCATGCGGGGAACCCCGCTGCTGGTGCAATTATTCGTTATTTATTACGGATTGGTCGATTATGGTGTAACCTTGGGCTCACTCACGGCAGCCTGCCTCGGGCTTAGTCTGAATGCAGGTGCGTTTCTGTCCGAAACGTTCCGCGGAGCCATTCAGGCTGTACCGAAAGGACAGACGGAAGCTGCATACGCAACGGGAATGACGCCGGCTCAAGCGATGAGACGGATTATCTTCCCGCAGGCTGTTCGCATTGCCATCCCGCCAATGGGGAACACGTTTATTGGCATGCTGAAGGAAACATCCCTTGTGGCAGCGATTGGTGTTACCGAGTTGTTGCGGTCAGCACAATTGCTTGTATCACAATATGCGGTGAATATGCCGTTTTATCTGGCGATTGGCGTGATCTACTGGATCATGAGTATCGGCTTCTCGTCCATTCTGGAACAAGTGGAGCGCCGGCTGGCCCGGGCTTACTGATAGGAGGGGAGAACCGATGATTACAACGACAGGATTGACCAAACGTTTTGGAAAAAATGAAGTTCTCACAAATATAGATCTGCATGTCGATGCAAAAGATATTGTTGTACTGCTGGGACCCAGTGGATCAGGCAAAAGTACGTTGCTGCGCTGTCTGAACGGTCTGGAAGAGCTCTCTGGCGGAAAGATTGAAGTCAATGGAGTGGTAGTAGACAGTACCGATTCGCAGCGAATCCAGCGGTCAAGGGTACTGGAAATCCGCCGACAGACCGGTATGGTATTCCAGCAGTTCAACTTGTATCCGCACAAGACGGTGCTTGGCAATGTGATGGAAGGTCTCGTGACAGTGAAAAAAATCAAGCGGGACGAAGCGGCCGAACGCGGCCGGATTCTGCTGGATCGGGTCGGGCTGTCGGACAAGCAGGATGCATATCCATCCCGTTTGTCTGGTGGACAACAGCAGCGTGTGGCGATTGCTCGCGCACTTGCCATGGAGCCAGAAGTAATGCTGTTTGACGAGCCTACCTCAGCCCTTGATCCTGAACTGGTGGGAGAAGTGCTCTCCGTTATGAAGGAGCTGGCACAGGAAGGCATGACGATGCTGGTGGTCACGCATGAATTGAAGTTTGCCCGGAATGTGGCGAACAAAATCGTCTTTATGGCGGATGGATCGATCGTGGAAGAAGCAAGTCCACAGGCTTTTTTTGAACATCCAACGCAGGAGCGGACACGCAGATTTTTGCAGCAAATTACTGAATTCTAAGAATTCTCAGAGATAGCAGAATGAGTGAAGGGGACGGAATCGATTCTGAAGAAGCGCAGCGTTCGCTTTTGTCTCCGGAAGAACAATCCGTACCCTGAACGGATATCTGCAGAGCGTAAACTATTCTAAGAAAGAAGGATAAACATCATGAATGTAACAACTGTATGGAAAGGCAAACGCGCGTTTACTTCCGAAGGACCCTCTGGCTACGCGGTTGGCATGGATGCCACAGCTGCTTATGGTGGTGACAGCAAGGGTGCTACACCCATGGAATTGTTACTGGCGGGTCTCGGAGGCTGCATGGGGATCGATATCACGATGATTCTGGACGCTTTCCTGGACAAAATAACAGGGATCGAGATTGAGGCTCAAGGTACACGCAGCGAAGATATGCCAAAAGGTTTTACTGCCATTGACCTGATCTTCAAAGTAGACGGCGATATCCCGGATTACCGGATCTGGAAAGCCATCCAAATGGCTGAAGAGAAGTATTGTGCAGTTTCCGCTTCGCTGAGCGCAGATATTCATCCCAAGCTGATTTTGAATGGGGTAGACACTCCGCGTCCATAACGGTACCTGATAAATTGTATATTGCAGAGGCACTTCCAATCATGGGAGTGCCTTTTTTGGCTTTTTTTACACCATCGGTCAGTAAGAAACAGTCAGTAAACAGGTCAGGCAGGCTGTTGAGCCAGGTCCCAGATGCCCATAATTTTCGTGATGGCCTGATCAAGCGTTGCAAAAGGAACGCCGTCCCGGGCTTGTGTAGAAATACCTTGCATAAAGGTATCAAAAACGGTGGTCAGCATCGAGATATTAGTGGAGGCAGGCAGTTCACCGATCTCCACAGCACGCTGGATGCATGCCTGCAGACGGCCGCGAGTCAGCTTTCTTTTCTCAGCGACGATGTCACGAATATGATTGTTTCTGGAAGAACATGTGCTGGCTGACAGCACAATTAAACAGCCGGATGGATGGGTGCTGTCTGTTTGCATTTTGGCGGTACTTTTTAAAGTTGTTTCAATCGCTTTTCTTGGAGACAGCGTAAGATCGGAGAAGCTTTCCGTTACGCGTCCAAACGTACCCATATATCGTTCTACCGCTTCTTTATACAGAGCTTCTTTGGACTCAAAGGCCGCATAGAAGCTGGCAGCAGAAATATCACCCATGGCCGCTCGAAGCTGAAGCAATGAGGTGGCCTCGAATCCTTGTTCCCAAAAGAGCATCATTGCCTGCAATAAGGCTTCTTCCCGATCAAAAATGCGCGGACGTCCGGTTCTAGCCATAAGAAATCCCCCCTTGTTTTTCTTAATTATATACTAATCGATCCAAAAGTCGTTGACAAGATGGGAGAGGCTGGATAATATAAGGAATGATCGATCCATAATTCGATTATTGTCCTATATTATCTGAAAAGGAGCTGCACAGATGTCCGATAGATATTCTCTACGCTTCCCGTGGTTAGGACTGCTAGCCTTGGCTATGGCTGGCTTTATAGCCATCATGACTGAAACACTTCCGGCGGGGTTGCTGCCACAAATCAAGGAAGGACTGCAGGTCTCTGAGGCAGGGGCAGGGCAGCTTGTCACATTTTATGCAGTTGGATCGTTGATTGCCGCCATACCTGTGGCCGTGCTGACAAGAGGCTGGCGACGCCGACCGCTTTTACTTCTAGCGATTATCGGTTTTCTCGTCTTCAACACCATTACAGCCCTCTCGTCAAACTATGTACTGACACTTGTCGCTCGTTTTTTTGCCGGTGTTGCAGCAGGTGTCTCCTGGGGCCTAATTGGCGGTTATGCGCTGCGGATGGTGCCTGATCATCTCAAGGGCAGGGGCATGGCTGTTGCGATGATCGGTACACCGATTGCCTTATCGTTCGGTGTTCCGGCAGGTACACTGCTGGGTTCCTATATGGGCTGGCGCTCGGTATTTTGGCTAATGTCATTGCTGGCGTTTGTACTGATTTTCTGGGTGCTCTGGAAAGTACCTGATTATCCGGGACAGTCTGCTGATCAACGCATTTCTTCATTAAAAGTGCTGCTGACCCCAGGCGTAATTCCCATTCTGGCGGTCGTACTGACCTGGATGCTGGCTCATAATATTCTGTACACGTATATTGCTCCTTTCCTCGCAGATGTTGGTCTGGAATCAAAGGTCGGACTCATGTTACTTGTGTTTGGCCTAATGGCATTGGTGGGCATCTGGATTACAGGCATTCTTATTGATCGGTGGTTGCGTATGCTGGTTCTCATCAGTCTTGCGGGCTTTGCACTGATCTCGCTTGTATTAGGTCTTTGGAGTGAGCATACCGGCGTTGTCTTTGGTTCTGTTGCGCTGTGGGGTCTGACATTTGGTGGCGCGGCTACACTGTTGCAGACCGCGCTTGCCCAAGCAGCCGGGGAGCAGGGTGTGGATATTGTTATGCCGATTAATACGACCGTCTGGAATCTGGCTATTGCCATTGGCGGATTGGCGGGAGGTGTGCTTCTGAATCAATGGGGAGCCTCGTCCTTTACCTGGGCCATTCTGCTTCTGTCCCTTGTGGCTTTGATTGTTGCGCTGCGTGCCAAAGGACATGGTTTCCGCTCAGCACGCAGCCGCTAAGCATTCAGTTATCCTTCCTACATTAGAATGAGCTATATAAGCATCATGCTTGTTTTATAGATCAGCATACAGCCTTTTTTCGGAGCCCTCTTGCAGGGCTTTTGCTGTTATGTGGTATGATGAATTAGAAGAGCAGGAGCGATATGTCCTGACCTTTATATGTAAGCGCTTATAAGACGACGGAAGGTGCAGATATGTTTAGAAGGCTCATACGAACATCCAACAATCTTAAATTAAAGCATAAATTGCTCATATCCTATGTACTTGTCGTCATGATCCCGGTACTGATTATAGGACTTGCTGTAACCGGGTACTTTCGTAAGCAGGCGCTGGACAACGCCATTGGACAGACGATCAACAACGTTGACAAAGTCAAAAGTCAGACCACGACATTACTGCGTGTGCCGACGGATATTTCCAACATTCTGATGTTCAACAATGAACTGAAGGAAATTGTGAACAAACGATACCAAAGCGTTGTAGAGCTAACTTCGGCTTACCTCGCATACAAAGATTTTCAGGAATACAAGCGTCTGTACCGTGAGGTTGCCGGCATTCGGTTTTACTCCACCAATCCGACGCTGATCAACAATCTGGAGTTCATTCCGGTGGACAAACAGACCGAGGAGAGCTACTGGTACCAGAAGGCGCTCAAAACGACGAGTATCGGCTGGTTCTACATTCCTGACAAGGGAGATAATCCTGTGCACAAGCTCAGTCTGGTGCGCAAAGTTCCTTTTGCCGAATATCGGACCGAGGGCGTGCTGATGATTGTCATCAATCAGGATGAGCTAAATGGATTGCTACGTCAGGAACCGTTCGAGACGTTAATTACGGACGAGCAGGGATATGTGGTAGCGGCCAAAAATACCGACATGGTGGGTAAAACGCTGAATGAGCTTGATTTTGGCGTAGATCTGCAAAATCAGGCCAAAGGCACAATTGAAGCAGATTTCCAGGGAGAGCCATCCAACATTGTCATTGATGAGCTGCGCCCTGGTTCGAGCATGAATAGCCTGAAAATCATTTCGGTTTTTGCAACCAAAAATATCGTCAAAGATGCCAATACGATTAGCATGATCGGTATGCTTTTCATTACGCTTGTGCTGGTCATTGCCTTGCTGCTTGTATATATCATTTCATTTCTCACGTCGAACCGATTGCTGCGCCTCAGCAAACATCTGAACAAGCTCGCGCTGGGTGATCTGAATGTCACCTCCCGCATTGACGGGAATGATGAGATCGGACAGCTGTCCAGGCAGTTCAATTACATGGTGAAGAGTATTAATGAACTGATGACACAGGTGGTGGAGGCAACGGAACAGAACAATCAATTGGAAATCGCACAGAAAGAGATTAAACTGAAAATGATGGCCAGCCAGATCAATCCTCATTTTTTGTTTAATGCACTGGAGTCGATCCGCATGAAAGCCCATATCAAAGGGGAGGCGGAGATTGCCAATATCGTCAGGCTGCTGGGCAAGCTTATGCGTAAGAGTCTAGAGATTGGCAGCGGCAAAACGACGTTCAGAGCCGAACTGGAGATGGTACGTTCTTATCTGGAAATTCAGAAATTCCGTTACGGCGACCGACTTGCTTTCCAGATCCATATCGACCCGGAGGTGGAGAAGATGTACATTCCTCCTTTGATCATTCAGCCTCTGGTTGAAAATGCGATTGTGCATGGTTTGGAAAATAAAGAGGGCACGGTCCGTGTGAGTATAGATATTCGTTTGGTGAAAGATGAAGTGCAGGTGCGTGTCGATGACGACGGGGCAGGCATTACACCGGAGCGTCTGGCTGAAGTGATGCAGTTCATCTGTGGACCGGAAGAGCAGGAGAAGAGCCGGATCGGCATGCGTAACGTACATCAACGTTTAACGTTGACCTACGGCGAGCCATACGGATTACAGATCAAGAGTGTGTACGGGGAAGGAACAGAGGTTTCTTTCACCTTGCCAGCAGGAGGAGACCAGCATGTATAAAGTATTTTTGGTAGATGATGAACCGAGCATACGTGAAGGATTGACAACGATTATTGATTGGGAACAATACGGCTTTCAAGTGATTGGCACAGCTGCCAGTGGGCGTGAGGCCATCACCCGGTTCGAAGAGCTGCAACCGGACCTGACGATCATTGATATTCGCATGCCCGGCATGACCGGACTAGATGTCATTGAAGAAGTGCGGCAGACCCATCCGGGTTCGCACTTTCTGATCCTGAGTGGATACGCCGATTTTGATTATGCCAAGAAAGCCATCAGTTTTGGCGTGGATGGATATCTGCTCAAGCCAGTGGATGAAGAGGAGATTATCAGTGAGCTGGAGCGGATTTCTGTGATGCTGAAACGGGAGAGGGAAACACTGGCCCGCCATGCTGGTGAGGATACAGCCTACCGGGAGCATCAAATAGAAGCGTTGCTGTTTGATAGCCTGGAAGGTGCAGGCACGATAGAAGCAAATGCGCTAGGGTTGAATTGGCCGCAGTATCAGGTTGTGCTGCTGGAGATGCATGCCGAACCTGATTTACAGCGTGGTAGTGTGGTGAAACGCAGACTGGCGGAGGCTTTTGACCAGAAAGATCGGGGCATTGTGTTTTCATTTCATTCTGGACTGGGACTGTTATGCAAAGAGCCTATTTTGACTGTACAGTCTGCTCACAATTTATATGATGAATTGAAACGCATGCTGGAAGAATGGAATATTTACATGTATATTGCAGCAGGTCAACCTGTGAATTCCACAGCTGACATCGCACATTCCTATAATCAGGCCAACGGAGTATTAGGCAGACGTTTTCTGTTTGCGGAACAACGCGTAATGTTATGGAATGAAGAGGAGAAGAGCGAAGGTGCATCTGGGCCCGTTGTAGCGCTTGGGGAACAAAGTGGTGAACCGGATGAAGCAGAATTGGCAGACAAGCTGTATTATGCGCTCGACATTCGGAGCAGCGAGTCCGTAATGCGTGTGCTGACGGAGATGGAAGAACGCCTGGTTCCGCATCACCAGACAGAACAAGCGATTAAGACGGCGTTCTCCCAAGTGTTTTCATTGGCGATTAACAAACTTGCAGCAGCCAATCAGCATATGCAATCCATCATGCAGGAGCATTCCGTTCTCATTACGGAGGTTTACCATCAATTAACGCTGCTGGATCTCAAAGGGATGGCCGCTGAACACCTGAACCGTCTTATTCAACGCATGGGTGGAGGCAGCAAGGATACGGTACTGAAACAGATGATTGAATTTATCCGTCGTAATCCGGGCGAAAATCTCAAGCTTGAGGTACTCGCAGAGGTATTTAACTACAATAGCAGTTATCTGGGCAAGCTGTTCAAGAACCATACCGGGGAATATTTCAATGCATTTCTCGATAAGGTTCGAATGGAGAAGGCGAAGGAACTGCTCGATGAAGGGTTAAAGGTTCACCAGGTTGCCGCAAGAGTAGGATATGCCAACGTGGATTACTTCCACGGCAAATTCAAGAAGTATGTAGGGGAATCACCCTCCGCATACAAGCATGCTAGAGAGCTTGCCAGATCACAGTCCAAGGATTCTTCAGGAGAGCCCGAACAGGAGTAGGCCATGATTTCAGTGGAGGTGCTTCTGTCGCTAGGCATTTCTCCAAATTAGTCGTAAAACGTTTTCGAATATAAAGTCTGTTTGAAGGACCCTTGAGGTCCTTTTTTCTTTTCAATTTATGCAAAGTAAACGATTTCTATAAAACGTTTTCGGAAATTACCATTTTCAAATTAAATTCCCTTTTAATTTCATTAATAAATAATAGACTGCGTCATTATCACTAATTTTATAGATATAATATCGGATTTTATAGGGGGATATCTAATTTTTATATGATTTTCTCTAAAATCCAGCTGGTATTTTGAAAACGCTCTATCAGGTATGATTATTTTATAAAACAGAGGAGGGGGAACGGAGATGGAAACGCTAACAAAAAAATCCGCTTCCGCGAAAAGAAGCAGTGACCCCAATCCGCCAACACAAAAACGGCGGAACAGAATTTGGGACAGCATGAAACAGCAAAAGTATCTCTATCTCATGTCATTGCCATTCGTAGTTTGGGTTTTTGTATTTAACTATCTGCCACTATGGGGATGGACGATGGCTTTCCAAAACTATAAACCGGCCAGATCGTTCGGCGATCAACAGTGGGTTGGTTTTAAACACTTTGCAGAGCTGTTCAGTGATGATCGCTTCTATCTGGTACTTCGAAATACGCTTGCAATGAGCTTGATGGGACTGGTTATCGGTTTTATCGTGCCGATTTTCTTTGCGATTCTCTTGAATGAGATGAAAGGCATGTTCTTCAAGCGTGCCGTGCAAACGGTATCATATCTGCCTCACTTTGTATCCTGGGTCGTAGTGGCAGGGATTATTACCAAGATGCTCTCCACCGATGGAGGGATTATCAATGATCTTTTGGTAAACCTAAACATTATTGACCAGCCGATCCAGTTCATGGCCAAGGGGAACTTGTTTTGGTACATTGTAACCGCTTCAGATATGTGGAAAGAAACGGGCTGGAATGCCATTATCTATCTCGCAGCTATTACAGGTATTGACCAAGAGCTCTACGAAGCCTCCCGTGTGGATGGAGCGAACCGCTGGAGACAAATGTGGCACATCACGCTGCCAGGCATACGGACCACGATTTCCGTACTTTTCATCATGTCGATCGGGCATCTGATCAGTATCGGTTTCGAGAAGCAGTTCTTGCTTGGCAACAGTCTAGTCACCGACTACTCGGAAGTTCTTGATCTATACGCGCTCAATTATGGTTTGAATATGGGACGATTCTCGTATGGTACAGCCATAGGCATATTCAATTCCGTTGTCAGTATCATCCTTCTGTTTACAGCGAACGGATTGTTCAAAAAATTCACCAAAGAAAGCATCATGTAGGGAGGGGACGACATTATGGCGAACAAAGCATTCAATGCTACTCGGGGCGATAAGCTGTTCGATATATTCAACATCCTCGCGATGACCCTGGTGCTGATTGTAACACTGTATCCATTCCTGAACGTACTGGCTATCTCGCTCAATAACTCGACAGATACCGTACGTGGTGGAATTTACTTGTGGCCTCGCGAATTCACATTGCAGAACTATAAAACCATTTTCCAATACGAAGGATTGCTGCAAGGTTTGCAGATTTCCATTCTGCGTACCATTGTAGGTACATTGCTCGGCTTGATCAGTTCCTCAATGATTGCATTTACACTGAGTCGGCCTGACTTCAAACTGAGAAAATTTGTTTCGACTACACTTGCACTCACGATGTATTTCTCCGGTGGTCTGATTCCGGTGTACATCCTGATGCGTGACCTGAACCTGATCGGTACATTCTGGGTATATGTATTGCCAGGTATGATCAGTGCGTTTAACGTATTCATCATCCGTTCCTTCATTGATGGCCTGCCGTATGCCTTACAGGAATCAGCGAAGCTGGATGGTGCGAATGACTTTAAGATCTATTACAAAATCATTTTGCCGCTCTGTAAACCGGTACTTGCAACCATCGCGTTGTTCCTGGCTGTAGGCCAGTGGAATGCCTGGTTCGATACGTACCTGTATAATGGTTCAAAGGCTCATCTGACAACGCTCCAGTACGAGCTCATGAAAGTACTGCAAAGTACACAGCAAGGCTCAGGTGCCGGACGAAATGCCAATGACATGGCTCAGCAGATGACACAGATTTCACCGGAATCCATCAAGATGGCAATTACGATTGTTGTTACGGTTCCAATCCTGATCGTGTATCCGTTCCTGCAGAAGTATTTTGTGGGCGGTATGACATTGGGTGCAGTAAAAGCATAAGCAAGTCTGTACAGGTTGCCACATAGAGCGGCCGTACATTTATAAAAGAAGCATCAGGATGCCCGAAGCGCAGCCATTAGGTATGCGCTTCACCGTATAGGGCTGCGGAGTGCATCCATGAAGTTATAGACAGGGACTAAAAAGTCCCGAATAGACAGACATATGAAACGGGAGGATTACCATTATGGCAAGAAACAAAATGAAGATTGCACTGGCTCCAGTGCTTGCGATGTCTTTGCTCGCAGGTTGCGGTGGAGGAAACAGCGGCGATACGTCGTTTAAGGACACAAGCGGGGATACATCTCCGATTACTTTTGACTTTTTTAGCGTCGATCCCAGTCCGAACTGGAACGGTATGAAGGATGAAGTGGGGAAAGTCCTTACAGAGAAAACAGGAGTAACCCTTAACGGTGAATTTGCTGTCAGTGGTGGTCAGGATAAAGTATCCTTGATGGCAGCAAGCGGAGATTATCCAGATATCGTGTCACCCAAAGGTGAACTAAGCAAGCTCGTGGATGCTGGGGCCATGGTCGATCTGACTGATCTGATTGAGCAATATGCTCCCAATCTGAAGAAGCTGTATGGTAATTACATGGACCGGCTGAAATATAGCAACGAAGATCAAGGGATTTATGTACTGCCTACGTATTATGCGGTAGACCAGAAGTATTTTGATGCAGGCGGTGGATTTGGGATTCAACAGCGTGTATTGAAAGAGCTGGGATACCCTGAAGTACGTACGCTCCAGGATTACGAAAATGTATTGAAGGCATATAAGGAGAAACATCCAACGATTGATGGACAACCAACGATTCCGTTATCCCTGGATGCGGATGACTGGAGAATTATGATTACCGTAACGAATCCGGCATTCTTAGCAACAGGCGCGCCCGATGATGGCGAGTACTACATTGATCCTGAGACATATGAGGCAAGTCTGCATTACAAACGTCCGGAAGAGAAAGAGTATTTCCGTTGGTTGAACCATATGTACGCAGAAGGACTGCTCGATCAGGACAGCTTCGTACAGAAAACGGATCAATACAAATCCAAAATTGCAAGTGGACGTGTACTGGGCGTCATTGACCAGGATTGGGGTTATTCCGATGCGGAGAACGCATTGAAAGCAGCGGGTAAAGACGAAGCTACCTATTCACATTTCCCGGTAACTCTGTCTAAAGATATCAAGGATCATTCCTTCCAGGACCCTGGTTTTGTATCTGGATGGGGTGTAGGGATTACAACATCGAATCCGGACCCGGTTCGTACAATCAAATTCTTTGATTACCTGGCTTCTGAGGGAGGTCAAGTGCTGATGAACTGGGGTATTGAAGGCAAGCAGTACGAAGTGAAAGATGGCAAACGTGTGATTCCTGCGGATGTGCTGGACCAAAAAACGAATAATGCTGCCGTATTCCAGAAGGAAACAGGTATTGGCCTCTACACCAATATGTCTGGTCACTATGGAGATGGTGTCAAAGATTCAACGGATAACTATTACACAACGAATTTTCCTGAACAGATTGTAGCGGCCTATTCCGATGCGGAGAAAGAGACACTCAAAGCATACGGAGCAACAACGTGGAAAGATCTGTTCCCAAGTGAAGATGAGTTCCCGGTTAAACCATGGGGAGCAGCGTACAATATGCCGACTCCAGGTGACTCGGATTACAACGTTATTTTCCAAAAAACACAGGATATTATCCGTAAACGGATTCCAGAAGCAATACTCAGTTCCCCTGAACAATTCGATGCCATTTATGACGGGATGATTGCTGAGCTTAACAAAGCCGGAGCAGAGGACATGGAAAAACAATACACTGAACTTGTCCAAAGCCGTGTTCAATTGTGGAGCGGTGAAGAAAGTAAATAATGCGTTTTAGCAGACTGATTTTTTTGAAAGAAAGGGCCCAGGAAACTGGGTTCTTTTTTATGCCTAAAACGTTTTCCGAAAAACGTTTTCAATTTTGTTAATTCACTATTGACAAGGACTTTTAGAGGGATTATTATTCAATTATGAAAGCACTTTCATTACTGGTTTATCAGGACTTGTTCATGAATCTCTTCAGTCAGAATGGGTAAGGAATAGCATCCCGAATTGTTGAATAGAGTGTGGTTTTTCACTTCATTTTAGAAAACGCTTTTTATGTTATAAAATCAAACGTTTTACAATCAGAATCACCGATATCGGTATGTGCAGGTCAGCCTGTTCTACAATAGATAGCTTCATTTTATCCATAAGGGGGATTACACATGAAGGGCAAAACACCAAAAACATTCGCAATGCTTCTGTTAGCCAGCGCTCTTGCTATTACAGCAGGTTGCAGCGGCGGAGGAGGAACTACGGCTTCAGAGACACCAACGGATACAGGGGATACGACCAGTCCAATTACTTTTACGTTCTTTGGTGCTGACGCAAGTCCAAACTGGAACAACATGAAGGACGCAGTCGGCCAAGAAATTACGAAACAAACAGGTGTTACAATTGAAGCTGAGTATGATGTGAATAATGGTGGCGACCAAAAGATACCTTTGATGGCTGCCAGCGGTGAATACCCTGATATTATCTATCCTAAAGGTAACTTATCTAAGCTTGTGGATGCAGATGCGATGCTTGACCTGACAGATCTGATTGACAAATATGCACCAAACCTGAAAAAAATCTATGGGGACCAAATGAACCGTCTGAAATACAGTTTGGAAGATCAGTCCATTTATACGATCCCAACAAACATGGGTGTAGATAATGTTGCGTTTGATGCTACAGGCGGATTCGAGATTCAGCAAAAGGTATTGAAAGAACTTGGCTACCCAGAAGTGAAAACACTTGAGGATTACGAGAAAGTTCTGAAAGAATATTATGCAAAACATCCAACCATTGACGGACAACCAACCATTCCACTGACGCTGAATGCAGATGACTGGAAGATTATGATTACGGTAACGAATCCAGCCTTCCAGGCAACAGGTGGACCGGATGACGGTGAATATTACATTAACCCTGAAACGTATGAAGCGGTGCTGCACTATAAACGTCCAGAGGAGAAAGAATACTTCCGCTGGTTGAACAAAATGTACAATGAAGGCATTCTCGACAAAGATACATTTGTGCAAAAGGATGACCAATACAAATCCAAAATCGCTAGCGGTCGGGTACTGGGGCTGATTGACCAGGAATGGAACTATGGTGAAGCTGAGAATGCTTTGAAATCCGTTAACAATGGGGAGAATACGTACGCTCACTTCTCTGTATCCCTCAACAAGGATATTGTGGATCATACGTTCCAACCAACTGGATTTGATGGATATGGCATCGGAATTTCGAAAACGGCAAAAGACCCTGTACGTATTATCAAATTCATGGATTGGCTCGCTTCGGATGAAGGCCAGGTGTTGAGAAACTGGGGTATTGAAGGCCAACATTACAACGTTGAAAATGGCAACCGTGTAATCCCTGCTGATGTGCAGGACCGCAAAGTCAATGACAACTCGGCGTTCACCAAAGAAACTGGTATCGGAATGTACAACATTTTCAGCGCTAGATATGGCGATGGTGTCAAAGATTCCACAGGTAACTACTACACAACGAACTTCCCTGAGCAGATCCAAGCAGGTTATACTGCCGCAGAGAAGGAAACATTGAAAGCCTATGGCATTACAACGTGGAAAGATTTCTATCCTTCTGAAGACGACTTGAAGCTGAAAGATTGGGGCGCAGCATATAACATGCCTGTACCTTCCGATACGGATTATAACGTAACGTTCCAGAAAACGCAGGACATTATCCGTAAACGTATCCCTGAAGCCATCCTTGCCAAACCTGAGAACTTCGACAAAGTGTATGATGATCTCCTGGCTGAACTTGATAAAGCAGGTGCGGTAGACATGGAGAAACAATATACCGTTTGGATCAAGGAACGTGTATCTCTCTGGACAGGTAAAGACGTGAAATAATACTGAAAATAAGGCAGGATAAACGATCATTTTCAAAGCAAAATGGGTCCCTTTAAAGCCCCTATAAAGGGGCCTTTTTTGTTGTTGACGAAAGGGGATGAATAGCATATAATCGTTAATGTAAGCACTTTCAGTAAGCGTTTTAAATTATTTTCCGAAAACGTTTTACGGATGTTAGAAGAGAGTTTTCATGAGTTTAGGTTCTGATAAAAAAGAGTACAAATTTAATTTTTAGTAAGCGCATACAGAAATGTGTCTTACGGCGGTATCCTCAGGCCTAAAGCCTGTTATACAGATAAAACCTTCATAATAATAGGGGGACTAGACAATGAGAGGCAAAATGAAAGGCAATACACCCAAGACGTTTGCAATGTTGATGCTCGCAAGTGCAATGCTGGTTACAGCTGGCTGCGGAAATTCGGGAAGTAAAGAAGCCTCCGAGTCCAGCGGAACCGAACCCGTCACCATCACATTCTTTGGTGCGGATGCAAGTCCAACCTGGAACAAGATGCAGGATGCAGTTGGTAAAGAGATTACGAAGCAAACAGGCGTTACGATTGAAGCGGAGTATGATGTAAACAATGGTGGAGACCAGAAAATTGCACTTATGGCGGCTAGCGGCGAGTACCCTGATGTTGTTTTCCCAAAAGGGAACTTGTCTAAACTGGTAGATGCAGGGGCAATGCTTGACCTGACGGATCTGATTGAGGAGCATGCTCCAAACCTGAAAAAAATATATGGGGACCAGATGAACCGGCTGAAATACAGTTCGGAAGATCAGGCCATTTATACAATCCCAACGAATATGGGTGTCGATAATGTTGCGTTTGACGCAACAGGTGGATTCGAAATTCAGCAAAAAGTACTAAAAGAGCTCGGATACCCTGAAGTGAAAACGCTTGAGGATTACGAGAATGTATTGAAAGAATATGTGAAAAAACACCCAACGATTGATGGACAACCAACCATTCCATTGACGCTGAATGCAGATGATTGGAAGATTATGATTACCGTAACGAACCCGGCATTCCAGGCAACAGGAGCACCGGATGATGGAGAATATTACATTGATCCTGAGACGTATGAAGCTACGCTCCATTACAAACGTCCTGAGGAGAAAGAATATTTCCGCTGGTTGAATCATATGTACAATGAAGGACTGCTGGACAAAGATACATTTGTCCAAAAGGATGACCAATATAAATCCAAAATTGCAAGTGGCCGTGTACTCGGTCTGATTGACCAAGAGTGGAACTACCAAGAGGCTGAAAATGCACTCAAATCAGCAGGCAAAGATGACAGCACATATGCTCACTTCTCTGTATCTCTGAACAAGGATATTGTGGACCATACGTTCCAGCCAACCGGATTTGACGGATATGGCATCGGCATCACAACTTCTGCTAAAGATCCGGTTCGCATTATCAAATTCATGGACTGGCTCGCTTCAGACGAAGGTCAGGTGCTGAGAAACTGGGGTATTGAAGGCGAGCACTACAATGTAGAAAATGGTCAACGGGTGATCCCTCAAGACATCCAGGACCGTAAAACCAATGACAACTCTAACTTCACCAAAGAAACAGGAATCGGAATGTATAGCGTGTTTAGTGCGAGATATGGTGATGGCGTGAAAGATTCCACGGATAACTATTACACAACGAACTTCCCTGAGCAGATCCAGGCTGGTTATACTGCGGCAGAGAAAGAAACGTTGAAAGCATATGGCATTACAACATGGAAAGAATTCTATCCTTCTGAGGATGATTTGCAACTGAAAGACTGGGGCGCAGCATACAACATGCCTGTACCTTCAGGTACAGAATATGAGGTAACGTTCCGAAAAACACAGGATATCGTGCGCAAACGTATTCCTGAAGCTGTTCTTTCCAAGCCAGAAGACTTCGATAAAGTATATGATGGTTTCCTGACTGAACTGGATAAAGCAGGTGCAGTCGAAATGGAGAAACAGTACACCGTTTGGGTTAAGGATCGCGTGTCCCTGTGGACAGGAAAAGACGTAAACTAACAGAAGTTTAAGTAATTAGATTGATATACAAAATAAGGCCCTGACCAAGGGTCTTTTTTGCATTCCATGTGATGTTTAACATTGACGCAAAATTCGAAATCCAATATAATTTTCTTACTGTAAGCACTTTCAGATAATCGACACTTTGGTCATGTCTGTAACACAGGTTCAGGCCACTTTTAATCGGAAAATATGTGTTTTATTGCATTTTACGAAAACGTTTTAGTTACAAAACAAAAAATAGCTGATTCATGAACAGGAGTTATCTATGTCCCCATTCAATGAGAGAACAAAAGAAAACCGTCTGTGGTATCGTCAGCCGGCCACTCGCTGGGAAGAGGCACTGCCTATCGGGAATGGTCGCCTCGGAGGTATGGTGTATGGCGGAGCAGCAGATGAACAAATCCAGCTAAATGAAGATACATTGTGGTCCGGGTTTCCACGGGACACCATTCAGTACAGCAGTCAGCGTTACCTGAAACAGACCCGTGAACTAATCATGTCCGGGCAATATAGCGAAGCTGAAGAATTGCTGAACCGCGAAATGCTTGGACGAGATGTGGAAGCGTACCAGCCGATGGGTCACTTTAAGCTGCAGCACGCTGAACTGGATGAGATCCCATACGATGAATTTGAGCGGGAGCTTAGTCTCCACACCGGGATTACAACGACGAAATATTCGTATAAAGGGATTCGTTATGTACGTGAGGTATATTCCAGTGCACCGGATGACCTCATGGTCTGTACCATCACTGCCGATCGTGAGGGAGCTGTTAATGTCAGCGTTACGCTGGACAGTCCACATCCGTATAACGTGCAAACTTCGGGCAATGCACTTACATTGTTTAGTCGCTGTCCGAGTCATGTTGAATCGAATTATTTCAGGGATCATCCAGAGTCTGTCATCTACGAAGAAGATCGGGGAACGGCTTATGCTGTGCAATTGGCCGCGACTGCGACGGGCAAGAACGCCGAAGTGTCGGTTAAGGACGGGAGACTTCATATTCAGGGAGCCGACCAGGTTATTTTTTACCTGGCAGCGGTGACCTCCTTTGAACGCTACGATGTGGCGCCTGTGAAGGATGACGTGCTGCTGGAACAGGAATGCAAAGAGGTAATCAGCAAAGCGATGACTCATGGCATGAGAGCACTTCGAGAGCGACATGTGATGGATCATAGTGCTTTATTTTCAAGAGTATCTATTGATCTCGGCGCATCAGCGAATGAAGAATTACCTACAGATGAGCGGCTGCGAGCTTATCAGGCAGGAGCTAATGATCCCGGTCTGGAGGCTCTTTATTTTCAATACGGCAGATATCTGTTAATGGGTAGTTCACGTAAAGGAAGCCAGCCTGCCAATCTGCAGGGAATCTGGAACCAACAGGTGGAGCCACCGTGGCACAGTGATTACACGATTAACATCAATACCGAGATGAATTACTGGCCGGCAGAAGTATGCAACCTGAGCGAATGCCATGAGCCACTGTTTGGCTTGTTGGAGGATCTAAGCGATACGGGGAGAAGAACGGCACGCATCTTGTACGGAGCGCGCGGCTGGACAGCCCATCATAATGTGGATATTTGGAGGACATCCACGCCTACAGGCGGGGACGCAAGTTGGGCGTTCTGGCCGATGGGCGGTGTGTGGCTGACTTCACATCTATGGGAGCATTATTTGTTTACTCGCGATCGTCAATTCCTCGCAGAACGTGCGTATCCAATCCTGAAGGAAGCGGCACTCTTCTGTCTGGACTGGTTGGTAGAGGGACCGGACGGATATCTGGTTACAGCTCCATCTACCTCTCCAGAGAACAAGTTCCTCACCGAGGATGGTGAAGCCCGCAGCATCTCCATGGCTTCGACGATGGATATGACTTTAATTCGTGAGTTGTTCGATCGATGCATTGAGGCAGCTCAACTGCTCGAAGTGGATCATCAACTGGCGAATGAGTGGAACGAGGCACGCAGCAAACTCTATCCATTCCGTATCGGAAGCGAGGGGCAGCTGCAGGAGTGGTTTAAGGATTTTGCTGAATCCGAACCTGGGCATCGTCACGTCTCCCATCTGTATGGTCTGTATCCGGGGGAGCAGATCAATCGACTGGATACACCGGAACTGGTGGAAGCAGCACGAGTGTCACTTGAACGTCGCATCGCACGAGGTGGCGGGCATACGGGTTGGAGCTGTGCCTGGTTGATCAATCTGTATGCGAGGCTGCTGGATAGCAAGCTGGCTCATCAGTTTGTCCGTACGCTGCTGGCCCGATCCACGCATCCCAATCTGTTCGATGATCATCCACCGTTCCAGATTGATGGCAACTTTGGTGGTACTGCCGGTATTGCCGAGATGCTGTTACAAAGCCACTTGAGAGAATTACATCTGCTGCCAGCACTGCCTGAGAACTGGGCCAGTGGCAGTGTGAAGGGGCTTCGAGCACGTGGTTCATACACAGTGGCAATCGAGTGGACAGATGGCAGACTCTCAAGCGCCGAAATTAAGGCTGATTACGATGGTTCGGTAACCATTCGAAGCGCATTTCCACTGCATGTGGAAGGAAACGACAAGGCCAAGGCGCAGCTTACACCTCAAGGTGATTATGTAGTTATTTTAACCATGACCGCAGGACAGAGGATCCGCGTGTCATCATGAGACGGAGGAGTAAACGATGACAATTTTTCAATTTCCACAAGATTTCCGCTGGGGAACAGCAACAGCTTCTTATCAAATAGAAGGTGCTGCGCAGGAAGGCGGGCGCGGGGTATCCATCTGGGATACGTTTGCTCGTACGCCTGGCAAAGTGTTTAATGGAGACAACGGTGATGTGGCTTGTGATAGCTACCATCGCTACGAGGAAGATATCGAGCTGATGAAAAAGCTTGGTATAAATACCTATCGGTTCTCCATTGCCTGGCCGCGTATTATTCCGGATGGAGACGGCGAGATCAATCGGGAAGGTCTGGACTTCTATCATCGATTCGTGGATAAGCTGCTTGAAGCGGGAATCGAACCTTTCTGTACGCTGTATCATTGGGACCTGCCTCAGACGCTGGAGGATATTGGAGGTTGGGGCAACCGCAGGACGGTTGATGCGTTTGTCAAATATGCTGAAGTCATCTTCAAGGAGTTTTCCGGGAAAATCAATTTTTGGCTAACCTTCAACGAACCTTGGTGTATTGCGTTTCTGTCCAACCTGCTCGGTATTCATGCTCCTGGCAACAAGGACCTGCAAACATCGATTAATGTTGCGCACGGACTGTTGGTTGCCCATGGTAAAGCCGTGCAATCGTTCCGTCGCTTGGGAACAACAGGACAGATTGGTATTGCTCCCAATGTATGCTGGGCTGAGCCTTACAGCAAATCTCCGGAAGATCAGGCAGCGTGTGATCGGGCGATTGCACTGAATACAGATTGGTTCCTGGATCCGATCTACAAAGGATCTTATCCACAATTTATGGTTGACTGGTTTGAAAAGGCTGGTGCGACTGTCCCGATTCAGGAAGGCGATATGGAAATTATCTCGCAGCCCATTGATCTTCTAGGAATTAACTACTACACCATGGGGATCAATCGTTTCAATCCCGAGGCGGGTGCATTGCAATCCGAAGAGGTCGATATGGGACTTACCAAGACCGATATTGGTTGGCCTGTGGAATCACGCGGACTGTATGAGTTCATGCATTATTTGCAAAAATACGGAAATGTGGATGTTTACATCACAGAAAATGGTGCTTGCATCAATGATGATTTGGAGAACGGTAAAATAAATGATGATCGCCGAATTGCATATTATGAGCAGCATTTAACGCAAATTCATCGAATTATCAACGACGGGATCAACCTGAAAGGCTACATGGCTTGGTCTTTGATGGATAACTTTGAATGGGCGGAAGGATACCGTATGCGCTTTGGTCTTGTGCATGTGGATTACCGTTCCTTGGTCAGAACACCCAAAGAAAGCTTCTATTGGTATCAGAATGTCATCAAAAACAATTGGTTGGAAACTCGAATTAAATGAAATAATAACATTTGTTTAATTGTTAGATGCAGGATATTAATGTTTGCTCAGAAAAAAAGACGGCGGCTTCGGAAATCCGAGCACCGTCCTTTTTTATTATTTCAGCAAAGACCCTTTATGTTCATAAAGGTTTCATAAGCTCTGGACTGTTTCATGTTATGAGACGAGCAATTTTGGGTTATAAGAAGTAAGTGGAGGTGATCTGATTCTTGTCAACAGTCAAAATACAAATAAAGTGTCCAAATTGCGAAATAAATTTGAACATTTGTTGACTAAAAATCATACTGATGTGGTATATTGGTATAAGGAAAGCACTTACAAAAAGGGAAAAGGAAGTGTTTACTATGGCATCGAAGACAGCAATGGTAAGCCAATTGGAGCGCAAAGATAAAAATATGCGGCGTGCGGTGTTAACGATGACAGTTCTGGCTTGGATTGCTCTTATTACGGGAGTAGTTATGTGCCTGATCAACCTGAATGATTTTAATGATCGTAACCTTGGATTAATGGTCGGTATCGGTTTCTTGGTTGGCAGTGTATTTATTTATGTTATTGCCAAATCGATTGGACTTGTTCATACACGCCGGGAAGACGAAGGCGCCGATTAAATAATCCTGCGTTAATTCGTTCATAATAAGACTGGATGAGCACCCGGAATCCCAGTCAATAAAGCCCTTTGCGGATTCGTTGATCATGTTCAACGGGACTGCAAAGGGTTTTATTTTGTGACTTGAAGTGTAAAGATTACAATGAGGAAATATCAAGTATGCAAGTGATTTGTGAGAAAAAATTCACACATTTAAGGTGTAAAATCGACAAATTTGTTAACATGAACAAAAAAGTTGCTCATTTCTGATATCTTTAGAAGGAAGAGAGTAGTATACTGTTTTTTCAGTATGAGCGAATTTAAGGAGAGGGGATCAAGATGAACAAGAAACCTAGGTCGCTAATTCGGATAATCATTCCGGTTGTCCTGACGTTGGTTACAATTGCATTGATTGTCTGGCCAATGCTGGCAGGCGGGCAGTACGTTGTTCTGGATCCGAAAGGGCCTGTTGGCGCTTCGCAGAGAGATTTGATTGTCATTTCGACAATTCTGTGTGCAGTCGTTATTGTGCCTGTATTGATTTTGTCTGCAGTAATTGTATGGCGTTACCGCGACAAACCGGACAATAAATCTGCATATGAGCCGAACTGGTCTCATAGCACAAAAGCGGAGGCAATTTGGTGGACCGTTCCGATTATTATTATTGGATTGCTGGCGGTTGTAACGATTCGCTACACCTATGATCTGGAACCTTCGAAGCCATTGGCTTCCGAGAAAGCACCGGTTACCATTCAAGTTTCTTCACTGGACTGGAAATGGCTGTTTATGTATCCGGAGCAAGGTATTGCAACGGTCAACACGTTGAATATCCCGGCAGACCGGCCCGTAAAATTTGAGCTCACCGCGGATTCACCGATGAACTCGTTCTGGATCCCGCAGCTTGGTGGACAGATTTATACAATGTCGGGTATGGCGATGACCTTGTACTTGCAAGCTGATCATGAAGGTCAATATTGGGGTTCAGGTGCCAACTTTACCGGGGAACACTTTGCCCAAATGCGCTTTGATGTCAATGCTACTTCGGAAGAAGACTTCGACAAATGGGTGAAAGAAGTGAAGCAGCAATCTCAACCGCTGACGCAAGAGACATATAAAACTCTGGCGGAACCGGGAACAAGCAATGTAGCTTATTATTCTTCCTTCCCAGAAGGGCTGTTCCAGGACATCGTGACCAAGTATGTGGTTGACGGTCAAAGTGCTCACAGCAAGCACGGTGAAGCTTCAGGTGCCAAAGAGATTACTACGCAAGACGTGGACAAGAGTGCTAACTAAAGATTCGAAAGGAGGCCCCCAATGTTAGAGAGACTTAAGGAGTTTGCATCGGAGTTTTTCGTTACCGGTGATCCGCTGATTTATGGTGCGGACGTGGCGATCGGAATTACGATGATTACCATCGTAGCGGTGCTGACTTATTTCAAAAAATGGGGCTGGCTCTGGCGTAACTGGTTAACTACCGTCGATCACAAAAAGATCGGTATTATGTATATTATTGCTTCCATTATCATGCTTTTCCGTGGTGGTGTGGATGCACTGATGATGCGTCTTCAGCTAGCTATGCCTAACATGGATTTCTTACATCCCGAGCATTATAATCAGGTCTTTACGACTCACGGTACGATCATGATCCTGTTCATGGCGATGCCGTTTATGTTCGGTTTATTTAATGTTATTGTACCGCTTCAAATCGGGGCAAGGGACGTTGCGTTCCCGTTCCTGAATGCATTGAGCTTCTGGTTATTCTTCCTGGGAGCAATGCTGTTCAACCTGTCCTTCGTTATCGGTGGCTCACCGGACGCAGGCTGGCTCAGTTATCCGCCTTTATCGGAGCTATCGCATAGCCCGGGGGTGGGACAGAACTTCTATATATGGGGTATTCAGATTTCGGGTATCGGTTCCCTGGCTACCGGTATCAACTTCCTGGTTACCATCATTAAAATGCGTGCGCCAGGCATGAAATGGATGAAAATGCCGATGTTTACATGGTCGGTATTCTCCACTTGTATTATCATTCTGTTTGCATTCCCAATCTTGACCGTGACACTTGCTTTGCTCTTCCTCGACAGGTTTGCGGGGGCGCATTTCTTCACACTTGATTTGGGCGGTAATCCGATGATGTATATCAACTTGATCTGGATGTGGGGTCACCCTGAGGTATATATCGTGGTCTTGCCGGCATTCGGTGTGTTCTCCGAGATTGTAAGTACATTCTCGAAGAAAAAATTGTTTGGTTACAAATCGATGGTATTTGCGATGCTGATCATTAGCTTCCTGTCCTTCTTTACATGGGCGCATCACTTCTTCACGATGGGTTCGGGAGCGGACGTTAATGCATTCTTCGCCGTAACAACGATGTTGATTGCCATACCAACAGGGGTTAAGATCTTTAACTGGCTGTTTACGATGTTCAGGGGTAGGATACGCATGGATACCCCGATGTTATGGACATTGGCATTTATACCATGCTTCATCGTCGGTGGTATGACGGGGGTTATGTTGTCCGTTGCACCTGCTGACTTCCAGTTCCACAACAGTTACTTCCTGATTGCCCACTTCCACCAAGTATTGATTGGTGGCGTAGTATTCGGATACTTTGCAGGTCTGTACTACTGGTGGCCTAAAATGTTCGGATTCCAACTCCCGGAAAAACTGGGCAAATGGGCTTTCTGGACTTGGAATATCGGTTTCTATGTCTGCTTCATGCCGCAGTACGCTGTCGGTTTGATGGGTATGACACGTCGTCTGAGCACCTATGGCTGGGATACCGGCTGGTGGGAACTGAACTTTGTATCCACAATCGGGGCATTCCTGATGGGTGTCGGATTCTTGTTCCAGGTTGCACAAATCGCAGACGGCGTTCGGAAATACAAATCACTCAAAGCATCCGGCGATCCATGGGGTGGTCGTACGCTCGAGTGGTCAATTCCTTCACCTGCTCCTGAATATAACTTCGCCATTACACCGCGCGGAGATGATATTGATGAGTGGTGGGAAGAGAAAGAACGTCGTGCTAAAGGCATCTATCCACCTGAACAGCCGCTTGAGCCGATTCATATGCCTAAAAATTCCGCGATTCCGTTCATCATGTCTATATTCTGGTTCATCGCCGGTTTCGGCTTTGTATTCGGATGGCTGTGGATGGCAATTCTTGGACTCGCTGGCGTAGGGATTTGCATGATCGCTCGTTCATTCTCATACGATACGGATTATTATATTCCGGTTGACGAAATTAAGCGTACCGAAGCGTCGTTAAGGGGGTCGGTATAAATGGCTCAAGCAGCCGCAAAGCACGGTCATGACCATGCACATGATCATGACCATGGTCACCATGACCCGCAAGAATTAAAAATACTCGGATTCTGGTTCTTTCTGATTTCCGACGTTATCCTGTTCTCCGTATTGTTCGCAACCTTTATTGTGTTGCGTGACAATTCGGCGGGCGGACCGGTGTTGTCTGAATTGATCAAAATGCCTGGCGTTATTGCCGAGACATTTATCTTGCTCACAAGTTCATTTACAAGCGGACTTGCGGTTCTTGCCATGAACCAAGGCAAGGTGAAGCAATTGATCAGCTGGCTGGCGGTTACAGCTGTTCTGGGTGCGAGCTTTATCGCCCTGGAAGTAACGGAGTTTATTGAGTTGATTCATGAAGGGTTCAGTTATACAACGAGTGCATCTTCTGGTGCATTCTTCACCCTGGTGGGTACTCACGGACTTCACGTATCGCTCGGTCTGATCTGGATGATCGGATTGATGCTGCAACTGAAAAAACGGGGAATTACCGATGTAACTCGCGGTAAAATCAACGTAATCAGCTTGTACTGGCACTTCTTGGACGTCGTCTGGATTTTCCTCCTGTCGATCGTCTATCTGATGGGGGTGATGTAGATGGCAGAGCATAACTCACATGAGTCCCATGGCCACGAACAGCATGGTTCACTCAAGTCCTATGTCATCGGCTTCATTCTGTCCGTTG
This sequence comes from Paenibacillus vandeheii, assembly GCF_030433635.1. NCBI lineage: Bacteria > Bacillati > Bacillota > Bacilli > Caryophanales > Paenibacillaceae > Paenibacillus > Paenibacillus vandeheii. The sequence continues at coordinate 122,639 of NZ_JAROCD010000013.1, forward strand.
TTCTGACCATTATCCCTTTGGTTGTGGTTCTGAATGACATGATGGGCAGAACAGCAACGCTGAGTGTCGTTCTGGTAACAGCAGGACTTCAGTTTGTGGTTCAACTCTTCTTCTTCATGCATATCCGTGAATCGGAGAAGCCGCGTTGGAATGTAATGGCTTTGATCTTTGGTCTGTTGATCATGTTGACCATCGTTATTGGTTCCATCTGGATCATGTTGAACAATACAGTTGCACATTAAGTTGTATTGAATCTTTATCGAAATGTTTTTGCAATAGATTAACGGATCTCCCGACTTTAGGTAAAAGGTCGGGAGATTTTTTTTACCCATTTGTTTATACTGAATGCGGGTAGATTAAGGAAGGAGACTTCCCGCGTTTATAAAAGATGAGAATATTGTCGAAAATAGTTCTTGATTTTTTTTCGCGAATCCGTATACTCAGAACTATAAGTAATCCGAAACGTTTTGGAGGAAAGCAATTGGCTACAATTAAAGACATATCACAAATGACGGGATTTTCGATTACGACCGTATCCAGAGCTCTGAATGGGTACTCGGACGTCAGCGATAGTACGCGGAAACTGATTAAAGAAGCCGCCGAAACCCTGAACTATAGTCCTAATGGTCTAGCGAGAGGCCTGGTCATGAAGGAAACCAAAACGCTGGGGTTGCTCGTATCAGGCATGACGTACAAAAACATCGATAACAACTTTGTTTTCGAAGTGCTTTGCGGTATTAATGACAGCGCTGCCAACTCGGATTATGATCTGATTTTGTTTAGCACAAATACAGCGAAGCAAAAGATGAAAACGTACACACAGCTGTGCAGGGAACGAAAAGTGGATGGAGTCATTCTTCAGGGTGTGAAAACGGATGATCCGTATTTGCAGGAAGTATTGGACAGTGACATTCCTTGTGTATTGATTGATATACCCATTCACAGTGAGTATGTTGGTTTTGTATCAACGAATCATAAACAAAGTGCACAGGCTGCTGTAGAGCACCTTATTGGTTTGGGTCATCAGCAGATTGCCATGGTGAACGGTTACCCCGAGGCTTTTGTATCCAAGGAGCGTTATGAAGGGTATTCCGATGCAATGCGTAATGCAGGATTGAGCCTGAAGCCTGAATGGATTGTAAACGGGAATTTTACGGAAGAGGAAGCACAGCAACAAGCTTCTGAATTGTTAAAGGCTTATCCGGAAATTACCGCAATCTTTTGTGCAAGCGACATGATGGCTCTGGGTGTAATGAAGGCTGCGAATGAACTAGGCATCTCTATACCGGATGAATTGTCTGTAGTTGGATTTGACGACATTCCAACAGCCGCCTATTTTCAACCACCACTTACGACTATCGGACAGAATATGTATCAGTTGGGACATGAGGCTGCAAACCTGCTGATGGGCATGCTGAAATCGGAAGATAACCCCAAATTTAATATTTTGCAAAATGAATTGGTTTTGAGATCCTCGACTGCCAAACCAGGTCGCTGAGTTTAGCTGAGAATACGGTTCGCGAGGTATTGCAAAATGAAACGAGATGAGAAGAGCACCGAAATGTTTTATTATATCCGAAACGTTTCGGTATTATTTTCACTCAAATCCAAAACGTTTCGGATATAACATAAGATAGACATAGGGGGAATACAAATTGCTGAAATACGATGCAGGACAAGGAGAATGGAGTAACTGGCTGGTAACTGAAACGGGGTTTGATCCGGCTCACCAAGGGAAAGGCGAGGCTGTGCTTTCACTTGGAAACGGCTACATGGGGCTTCGCTCCGCAACGGACGAAAATTATGTTGGACAGGTACGGAACTGGTTCGTGGCTGGAACGTTCAATAAATTTGACGAGCATGAGGTAACAGAACTCCCCAATGCTGCAGATGTGACGGAGCTTTCAATCACTCTTAATGGGGAAACCTTCAGCTTGGAAAAAGGAAGAACGATTAGCTACAGTCGTCAACTGAATCTCAAGAACGGTGAGCTGACCCGTAATGTAGTCTGGCAGAGCCCGACAGGAGAAAGCTTTGATCTTCAATTCCGCCGCTTTGTTTCCTTGAGCAACCGTCATCTGATTGGTTCATCCGTAAGCATCAAGCCACTGGATGGACAAGCGCATGTTCACATTGCGTCCGGTATTAATGGACAATGGACGAACTCGGGTGCGCAGCATTTCACGGAAGGCGAAAAACGGATATTTGAAAAGACTTATATTCAAATGACGTCAACGACGACACAATCGGCAGTTGATTTTGTAACCAATACGGTGCACCACTGGCAGCTGAATGGTGAAAAGGTTGAGCCGGAATTGCGTCAAACGATGGGACGCCGCAAGGTAGGTATTGAAGGCACATTGACCGTGGAAGCCGGACAATCGGTGACACTGGAGAAAATCTCGAATGTGCATACCAGCCGTGATCTGGTTTACAGAGACGGTGGATATTCACTGGAGCAAATGCGTGAATCGGCGCTGACAGAGCTGAAGCAGGAATCACAAAAAGGGTATGATCAGCTATTTCGTGAAAGCGCTAACGCCTGGGCGGATACCTGGTCCACGTACAACATTGAGGTGGACAGCACAAGCGGATATGACCAGCTTGCCATTCGTTTTGCCATTTACCACCTCGTCATTATGACACCTGCTCATGATAATCGCATGGGAATCGGCGCCAAAGGGTTAAGTGGCGAAGGGTACAAGGGACATTCCTTTTGGGATACGGAAATCTTCATCCTTCCATTCTTCATCTACAGCAACCCCAAGATCGCAAGATCCTTGCTGGAATATCGATATCAGGGGTTGGATGGAGCCAGAAGCAAAGCCAAGGAGAACGGATTCGAAGGAGCCATGTACCCATGGGAAGCTGCCTGGATCGAAGATGGCGAAGTTACACCGGTATGGGGAGATGTAGATATCGTAACCGGCGAACAGACGAAAATCTGGTCGGGCTTCATTGAACAGCACATCACCTCAGATATTGCTTATGCCGTTTGGCATTATGTGCAATCTACCGGCGATGAAGCGTTTATGGATCAATATGGTTACGAGATCATTTTTGACACAGCAACGTTCTGGGCCAGCCGTCTGGAGTGGGATGAGGCCAAGGGCCGCTATCACATCAATGAGGTTGTTGGACCGGATGAATATAAGGAACATGTGGACAACAATGCATTCACTAACCATATGGCTCACTTTAATATGGAGCTGGCCATTCAATATTTTGAGAAGCTTCAACAGGAGAAACCAGAGTTGCTCAAGGCATTGTCGGCGAAGCTTGATCTGACATCTGCTCGGGAAGCATGGAACAAGCTGGACCAGATGTATCTGCCAGGGCCAAATGAGCAAGGACTTATTCCACAAGATGATACTTACTTGCAGAAGAAAGTCATTGATCTTACTCCTTATAAAAATCAGACCAAAGTCGCCAGCATCTTCAATGACTACAACCTGGATCAGGTTGGTGAAATGCAAATTTCGAAGCAGGCTGACATCATGATGCTGTTCTTCCTGCTTGAGAATAAATTCGAACCGGATATCAAACGTGCCAACTACGATTACTACGAGGAAAAAACGTTGCATGATTCCTCATTGTCCCTGTCGACGCACAGTATCCTTGCCAGTGACTTCGGTAACCGTCCGCTCGCTTACGATCTGTTCCGTCGGGCGTCCGAGATTGATCTGGGACCGCATATGCACTCTTCGGATGCAGGCATCCACTCCGCTTCTCTGGGCGGAATATGGGAATGTGTTGTGATGGGATTTGCCGGAGTTCGTATGTTGGATGGTCAGCTTCACCTCGATCCAAAGCTGCCTGAGTCCTGGAGCAGCCTGAAATTCCCGCTCTACTGGCAAAACCAGTTGTTGCATATCACAATCACGCCCGAGGGTATTCTAATCGAGAGTGATGCAGAGGAAGAAATTTCTCTCCTTCTGTCCGGTCAGCAAGTTACTTTCAGCAAACGGTTTCAAACCTTGGTTTAATATAAATCCATGTGGGAGGTCATTCAAATGAAAAAAGGGTCCGCAAGTTTGGTCATGATGCTTGTTTTGGTTTTGGTATTGTCTGCTTGCTCTTCAGGTGGAAGCAACAGTGCGGAGGGAGGCAAAGCAGAAAAAGTGAAGCTTACCTTCTCGGTTTGGGGAGATGTCAACTCCGGTGCGGATGAAGTAAAACTTGCTGAAGAGTTTAATGCGGCACATCCGGATATCGAAGTGAAGTTTGAGCCAATTCCAAGTGAAGGTTATGGAACGAAGCTCACTACATCCCTGGCAGCCGGTCAAGCACCAGACGTATTTCTGGTTGGTGAAGGCGACTACTACAAATACGTTGATAAAGGTGTAATTGAACCACTTGATGATTATCTGAGCAAAGATACTTCTTTTAATCTGGATATTTTCCAAAAGGATCTGATTGAAAATATGAAAATCGAAGGCAAGCAATACTATTTGCCTAAAGATTTCAACCCACTTGCCCTGTGGTACAACAAACGCATGTTTGACGAAGCAGGAATCCCTTATCCAACAGATGAGTGGACATGGGATGACATGATCGCAACTGCACAAAAACTGACCAAAAAAGATGGTAATAAATATACGCAATTCGGATTCAATGCTGGTAAATGGGAATATCCGATCTATACGTACCTTTGGGATTACGGTACAGACATCGCGAATGAGGATGGAACGGCTGCTGAAGGTTACATGAACAGTGACAAAACGATTGCGGCGATGGATCAATACGTTTCCTGGTCTCAAGGAGATAGCCGTGTATCCCCGACACCACTGGATTCCGAAACACTTGGCGGAGATTCATCAATGTTCATGACAGACAAGCTTGCCATGATGATTACAGGCCGTTGGATCAAGGGTGATCTCGATAAATCCGATGTTCAATATGGTTCTGCACTGATTCCACAAAATACGGACGGTACTCGTTCAAGCATCATCGCAAGTGCGGGTTGGGCGATCAACGCAGCTGGTAAAAATAAAGAAGCCGCATACGAACTGGTGAAATGGCTCTCGGGTACAGATGCACAGAAGCTTCGCTCTGCAAACGGTAAAGTATTGCCAGCGACTGTGAAAGAACTGGACGAAGTCAAAGCCAAAGAAGTAGCAGACAAACCGGTCATCGAAATGATGGATTATGCTAAAAAACCGGTAACCATGCGTTCTACAAACGGACCTGTGTTTGTTGAAGAATTCACCAAGGCACTGGAAAAAGTGCTGCTTGGCAAACAGGATGTCAAAGGCGCTCTGGATGAAGCTGCGAAGAATGTTGACAGCAAAATCAAGTAAAAACCATGCGGGTGAGTCGGCGGCCATGCTGATTCACCCTCTTCATCAAGGAGGCAGCTATGCGTAATTCTAAATCCGAGCGTGCCGGGTATTGGTTCATTTTACCCTGGCTTATAGGCTTGTTGCTCTTTACCATTGGTCCAATGTTGTTTTCCCTGCTGCTGGCTTTTAGCAAATGGGATATTATTACCGGCGTAAAGTCGATCGAATGGGTCGGTCTGGATAACTTCAAAACGATGTTCCATGATGAGCTGTTCTACCAATCGTTGAAAGTTACCTTTATTTTCGCGTTGGTATCCGTACCGCTGTATCAAGTAGCTTCTCTGCTAATCGCCTTGCTGCTGAATATGCGGAACAGAGGCATGAAATTTTTCCGATTGATTTATTTCATGCCATCTGTAATTCCGGCTGTAGCGGCATCGATGATGTGGATTATGATTTTCAATCCGGAATATGGAATTCTGAATCGGGCGCTTGGCTTTTTCGGCATACAGGGGCCAGCCTGGCTTCAAGACCCGAGCTATGCACTGGGCGCACTGATTGTCATGGGGTTGTGGGGCGTCGGCAACACGATCATCATTTATTTGTCCGGCTTGCAGGGTGTTCCCGAAGAGCTGTATGAAGCTGCCAATCTGGATGGGGCGGGACCATTTCAACGGTTCTTCAACATTACATTGCCTATGATTTCTCCAACGGTGTTCTTCAACGTTATTATGGGTATCATCGGCGGATTCCAGTATTTCACACAAGCATTTGTTATGACCAACGGGGGACCGCTTAACTCGACCCTGTTCTACAACTTGTACCTGTACAATAAAGCTTTTACCGATTTTGAAATGGGTTATGCTTCGGCACTCTCCTGGGTATTGTTCATCATCATTCTGGCGTTTACGTTGCTGGTCATCCGCAGTTCTTCGATGTGGGTCTATTACCAGGGCGATAACGAAAAGGATTGAGAGGAGGACAAATGATGAATCAAGCAACGACACGGAAACCGGTCTACTCGAAACTATTCTCTATGCTCATGCTTCTCGCTGGTGCGGCCGTCGTGCTGATCCCGCTGTTATGGACGTTTGCAACGTCTCTTAAAACGCCTGCCGAGGTGTTCAAAGATGATTTTTTTCCGGCTGTATGGATGTGGTCCAACTATAAAAATGCCGTTCTGGCCATCCCGTTTTTTACATTTTTGAAAAATACGCTGATTATTCTGATTCCGGTATTAGTCGGTACTGTATTCTCGTCTGCCCTATGTGCGTATGGTTTTGCCCGGTTTAATTTCCGCGGCAAACGCACGCTGTTCCTGGTGCTGCTGGCGACGATGATGCTGCCTTCGCAGGTAACGATGATTCCGATGTTCATCATGTTCAAGGAAATCGGCTGGGTTGATACATTTTTACCACTCATTATTCCTGCATTCTTCGGGGGCGGGGCGTTCAACATCTTCCTGATCCGTCAATTCATGCGCGGTATTCCGCGGGATCTTGATGAGTCCGCTTTTGTGGACGGAGCCAACAAAATGCAGATTTTCACCAAAATCATGCTGCCGTTGTCTATGCCGCCGCTGATTGCTGTTTCTATCTTTACCTTTATGGGCGTATGGAATGACTTCCAGGGACCGCTCATTTATCTGAACTCCAGTGAGAAATATACGCTGGCTCTCGGATTGTCCATGTTCAAAGGGCTTTATAACGTGGAATGGAACATGCTGATGGCTGCGACGATGCTGATTATGCTTCCACCACTTATTGTATTCTTTGTTGCACAAAAATACTTTATTGAAGGCATTTCCATCTCTTCTGCAATCAAGGGCTAATAGTCTGTATTAAAAGAAGAGATAAGCGGTGAGTCAAACCGCAGAGGAGGACAACCATGGCCACATTAACAAGCAGACATCCATTTAATTTGTATTATAACGCAGGTGAATACGTAAAAATTTGCGGTACCCAGGACGGATACTTTCCCGATTTTGGGCATCATATGGCTAACGAAATGGGCGGTGTATGGCTTCATCCAATCAAGCTGCTGGACGGTTTCTGGTTGAAGGTAACCGATCTCGATCGAAACATTGCCGTATGGGCAAGGGCAGACGGATTTACAAGTGAATCTTGGGGTGGAAGCCGTTTCGATTATGATCATGGTTTGAGTCACATTCCGGTATCCATCGAACGCAGTCAATTTGCGCCTGATTATGAAAAAGGCATGGTCGCAGAATATGAGATCAGCGCTTACGGCAAAGGAACAACCCGGCTCAAGCTGGAACTGCTGTCACGTACCGATCTACGTCCGGTCTGGTACTCCGATGAGATCGGAATTGTTCCCGGAGCGGGTGAAACGGCAGAAGCCATTTCTTCACGCAAGGTTATCGTAAAAGATGACGCCCAAGACTGGTACGCCATGATTGGAAGTGACCTGCCGGGAACGGATATGACAGTTGGGCCTGAGATTTATGGACCGGAACTGACGGCAGGCAAAGGCACAGGGATTTCTTTTGTAACAGAGTGCTCGCTGGAGGAGAAGGATGTGTTCCGCTTCCGGTTATTTGTTGCCGGGTCAGAGTCGTCCCGTGAAGCTTGTGAGCAGACTTATGCAGTCATTGAACGTGACCACGTTCGTTTGAAAGAGCAGAAGCAGCAGTTCTACGACAAGCTGGATCAGCGCTCAGTGCTTACCATTGAAGGTGAAGATGAGCTGAATGAGCAATTTGCCTGGGTGAAGCGCAATAATCAGTGGCTGGTACAGCAAGTGGACGGAATCGGTCGCGGATTGACGGCCGGCGGGCCCACGTATCCGTGGTGGTTCGGCTGTGATAGTACGTATGCGCTTCAGGGTGTGCTTGCTACGGGAGACCATCAATTGGTGCGTGATACGCTGAATTTGTTGCTGGAGAAATCGAAAGAAGCAAACGGTAATGGACGTTTTGTGCATGAAGTGACTACGATCGGAGCCGTATCTAATCGCGGAAACACGCAGGAGACGGCACACTATATCGCCTTTGTATGGGAAATGTTCCTGTGGACGGGGGACGATGCACTTCTGCGCGAGCATTACGACTACTGTATTCAGGGCATCGACTGGCTGCTGGACGAGATGGACCCGGACGGAGATCTGTTCCCTTCCGGTTACGGTATCATCGAGATTGCCGGCTTGAATATGGAGCTGATTGATAGCGCCGTATATACAGCGAAGGCTCTTCAGGCGCTCGAGCACATGAGTCTCTATTTGGGTGAAACGAAGCGGCACCAGACCTATCAAAAACTCGCGGAACAAGCGGTACGCGCGGTGAATGATGTGTATTGGTCCGAAAAAGATAGCCTTTATGCGGATGCGGTTGCACCTATTTCCGATATTGTGCCCAAGGTGGATTATATGGTTTCTCTTGCTGAAAAGCAGGGGATCACAGACTACCGGGAGTACGTGGAAGGATTGTTGGCTGATGCGGGAGACGATCAGAATGATCGTGGCTGGCTGCTGAACAAAAACTGGGTTATTGTTACGCCGATGGAAGCGGGAATTGCCGATCAGGATAAAGCACAGCGTGCTCTGGAAGCGATGCGGAACCGGGACTTCATCGGTGAATACGGTACTTATCTTGCTGCCATGTATCAACAGGGTACGATGACAATCTCTACCGGAGCGCATGCCGTTGCCGAAGCGGCTTACGGGCATCCGGATCACGCGCTGGATTTGCTGCGCCGGATGGGGAAAAGCTTCTCACGTGTACTGCCGGGTTCGTTCTCGGAGATGTCCCCGGACTACGGCTGTGTAGTGCAGGCATGGACGATCTATGCATTTGCCGTGCCTGTAGTACGGCATTTCTTCGGAGTTCAGCCGGAAGCGTACAAGCGCCAGGTGACGATATCACCTGTATTGCCGCAGGCGTGGGCTGACAAGAAGTGCAGTCTGGAGCATCTGATTGTAGGCGATGCGGAGTTCGATATCCATTTTGAATCCCGTGAGGGCAAACGGGTTGCGAGCATTTCCAACGAATCGGGCTGGACGGTCGTTCTGGACTGGAAGGGTGAGAGACGGGAAAGCAACGAGAAACGAATTGAATGGCAACTATAATGTTCAACTAAACATTTACACGATAACGGAGAGGGCAGAAATAACCTGAAGAAGCAGCGCGTTCGCCTTTATCCCCGGATTTTCCCTTCTGAAAAGGATATCAAAAAATCTGGGGATAACAGCGATCGGAAGGTTGTTCTGTCATCGTAGTGGCCAGTGTAAATATTTTTTAGTTGAACTCATCTAGAGCAATGACATGGGGAGGAACGGAAAGATGAAAGGGAACGGAGAACTTCAAGCCGTTATTTTTGATTTGGATGGTGTCATCACCGATACGGCAGAGTACCATTATGTTGCATGGAAGCAGCTTGGCGAAGAGCTGGACATTCCGTTTGACCGCGAGTTCAACGAGCAGTTAAAGGGCATTAGCCGCGGGGAATCGCTGGAGCGCATTTTGCGTCTAGGTGGTAAAGAAAATACGTATTCGGCAGAGGAAAAGGAAGAATTCGCAAGCCGTAAAAATGAACATTACGTATCGCTGCTGGACTCGCTGACACCGGAGCACACCTACCCTGGAATTCGGGAGTTGTTACTTGAACTTCAAGCCTCCGGCATTCCGGCAGTTATCGCCTCTGCGAGCAAAAATGCACCCCAAATTTTGAAGGCGCTGGAGCTGGATTCGCTGTTCCGGTATGTGGTACATCCGGATTCGGTACCACACGGCAAACCTGCACCTGATCTGTTCCTTCGTGGAGCGGAAGAAGTGGGTGCTGACGTGAAGGCCTGCATCGGCATCGAGGATGCGCAGGCGGGCGTTGAGGCCATCAAAGCCGCAGGCATGATCGCCGTGGGTATTGGCGAAGAAGCTGTGCTTAAAGGTTCCGGAGCGGATGTGGTGTTGAAGGATACGACACAGCTAACGCTGTCTTTTCTGGAAAGCACATTGAGAGAGAACTCGCTGAAAGAAGTTTAATGAAGTAAAGTAAGGCGAGAAAGGGGAGATGCAGCATGAACCGGGCGTGGTGGAAAGAAGCCGTTGTGTACCAGGTTTACTGGCGGAGCTTCCTGGATGCGAATGGGGATGGCATCGGGGATTTGCAAGGCTTGATGCTCAAGCTCGACTATATCAAAAGTCTAGGTATTGATGTCATCTGGCTTAATCCGATTTATGAATCGCCGGATAAAGACAACGGGTACGATATCGCTGATTATTACCGCATTATGGCGAAAGCCGGAACGATGGAGCAGTTTAAGCAGTTACTTGACAAGGTCCATGAACTGGGCATGAAGCTCATTATGGATCTGGTGGTCAATCATACATCAGAGCAGCATGCATGGTTTGAAGAATCGCGTTCATCCGTCAATCATCCGAAACGGGACTGGTATATTTGGAAGCCTGGTAAGACGGATGGCCCGCCGAACAACTGGCGTTCCTATTTCGAACCGTCGACGTGGACTTATGATGAGCGGACAGGGGAGTATTATTTCCATTCCTTTGCCAAGGAGCAGCCTGATCTGAATTGGGAAAATGCTGAACTGCGTCAGGAGATTTATCGGATGATGCGTTTCTGGCTGGATCAGGGCATTGACGGCTTCCGCATGGATGTCATTAATTTGCTGGCCAAGCTGGAAGGCTTCCCGGATGCGGAGCACCCGGAGCATATTGATTATCTGGGCAATAATCCGGGCATTCATGAATATTTGCAGGAAATGAACCGGGAGGTTCTCCAGCATTATGACATCATGACTGTGGGGGAAATTCCGTTTGTCACACCAGAGGATGGCCTTCTATATGTGGGGGATAACCGCAAAGAGCTGCATACATTATTCCACTTCCAGGTGGCAGATGACATGCCTACATGGGATCTGGCACGGTACAAGGAAATTCAGGAGAGCTGGTACGAAGCGTTCCGCAATGAAGGATGGAACTCCCAGTTCCTGAACAACCACGATCACACGCGACAGGTTTCAAGGTACGGCAATGATGGACAATACCGTGTGGAATCAGCCAAACAACTGGCGACCATGATTCATACCCTTCCGGGCACACCGTACATTTTCCAGGGAGAGGAGATCGGCATGACGGGTGTCCGGTTCTCTTCCATTGATGAATATCATGATATTGCCATGAAGAACAAGTATAAGGAAGAACTCGGTAAAGGTCGTGCGCCAGATGAAGTGCTTCGCAGTCTTCAGCCGCTGAGCCGGGATAATTCCCGCACACCAATGCAGTGGGACAGCAGCAACCACGCCGGGTTTACCGAAGGTCAGCCTTGGATGCAGGTGAATCCCAACTACGAAGAAATTAATGTGGAGCGGGATCTGGCCGCGCAGGACTCCATATTTGCATATTATCAGCAACTGATCGCCCTGCGTAAAACGCACGCAGTTATGGTCTATGGAGATTATCGTGACCAATCGGCAGGGGAAGAGCATGTATATGCCTATAGCCGCAGTCTGGATGGAGAGACATGGCTTGTCATTCTCAATCATTCGGATCAGGAGCAGTCCTATCGTCTGCCTACTTCATTCGCTGATCGAACCACGAATGCCCGCTTGATCATTGGCAATCGGGATCGGTCAACCTCGGATGAGGTTAGTACTGGCACCCTTCGTTTGCTTCCTTACGAGGCGCTTATTTACTCCTTATAAACCATCGCAAGTTAACCTAGCCTGGCGGGGATTTCCCCGTCGGGTTCTTTTTTTATGAAAAAAAGGTACACAAAAGATACAAAATGAACTAAAATGAACTTATATGAACATTATCTGACTAACGAAAGGAATGGATTAAAGATGCAAAACCGTTATGCTGCACACCCAAATGAGGTAAAAACGTATGATACTGCCCGTCTGCGCGAGGAATTCCTGATGGAGCAGCTGTTTGCAACAGATGAATTGGTGACGGTATACTCTCATGTAGATCGTTATATTGTAGGAACGGCTGTACCTCAAAGCAAGGATATCGCACTTGAAGTGAATCTGAAGGATATCGGAACGAACTTTTTCCTGGAGCGTCGTGAAATCGGTATCATTAATGTTGGAGGCCACGGAACCGTGACAGCTGACGGTCAAGGATACGAGATTGGTGCAAAAGAGTGCCTATATATCGGCAGAGGTGTAAAAGAAGTTGTATTTAAGAGCAACGGCAACGAACAGCCGGCCCAATTTTATTTTGTATCCACACCTGCGCACCATACGTATCCTACGCAAAAGGCAACCCAGGAGCAGGCTCAGCCGAACCATCTCGGCAGCATCGAAAGCTCCAATGAACGGACGATTTATCGTTATATCCACCAGGGAGAAGGCGGAATCCAGAGCTGTCAGTTGGTGATGGGCATTACGGAACTCGACAAGGGCAACATGTGGAATACCATGCCTGCACATACCCACAACCGCCGTTCCGAAGTATACTTGTACTGGAACCTGCCGGAAGATGGCGTCGTATTCCACATGATGGGCGAGCCAAACGAAACACGGCATCTGGTTGTACGTGACCGTCAGGCCATCATCTCTCCTAGCTGGTCCATCCACAGTGGTGTCGGTACGAGCAGCTATACCTTCTGCTGGGCAATGGCTGGTGAAAACCAGACGTTCGAGGATATGGACGGCGTGGCGATGAAGGACTTGAAATAATAAATTACAAATATCTTTTTTAAGTTGAACTCAAGAAGACACGAGAACGGAGGGGGACAGAAAGGACCTGAAGAAGCGAAGCTAAAAGCATTCTGGAAAGAAAGCTGCTTCGGAAGCACAAGCTCGCCTTTATCACCGGATTTTCCCCTTGAAGAAGGGGATCAAAAAAATCTGGGGATAAGAGCGATCGGAAGGTTTTCTGTACCTGAAGTGTTATGTGTTAAACTTGTTACCTTAATAAAGATGTATAGGAAGTTGATCTGTGATGAATCCATTGAAAAGACATGAAAAAATTATGGAGGCTCTGCTGGAACGGCAGGAAGTCACCGTCAGTGATCTGAGTGAGCTGCTGCAGGTGACGGGCAAGACCGTACGGGAGGATCTCGATAAGCTGGAAGGCATGGGATTGCTCGTACGTGTCCATGGAGGGGCGATGCTGGCTCAGAACGATCAGTATGGCATCCTTACTAGTCGCGGGGCTACGGAAAAGCATCATTCGGAGAAAACGGAGATTGCCGAGCGAGCCCTTGCGTATATCCTCCCAGGAGATATTGTTGCGTTGGACGGCGGAAGTACCACACTGGAGATGGCGAAGCGCCTGGACAATCAACCGATTACCGTAGTTACCAATGATCTGTTCATCATTGCGGAGCTGACCAAAAAGGAACAGGTGCGGCTGGTTGTGCCAGGCGGAGCGAGAGTGCGCAATATGCTGGTGGGAGACGATACGGCAGCCTTCATTTCCGGGCTTAACATTCATAAAGCGTTTATCTCAACGACGGCACTTCATCCGGAATTTGGACTTTCCATATATACAGGAGATCTGGTTCCGCTGAAAAAAGCAATGATTTCTGCTTCTCAGCAGGTCTATGGCGTCGTGGATCATTATAAATTTGGACAATTTGCCCTTCGGACCTTTGCACACTGTTCGGAGCTGGATTGTATCATCAGCGACAGTCGTCTGGATGAGGAAACAGCAGCCCTGTACAGGCAAAATGGCATCGAAGTGGATTATCAGAGCTGACCTTCAGTTCCACAGTGGTTACGTGACTGCCGAAGCTGAAGTACAGGGTTTGTATACCAATTAAGCATGCGGAGGAATCATTCATGAACCCATTTGATTTAAGCGGACAAGTTGCACTTGTCACTGGTACATCGGGAGGACTGGGGCAAGGAATGGCGATTGGCCTTGCTGAAGCCGGGGCAGATGTTGTGCTGGTGTCTTATTCCAATCCATCGGAAACAGCGCGTGCCATTGAAGCTCTCGGACGTAAAGCCTATGTGATTGAAGCTGATTTGAGCCGTGAGGATGAATTGACCGGGGTGTTTGAGAAGGCCTTAGCCTTTCAGGGAAGAATCGATATTCTGGTCAACAATGCGGGAATTATTCGCCGCACGCCTGCAGCTGACCACGGACAACAGGATTGGCATGATGTCATTGGTCTTAACCTGAATACGGTATTTTTCCTGAGCCAATTGGCCGGCAGACATATGATTGAACGCGGGAGCGGCAAAATCATCAACATTGCATCCATGCTGTCCTATCAGGGCGGAATTAACGTACCGGGATACACGGCCAGTAAACATGGGGTAGCCGGTTTAACGAAAGCACTCGCGAATGAGTGGGCAGGCAAAGGCGTTCAGATCAACGGGATTGCACCAGGCTATATGGAAACAGACAATACAACTCAGATTCGAGCCGATGAAAATCGTTACCGTGACATCACGGCACGGATTCCGGCTGGTCGCTGGGGAACACCTGAGGATCTGAAAGGACCGGTGGTATTCCTGGCATCGGCGGCTTCGGATTATTTGAATGGTCACGTACTGAATGTGGATGGCGGCTGGATGGCTCGTTAAACCTGCGAGCGTCCGATTGCAAAGGAGGCAGTGACATGAAACTTGGTATTCTTGCGCATACGTTTGGCAAGCAGCCTACAGCACAGCTTGCACAGACAATTGCGGACAACGGGTTCAATTCGGTGCAGCTGGCATTAGCCAAGGCTTTATCGGATGTGGATTCGGCCAATGGTAAGCTGAGCCCTGGACTGGCGAATGAGATTGGTGATCAATTTGCCCAGCGCGGGGTCAAGATTGCGGTACTAGGTTGCTACATCAATCCGATTGATCCTGATCCTGTGCACCGACGTGCGGACATAGATCGATTCAAGGAACATCTGCGCTATGCCCGGGATTTTGGTTGCAGCATGGTGGCAACGGAGACCGGCGGCCTGGATACGTATCGCGATACTCATCCGGATGGATATGAAGAAAAGGCGTGGTCGGTGCTGCGGGAGACAGTAGAGGAACTGGCGGAAGAGGCAGAAAAGTGGGGCGTTCATGCGGCGATTGAGCCTGTGTCAACCCATACGCTGCATACGCATGAACATATGATCCGCCTGTTTGAAGAGATTCCTTCATCCAATCTAGGCATGCTGTTCGATCCTTGTAATCTGATCAAACATCCGCATGTGGCTAACCAGTCTGCATTCCTGCGTGAAGTGATGGAATCCCTGTATCAGCGCATCATTGTCATTCATGCCAAAGACGTGGCTTTCAATGCGCAGGGGGAGAAGTTCAATCCTGTTCCCGGCGAGGGCATGTTGGATTATCCGTTATTTTTTGAACTGTTAAAGACCTATAAACCACACATCGATATTTCACTAGAAGGGGTAACGGCGGAAGAAGCTGTTCCAGCGGCCAAGCATTTACGTGAGATATGGAGTGGGGTTCGGGTATAAACGGTAATGAGTGGGGCATCAGTCCAGCAGGTGATAGTTGCAAACAATTCGGAGAACCTTTGCGGGAGCAAAGGTTTTTTTGGTATAGCGTTCGTAAGCCATCCATAATTAACATTTCTCATCGGAAAAATCGGAAATAATTCTTTTCAAAAGCGACATCTTGTGAGAGAATATGGAAAACATACGCCACCATGCCATGACATCTAGGGATTTGCCAAACCGTATAAGTTAAGGGAGGAAACAGATTTATGTCAAACGAACGTGAGCTTTCATTTGAAACATTGGCAATTCATGCAGGCCAGGAGATTGATCCGACCACCCATGCACGTGCTGTACCGTTGTACCAAACAACATCCTACGGATTCCGTGATACGGAGCATGCAGCCAATCTGTTTGGATTGAAAGAGTTTGGCAACATCTATACACGTCTGATGAATCCGACCACGGATGTGTTCGAACAACGTATCGCTGCGCTTGAGGGAGGGGCTGGTGCTTTGGCTACTGCTTCCGGTCAAGCAGCGATTACGTTCTCCCTCTTAAACATCGCAGGTGCCGGAGATGAGATTGTTTCCGCAGCAAGTCTGTATGGTGGAACGTACAATCTGTTCTCAACCACACTACCGAAACTTGGCCTGGATGTAAAGTTTGTAGATTCCAGCGATCCGGAAAATTTCCGGGCGGCGATTACGGATAAGACCAAAGCATTGTACGCGGAAACGATCGGTAATCCGCAAGGCAACGTACTGGACATTGAAGCCGTGGCAGCTATTGCTCATGAACATGGCATTCCTTTGATTGTAGACAACACATTCCCGAGTCCCTATCTGCTTCGTCCAATCGAGCATGGAGCTGATATCGTCGTTCATTCGGCCACCAAATTTATTGGCGGTCACGGTACATCCATTGGTGGTGTTATTGTGGACAGCGGCAAATTCGACTGGAAAGCAAGTGGCAAGTTCCCGGGACTGACAGAACCGGATTCCAGCTACCATGGCGTGGTGTATACGGAAGCCGTTGGACCAATTGCATATATTATCAAAGCTCGTGTGCAATTGCTGCGTGACTTTGGTGCTACGATCTCACCTTTCAATTCATGGTTGCTCATTCAAGGACTGGAGACTCTGCACCTGCGTGTAGAACGTCATAGCAGCAACGCGCTGGCTGTGGCGCAATATCTGGAGAAGCATGAGGATGTGGAATGGGTCAGCTACGCTGGTTTGCCAAGTCACCCTTCCTATGAGCTGGCACAGAAGTATTTGCCGAAAGGCCAGGGAGCCATTCTGACCTTTGGTATCAAAGGCGGCGTGGACGCGGGTCGCAAATTAATTGAGAGTGTCAAACTGTTCTCTCACCTTGCTAACGTGGGTGACTCCAAGTCACTGATTATCCACCCGGCAAGTACGACGCACCAACAGCTGACAGAAGATGAGCAGACTGCAGCAGGCGTTAATCCGGAGCTGATTCGTTTATCTGTGGGTACAGAGAATATTCAGGATATTATTTACGATCTGGAGCAAGCCATTAAAGCAAGTCAGCAATCAAGCGTTAGTGTTTAATTCATAACGTTAATAAATTAAATTCACACGGGCCGCTTGTCCTAATGGACGAGTGGCTTTTTTTATTTTACACCGAAGGTGGGGAATACCCATTTACAAATGCAAAGCACAGGCATATAATAAAGCAAAAGTTGTATTGGGTAAAAATAATTGCATAAATACAAAAATGATTATCATTCTCATTTGATTGCCATGCTGCTGCGGGATTCCCGCAGCAGCATGTGCCATTTTTAGGGCATTAACAATGGCTCTCATTCTCAATACGACAACATTCAGGGAACATGGCTGCATTAAAAATGCAGTCCACAACCCCATATTCAGAAAGGATTGTGATTCATATGCAAGCAGTACACCAACCCGTTCAAACGAAAGCAAAAGCTGAACAACGTTCAGCGAATACACCCGGTCCGGGCCGGGGACGCAAACCGGACTTTCGGGCCATGCTGCGCAACAAGGAAATGCAAGCTGCTCTGGGTAGTGGGCTTTTGATGCTCATGGCGTGGGCAACAGCATCGTGGTCCGACCCCGTATCCGTGGTGTTATATATTGTTGCTTATGCGATAGGTGGATGGACCAAGGCCAAAGAAGGTATAGAGACATTGGTCAAGGATCGTGACCTCGATGTGAATCTGCTCATGATTGCAGCATCGCTCGGAGCGGCAGCCATTGGCTACTGGAATGAAGGTGCCATGCTGATCTTTATTTTCGCGTTAAGTGGTGCCCTTGAAAGTTATGCGACGGAGCGCAGTCACAAGGATATTTCTTCGCTGCTGGCGCTCAAGCCGGAAACAGCGCTGCGGATTGAGGATGGGAACATGAATCTAGTATCCATCGAAGATTTGCAGCCTGGCGATCTGTTATTGGTTAAACCAGGCGAGTTAGTTCCGGCAGATGGCGTGGTGTTTCGTGGGAGCTCTTTTATCAATCAGGCCTCGATTACAGGAGAATCCTTACCGGTGGATAAAGCCGCTGGTGACGAAGTATTTGCAGGTACTGTGAACGGCGAAGGTGCTCTGTATGTGGAGGTAACTAAATCCGCTGAAGGATCGTTGTTTGGCAAAATCATTAAACTGGTGGAAGAGGCGCAGACGGAAGTGCCAGATTCCCAACGCTTTATTGAGCGATTCGAGGGGATATACGCCCGTATTGTTGTCGCTGTAACGTTGTTGGTCATTGGGGGAATGCCGTTATTGCTTGGCTGGACATGGAATGACGCATTTTACAAAGCCATGGTCTTTCTGGTGGTGGCTTCACCTTGTGCCCTGGTCTCTTCCATAATGCCGGTCATGTTATCAGCCATGTCCAGCAGTGCGCGTCGCGGTATTCTGTTCAAGGGTGGTGCTCATGTGGAGAACATGGCCCAGACCCGGGTGGTTGCTTTTGATAAAACGGGGACGTTGACGATGGGCACACCACAAGTAACAGACATTGTAACCGCAGAGGGCTATGATCGGGCACAGCTGCTAGGTGCGATAGCCGCCATTGAGAACCTTTCGATGCATCCGCTGGCTCGTGCCATTGTGGAACAAGCGACCAAAGAGGACATCGTACTGCCGATTGCCGAACAGGTTCAGGCTCTGACAGGCTGGGGAATTGAGGGAAACGTAGACGGTGTTCTCTGGAAAATTGGCAAAACGGACGTCATTGATTCAATAGGGTCGGAGAATGTGAGATACGGAAACGACAATCAGAATGGATTAGGCGAGCAAGCGGTGAAAGACGCTTCTGTATGGAAGGATATTCGCTCCCGTATGGAGGGAGAAGGCAAAACGGTGTCGGTTGTAACAGCGAACGGGGAATTGGCAGGACTAATTGCGTTGAGGGATACAGTTCGGCCACAAGCGGCCGCCGCGGTGAAGAGGCTGGAAGCCATGGGCGTGAAAGTAGCGATGTTGACAGGCGACCGCCCTGAATCAGCAGCAGTGATCGCCCGTGAAACAGGCGTGAGCTTGGTATATGCAGGTTTGCTGCCCGAAGATAAAGTGAAACAGGTGCATTTGCTTCGTGAACAGTATGGGCAAGTGTTGATGGTTGGGGATGGCGTAAATGATGCACCTGCACTTGCGGCGGCAACGGTTGGTATGGGCATGGGTGTATCGGGCAGTGGTACAGCACTGGAAGTGGCGGATGTGGTGCTGATGAATGACAATATTGAAGAGATCGCCTGGGTGATCAGGCAGGCTCGACGGGCACAGCGGACGGTGAAGCAGAATATGTTTTTTGCCATTACGGTTATTCTTACGCTGATTGCGGGCAATTTCCTGCAGGACGTTGCATTGCCATTGGGTGTGGTAGGCCATGAAGGCAGCACAATTCTGGTTATTCTGAACGGGTTGAGATTGCTGCGCTAATGAGAAGAGATAAGAAGAAGTTTACGTCTGGGACGGTGCTTCCTCAATTAAATGAAGCTTAATTCAGCGTTTGAACCTCAAGTCAACGGGTAATGATTCGTAGAGACGAGTCCAGATGGGCGTACTGAATGGAACCAGACTTATGGAGCGTTTATTCTATTGAAGATTAACCATATAAAATTTTAACCGTACAGACTGGCCGTATGCCGCTGTAACAATATGACGATGAGGGAGCTGTGCAATATGGGGCGTTACGTACAAGTGGAACCGAATGTGAGTATATTTGTTGAAGATATTGGCGAAGGAACACCGGTTATCTTTTTTGCACGGCTGGCCCGTCAATTATAAAATGTTCGAGTATCAATTAAATGTATTGCCGAATCAGGGCATTCGTGCGATTGCCATCGATTTCAGAGGTTACGGCAAATCGGATAAGCCTTCGACAGGGTATGATTATGACTGCATGGCGGACGATGTTCGTGCCGTGATTGATGAACTGAAACTGACGGACGCTGTACTTGCAGGCTTCTCCATGGGTGGAGCGATTGCCGTGCGTTATATGGCCCGCCATGCGGGACATGGTGTATCCAAGCTGGCGCTATTGTCAGCGGCGGCACCGGTGTTCACACAGCGTGAAGGTTATCCGTATGGATTGAATCCGGCGCAGCTGACTGAGCAGATTATTGAACCGATCTTTGCAGATCGTCCGAAGCTGCTGGAGACGTTTGGCGGTATGTTTTTCGCGAAGCAGCACAGCCAGCCGTTCATGGATTGGTTCCATGCTTTGGGCATGGAAGCCTCATCTTACGGCACGATTAACAGCGCGATTGCCCTGCGGGATGAGGATTTGCGCGGGGATCTGAGTTCGATTCAGGTACCAACAGCCATTTTGCACGGAAAAAAGGATGAGATCTGTCCGTTTGAGTTCGCCGAAGAGATGCATAAAGGCATTGCCGGTTCTCAATTGATTGCTTTTGAGGAGAGCGGTCATGGGGCGTTCTATGATGAATTGGAAAAATTCAATGCCGAATTGATTCGATTTATCAAATCCGTATTGTAATGGTCAACCGATCTTTACAAATCGTTCCAACGATTTCATTCAATCTTCATTTGTGAACAAAAAAAGAACCTGGAAGTTCAGCGAGCCGCTGTCCTTTCAGGTTTTTTTGCCGTCCATCGTTGTGTTCATGTGAGGGCTGTTCCTTCATTAGAAAAGTTCAGTCAGGCCAATCATCGTGATCAGTCCAAGCAAAAAGGAAACCGTTGCTGCCCGCGCATTGCCATCGCCATGGCTTTCGGGAATCAGTTCCTTGTACACGATGAACATCATTGCACCCGCTGCAAAGGCAAGACCATAAGGGACCAGACCGGATACCAGACTACTGAGTGTGTAACCAATCATGGCTGTAACAATCTCAACTGCACCCGTCAGCGTGGCGATGCCGAGCGCCTTGAAGCGGCCGATGTTCTGATTGACAAGGAAGAGCGCAACCAGGAATCCTTCCGGCGCATTCTGCAATCCAATGGAAAACGCTATCAGATTGCCAAGTCCTGCGTCACTGCTCGCGTAGCTGACACCTACTGATAGCCCTTCGGGCAGGTTATGCATGGTGATTGCTGCAATGATCATGAAGGCTTTGGCCTCAATTTTGAAAGGCATCTTCTCGGGATTTTCAAGATCCACATGTGGAATCTTCATCTCCAGCACAAGCAGGACCATGCTGCCGAGCATAATACCGAGGGCTAGTACGAACAGATTGGATTGCCCGAGCGCTTCCGGAATGAGATTGTACACCGAGGCAGAGGTCATGATGCCTGCTGCGTATGCAAGCAAAATATCACGCAGACGGTGGGTTACTTTGCGCATAAATAGAATAGGTATGGCCCCAAGGCCGGTAGACATGGCTGAGATAAAGCTGCCAATGAGTGCATCGTTCATGCTTCCATTTTCCCTCCTGATGAAGACTTCTTCATAATCGCTGCCGAGCATTGACACCGTACATAAAAGCGCTCATAATGAACAACAGATTAGAATGATTATAAATTAGAATTCCGTTTCTGCATAGGTTAATTGTCATAATAGGCAGGTCAAGTGGACATGATCTAGGCTTTTGTTCTAGTGTATGCAAAAGCAATTGCTTTTGATGCCGGAGAGCCTGACCTTTTTGCAGAACCCGGGGGAGGAACTATACATGTATAAATCAATTATTATTGGAACAGGCCCTGCAGGGCTGACAGCAGCAATCTATCTGGCACGTGCCAACTTGAATCCACTCATTATTGAAGGACCGCAACCTGGTGGCCAACTGACAACAACAACCGAAGTGGAGAACTTCCCAGGTTTCCCTGACGGCATCATGGGTCCTGAACTGATGGACAATATGCGCAAACAAGCAGAACGTTTCGGTGCAGAATTCCGTACAGGCTGGGTAAACAACATCGATATGAGCGAGCGTCCATTCAAGGTTCAGGTTGAAGGCATGGGTGAGCTTGTATCGGAAACCTTGATCCTGTCTACAGGTGCTTCTGCTAAATACCTCGGTATTCCTGGCGAAGAAACGAATGTGGGCCGTGGTGTCAGCACTTGTGCGACATGTGACGGATTCTTCTTCCGCAACAAAGAAATCATCGTTATTGGCGGTGGCGACTCCGCGCTGGAGGAAGCGAGCTTCCTGTCCCGTTTCGGTTCCAAAGTAACCCTGGTACACCGTCGTGAAGAATTGCGTGGTTCCAAAATCATGCAGGATCGTGCACGCAGCAACGAGAAAGTGGAGATGGCATTGAACCGCACCCCTCTTGAAGTGCTGGCTGGCGACAACGGCGTAACGGGATTGAAAGTATTGAACAACGAAACAGGTGAAGAAGAAATCATCCCGGCTAGTGGTGTATTCGTAGCGATTGGTCACACACCAAACACTGGATTCCTGGGTGGACAAATCACAACCGATGAGCACGGTTATATTCTGACTACACCGGGCACATCCGAGACGAATATCCCAGGCGTATTTGCTTGTGGTGACGTACAGGATACCCGTTACAAACAAGCGATCACAGCAGCAGGTAGTGGATGTATGGCTGCGATGGATACAGAGAAATATATTGAAAGCTTGGAGCACAGCGCAGTAGTCCTGTAAGGGAAGAGCTGTATATCTCAATAGATTAATATCTATTAAAAAACAATATGAGGTGAATAAACATGGAAAACGTAATTGTGTACACATCAACCAACTGCCCAAACTGCAAATCGGTAAAAAGCTTCTTGGCTGACAAAGGCATCTCTTATGAAGAGCGCAACATCGAGACAAGCGATGAGTTCGCACAACAAGTATGGGATATGGGCGTACGTGCCGTGCCTCTGACTGTTATTGGTGAACACCGCATTCTGGGTATGAACAAAACCCAATTTGCCAAAGCGCTGGACGCTTAATTTACCCTCATAGGGTAAGTTCAAGTCACATGGAGCTATTCCGGTTCGCGCGAGCCGTTTGAATATATATTGAGGGAGCCTTGGTCCAGTTCAGGACTGAGGCTTCTTTTATTTGAATTAGGTAGGTCATCACACTGAATGGTATAGTGCAGTTCAACACGTCTGTATGATGAAAAATCCCCTTTCACAGCTACAACAGAGCACATGTTTCATGAACTCTTTTGTGGATGTAAAAAGGGATTTGACATTAAAACCATACCTATTTTATCTAAAAAAAGATACTCATAAAGGTCTGAAATACAACATACACCAGTACGCCTGACAGCATGTACATGAAACCAGCCTTCTTTTTGCTCTGAAACAATCGAAGTATGCCAAGGCTGAACAGCGGCGCAAGCACGATCAGGAACAGGAGTACGGTGACAAACATTTGCGCCGAGATATCTGAAGTATCCACGTAGGTCACGAATTTTCACTCCGTTTCGTTATCGGAATTAACACAGCGACATTCATGCCGCGATGACAAAAATCACATATCCCTATTATACCTCTGGATTTCTTTAACAAAAAGGGAGGAAATGGGGCAAAATGATGTCAATTTTCATCGATTATTAGACGGAAACTCTTATTTTTCCTAAAAATTGGGAAATGGCTGAGTAAGCGGCGCCAACACGCGTGGACCGACTACCCAAGGCTGCCCATTCAATCTGCAAACTGCGGCGGTGGTAGGGCAGCGTACGCTCCTCGACCACTTGTTTCAGCGCTGTTTCAATCCATGGTCCTGCTTCAGAAAGAGGGCCACCGATAATGATACGCTCCGGGTTGAAGCTGTTGACAATATTGGTGATGCCCACGCCTAGTTTACGGCCGATTTCTTGGTACAACTTCAATACATCTTCATTGCCCTGCTGTGCATAATCAATTAATTCCCGTGTAGTATGTGCTGGCAAAATCAACTGATGATCGGGGTGCTCATAAGCTTTCTCCGAAGCATATAACTCCCAGCAGCCACGATTGCCACAGGAGCAAGGTCTGCCCTCTGCTTCAATGGACATATGGCCTGTTTCTCCCGCATATCCCCAGGCTCCTTTGTACAGCTCGCCGTCCACCATAATGCCTGAACCAATCCCGATGCCTGCGCTGATATAGATCAGATGACGTACTCCAATACCTGCGCCAAAATTTAATTCACCATGCGCACCTGCATTGGCTTCATTATCGATTGTCACTGGCAGTTTGAATGCTTCTTCCAGCATGGCACGCAGGGGGACCTTCTCCCAACCCAGGTTGGGTGCAAACAGCACCGTTCCATCTTCGTCCACCATACCCGGCACTCCAATACCCATGCCGATCACGCCATGAGGGGAGGGAGGGGCCGCATGTATCAGATGTTCTGTTGCAAGCTTCAACTGTTCAAATACAGAAGACACATCATGATGTTCCAGCTTAACGGCGTACTCTGTCATAATATGACCTTCCAGATCGGTAAGCACACCCTTTAAGTGGGTCACGCTGAGCTCCAAACCTACGGCATATCCCGTTGTACCCCGAAATAGCAGCATCAGAGGTTTGCGTCCACCGCTGGATTCCCCAGGTCCAATCTCCTGCAAGAGCTCATCATTGATCAGATCGGCAACCAGATTGGATACCGTGGCTTTATTCAGTCCTGTAATCTCGGATACCCGAGCACGGGAGAGGGGGGCATGACGCCGAATCGTATCCAGAACGATCGACTTGTTTATTTTTTTGACCAGCATCTGGTCTCCGGTAATTTTCATATCCATAAGGCACTCCTATTCTTCTATAAAAGGGTTCAGACCCGCTTTCCGTAAACAAGCTATTCGACTATTATAGCGTAAACAAACGCGCAAAAAACATTTTTATTTTTACTTTGTTTAACCAATAGACAAAGTATAACCGATGTGATAGGATAACGTTGTAAACGATTACTTTTAAAACTATTGAGGAGGCATTCTACATGGCCTATTTTGAATCCGTTAATAAAATTGCATTTGAAGGTAAAGATTCCACGAATCCATTTGCTTTTAAACATTATAATCCGGAAGAAGTTGTCGCTGGGAAATCAATGGAAGAGCACTTCCGCTTCGGCATGGCTTACTGGCATACATTAACAGCGGGCGGCAGTGACCCGTTTGGTGCGGAGACAGCTGTTCGTTCATGGGACAAATACTCCGGTCTGGACCTCGCGAAAGTACGCGTGGAAGCGGCATTTGAATTTTTGGAAAAAATGAATCTCCCGTTCTTCTGTTTCCACGATGTAGACATCGCACCGGAAGGCAACAGCCTGCGTGAGTTCTACAGCAACATCGATACAATCGTAGACCTGATTGAAGGTCACATGAAATCCAGCGGCAAAAAACTGCTCTGGAACACAGCGAACATGTTCTCCAACCCGCGCTTTATGTTTGGTGCAGCTTCCACTTGCAACGCAGACGTGTACGCTCATGCTGCAGCGCAAATCAAGAAAGGTCTGGAAGTGGGTAAACGTCTGGGCGCAGAAAACTATGTGTTCTGGGGCGGTCGTGAAGGTTATGACACATTGCTCAACACAGACATGCAGCTGGAGCAAGACAACATTGCCCGCATGTTCCACATGGCAGTAGATTACGCGAAAGAAATTGGCTTTGATGCACAATTCCTGATCGAGCCTAAACCGAAAGAGCCAACCAAGCACCAATATGACTATGATGCAGCAACTTCCATTGCATTCCTGCAAAAATACGGTTTGGACAAACATTTCAAACTGAACCTGGAAGCTAACCATGCTACACTGGCTGGTCACACCTTCGATCACGAGATCCGCGTTGCCCGCACAAACGGCATGCTCGGTTCCCTCGATGCCAACCAAGGCGATATGCTGATCGGTTGGGATACAGATGAGTTCCCGGTGGATATGTACGATGCTACATTGACGATGTATGAAGTATTGAAAAACGGCGGTATCGGCCGTGGTGGTGTGAACTTCGACGCCAAAGTACGTCGTGGTTCCTTCGAAGCAGACGATCTGTTCCTGGCACACATCGCAGGCATGGATACGTACGCTAAAGGTCTGAAAGTAGCAGCGAAATTGATTGAAGATCGCGTGTTCGATGACTTCATCGAAAAACGCTATAGCAGCTTCAGCGAAGGTATTGGTGCAGATGTGGTTGCGGGTAAAGCAACACTGGCTTCCCTTGCAGAGTACGCGCTGAACAACGAAAGCCCACGCAAAAACCAATCCGGACGTCAGGAATTGCTGAGAGCGAAACTCAACCAATACATCCTGGCTGACTAATAGAAGTCAAGCAAAATGCAGGATGAAGGGATATCAGCCTACCTGAGAATACTCGGGTGTGGCTGAAACAGATCTTCGCCTGCACTGTGCGGGACCAGCTTGTACCACGGAACGCCTGAACAAGCATGACATTCGGACCGTCCCCGACTTTCCCATGGGAAGACGGGGACGGTTTTTTGATTAAACAAACTAAACGGTTTTTAAGTTTTTGATATAAATGATTTTCAAATATTCCACATGCAGAACGAAGAGAACAGAAAGGACCTGGAGAAGTGCAACGTTCGCATTTATCCCCGGATTTCACCCTTGGAAAAGGGAATGAAGGAAATCTGGGGATAACGGCGATCGGAAGGTTTTCTGTTCGCGGAGTGACCACATGAGCATCAAGGTTTCATTTATAACCAATGACAAATCAAGGTCATTGGATCAATCTTTCCGCTATAAGAACGAGTACGTTTTTACTGTTTTGAT
This sequence comes from Paenibacillus vandeheii, assembly GCF_030433635.1. Taxonomy (NCBI): domain Bacteria; kingdom Bacillati; phylum Bacillota; class Bacilli; order Caryophanales; family Paenibacillaceae; genus Paenibacillus; species Paenibacillus vandeheii. The sequence goes on from NZ_JAROCD010000013.1 coordinate 149,418, forward strand.
ATAAATGTTTGTCTAAGATGTTGCATGCAGAACGGAGTGAGCAGAAAGGACCCGAGGAAGCGAAGCGTTCGCATTTATCCCCGGATTTCTCCCTTGCTAAAGGGTATAAAGGAAATCTGGGGGTAACGGCGATCCAAGGGTTTTCTGATCACGGAGTGGCCACATGAGCATCGAGGTTTCATTTATACAATCTTGTTACAAACGAGAGGAGTTAACCCATGAGTTACGTAATTGGTGTCGATCTGGGAACAAGCGCAGTTAAAACTGTGCTGGTTAACCGTGAAGGGAAAGTAGCGTTTGAAGCATCCGAGGCTTATCCGTTGTACCAGCCTAAGGCTGGATACAGTGAACAAAATCCCGAGGATTGGGTAGAGCAGACGATTGTTTCGCTACGCAAATTGCTGGAAGTGTCCGGTGTACATCCTTCGGAAATCGAAGGACTGAGCTTCTCCGGGCAGATGCATGGATTGGTGCTGGTGGATGCCGAGGGCAAACCGCTGCGTAATGCCATTCTGTGGAACGATACGCGGACAACCGCTCAGTGCTGTCGCATCGAGAAAGTACTGGATGGCAAACTGCTGAGCATCGCTCGTAACCGTGCGCTGGAAGGATTCACCTTGCCGAAAATCCTTTGGGTACAGGAGAACGAGCCGGAATTGCTGCAACAAGCGGCCCTGTTCCTGCTGCCGAAGGACTATGTGCGATATCGCCTGACAGGTGATTATGCCATGGATTATTCGGATGCAGCAGGCACATTGCTGCTGGACGTTGCTGGCAAGCAGTGGAGCGCGGAGATCGCGGAAGCATTCGAGCTGCCGATCTCCCTTTGTCCACGTCTTGTGGAATCATTTGAGGAAGTGGGCACATTGCTGCCTGAGATTGCGGATCAAACAGGACTTGCAGCGGCAACCAAAGTATTTGCAGGTGGTGCGGACAATGCATGCGGAGCCATTGGCGCAGGCATTCTGAATGAAGGACAGACGATGTGCAGCATCGGAACGTCCGGGGTTGTGCTTTCCTATGAAGAGCGTAAGGATCTCGATTTCGAAGGCAAAGTGCACTTTTTTAACCACGGCGAGAAAGATGCCTTCTATATTATGGGGGTAACCCTTGCGGCAGGATACAGCCTTTCCTGGTTCAAAGATACTTTTGCTGCGGACAAATCATTCGATGTACTCTTGCAGGGCATTGATGCGATTCCTGCTGGAAGCAACGGATTGCTGTTCACGCCTTATATCGTTGGTGAGCGTACGCCGCATCCAGATGCAAACATTCGCGGCAGCTTTATCGGCATGGATGCCGGACATAAGCTGGAGCACTTTGGACGTGCTGTGATGGAGGGCATTACGTTCTCGCTGCGTGAGTCCATCGATATTTTGCGTAATGCTGGCAAAACGGTCAATGAAGTGATCTCCATTGGTGGAGGCGCCAAAAATGAAGCTTGGCTGCAAATGCAGGCCGATGTGTTCAATGCAACTATTGTGAAATTGGAAAGTGAGCAGGGACCAGCAATGGGTGCGGCGATGCTGGCAGCTTATGGCTGTGGCTGGTTCCCATCCTTGCAGGAATGTGCAGCAGCGTTCATTCGTCCAGCCAAATCCTATGCCCCAAATCCGGAAACGGTTGCCGTATATGATGGACTGTTTGCATTGTATCAGGATGTATATGGGCAAACACGCAGCCTGAATGATCGACTGGCAGCATATCGTTGATTATTCAGAACTCTTCCAGATCGACATCTCAATAGGTCATTAAATATTAAACCAATGAAATAGTTTATTAGGGAGGCACCTGCCGAAGCGGGTGCCTTTTTTGTCGTTGCTCGTGAAAGAGGGGCATATCCTATGCTCAAGTTTCTTAAACGTCATGAAAGGTCTCCATGCCAGACATAACCCTCTTCCAGACGCGCATAGATTAGATATTGAGGTTAACAGGGGTTCAGCCCAATTAAACAGCCATATCACATCAGTTATAACGCGTGACAGATTCAGCCTGGAGGTGGGGGTTTGGAAGATTGTGAAGGAACCACGAGGCCGCATGTCACCTTGTCCATGATTGTCCGCAATGAGGAACACAGGTATCTCAGACATGCGTTGGAGACTCACCGGCCGTGGATTGATCGTGCGGTGATTATTGACGACGGCAGTACGGACCATACCGTTGCTTTATGCCAGGAAATGCTGGAGGGTATTCCCCTTACGTTGATTGTGAACCAGGCCTCCCTGTTTGCAGATGAGGTGAGTTTACGCAAGCAGCAGTGGGAGACCACGGTGGCTACCGGACCGGAATGGATTTTGAACCTGGACGCGGATGAAATTCTGACGACCGATTTTGGCATTGTTCGGAATCAACTGTTGGGGGGGACGGAGGACGCCATTTATTTCAGGTTGTTTGATATGTGGAGCGAGACGCATTACCGGGATGACGAATATTGGCAGGCTCATGCGTATTATCGGCCATTTCTGGTCCGATACCGCCCGGAATGGAGCTATGAATGGAAGGAAACCCCGCAGCACTGCGGCCGTTTTCCACTAACTATTCAGCATTTTGCCTATGGATGCCATTCCCCTCGGGTGAAGCATTATGGCTGGGCACGTGCAGAGGACCGAATTCGTAAATACGAGCGTTACCAGGCATTGGACCCGGATGCGAGATATGGCTGGAAGGAACAGTACGAATCCATTTTGGATGCAGAGCCAAGACTCCTGCAATGGTCGGAATAAGGGAAGGAGGACAATCCATTTGAAGAAGGAACAAGAAAAAGGTAAAGAAGAGCCAAAGGTAAAGATTCTTATCGCAAGTCCTGTTCGACAGACAGCCGCGGTACTCCGTGAATTTCTCCAGTCGTTGGATGCGCTTGAGCGAACGACGGTAAAGACAGACTATCTGTTTGTGAACGACAATGAAGAGGAAGCGGCATCCAATATGCTCCGTGAGTTTGTACTCCAGCATGAAGGGAGCCTTATCGATGCAGATGTGAATGAAGCGGATGACAATCAGGGGAAAGGAATATATAACAAGGACGAGGGCGGGCATTATTGGCGGGATGAACAGATCTGGCGGGTAGCAGGTTTGAAAAATCGTATATTGGCCTATGCCCGTGATCAGCAGTACGATGCTGTATTTCTGATTGATTCCGATCTCGTCCTACACCCTCGGACATTGGAACAGCTCGTATCCGGCGGGAAGGAGATTGTCTCCAATATCTTTTGGACACGATGGCAGCCGGGCACAAGGGAAATGCCGCAAGTCTGGTTGCAGGACGAGTACGCGCTATTCCGCAAGAGAGGCAAACCTGTTACAGGGGCGGAAGCGGAGGACGAGAGTACACAAACGGATTCGTTTCTGAGGCAATTGCGTACCCCGGGTTGTTATGAAGTGGGGGGACTTGGCGCGTGTACCCTTATTCGCAGGAGCGTACTGGAGGCCGGGGTTTCCTATGACCAGATTCCCAACGTATCTTTCTGGGGTGAAGATCGTCATTTTTGCATTCGTGCTCAAGCACTGGGCTTCCGATTATACGTGGATACCCATTTTCCGGCCTATCACATCTATCGACTATCGGAATTGCCGGGAGTAGCTGCTTTTAATCGCAGAGCTATACGCGGAGAGGAATCGATCAGTATTTCGCTGTGTATGATTGTCAAAAATGAAGAGGCTTCCCTCGCCAGATGTTTGGACTCGGTTAACGGAATCGCTGACGAGATTGTGATTGTGGATACAGGTTCCACGGACCAGACACGCCAGATTGCAGCTCGTTATACGGAACGCATCATCGATTTTGAATGGGTGGATGATTTTGCGGCAGCAAGGAACTTTGCCTTTGAACAGGCAACAAGTGAATATATATTATGGCTGGATGCAGATGATGTGTTTGAACCGGACGACCGGGTGAAGCTCATTGAACTGAAGCGTTCCCTGGACCCTGCTGTGGACAGTGTCACAATGGATTATCATCTGTCCTTTACGGCGGAGGGTAAGGTGGCATACAGTCTGCGGCGGAACCGACTGGTGCGCCGGGATCGGAATTATCGCTGGATTGGTGCAGTACATGAATATCTGGAAGTGGCCGGTCATCTGCTGCATAGTGATGTGGCAGTCACGCATAAGAAGGATAAGGAATACACGGATCGCAATCTAAAGATTTATCGCAAACGCGAACAAGCAGGGGAGGAATTCTCCCCGCGTGACTTATATTATTTTGGCAATGAACTGAAAGACCACGGGCATTTTGAGGATGCAGTGAACTACTACGGGAAATTCTTGGACACCGGGTTGGGATGGGTGGAGGATCAGATTGCAGCATGCCAGAAGATAGCGGATTGCGAGGCAGCACTTGAACATTCGGAAAAGGAAGTTTCGGCATTGCTGAGATCCTTTGCCTTTGATTTGCCGAGGGCAGAGATTTGCTGCCGATTGGGTGGATATTTTGCCGACCGTGAAGATTATCGCAAAGCGATATTCTGGTATGAACTGGCGACCCGGGCTACTCGTCCGACAGATCCAATGGTTGTATTAAATGAGGCGGCATGGACATGGATGCCACACCTGCAGTTATGTGTGTGTTATGACCGGATGGGCAATCGGTTAAAAGCGAAGGAGCATAATGATATTGCTTTGACGTACCATCCCACACATCCCAGCATGTTGTACAATGATAAGTATTTTAAGGATCTGGAGAAGGATAGTGTGCTGGAAAAGGCTTAGAGTGTACATGTAAATTCAAGGTTAGTTCAAAATGATTTAATGGATTTGTAGAACATTTAACCTCTCTAACGGAATGGATGGGTGGTTTACACCCGGTTCCTTGGAGAGGTTTTTGCGTTTTCTTTTCAATGTAAAACCGGAGACTTTGATGTACTCTCTCTCACAAGAAATTGGATCAAATGATTACATCCAGGGGACGATATGCTTTACAATAGTGACTAACGGAAAAGCGGTGATAACGAATACTTGTCTTCGGCTGCCGAATCTATGAAACAAGGGGAAGTTGGCATGAATCTGACGGAAGTATTATTGGAATCGAGACTGGTAGCCATTGTTCGTGGTATTAGCAGAGAATCTGCTCAGGCAGCAGGGCAGGGGATGACAGATGGGGGAATCCGTCTGATGGAAGTGACATTAAACACAGCGGGTGCCCACGATATTATTGCAGATTGGCGGGAACGACATGAGGGTAAGGCTTATATTGGGGCAGGTACGGTACTGAATGTGCAGATGGCGAAAGAAGCCGTTGCAGCGGGTGCCCAATTTCTCGTGTCTCCGAATGTCGATCTGTCTGTTATTGAATATGCTGTAGAACATGGAGTGGAGATCTGGCCCGGGGCGATGACGCCAACGGAGATTGTTGCTGCATATGAAGCAGGAGCCAAAGTGGTGAAGCTGTTCCCAATGGCCAGTCTGGGCATTCCATATCTACGTGAAATCAAGGCTCCACTGAATCATATTCCGCTGCTTGCAACAGGAGGAGCCACTCTGGATAACATTGCAGATTATTATGCTGCGGGTGCCGCAGCAGTGGGCCTTGGAAGTGCACTTCTGCCACGAGAAGCACTTGCAGCAGGGAATGATGAGCAGATTGCTGCTTGCACACGTGCATTTGTGGACATAGCGAAAATCGAAGGTTGAACCAGAAAACCAACCGAACGGAAGTGGACCAGACACATTGGGATATATGTAAGGAGAGATTCTGTATCCATAGATAATATAAGAAGTGATGTGGATTAACGTCCTGTTGATCTTGCTGCCGTATGATGGAGTTAGCCAGAAAAACGGAGAGGAGTGACACCAGTGAAAGCTAAAACGATGATTAGCGGGATGATTGCTGTTGCCGCGGTAACTGCGGGTGGTTTATGGAAGGCAGCCGTAAATAGCCAGACCCCCAAAAAGATTCCGATTACGCTCACACCGCCCATGCCATTTGAGGATATAACCTTCGAGAGCGGAGGCGGGAGAGTCCATGGCTGGTTCATTCCGGCCGGAGCTCATGTCCCGAAGCCTTGGCCGTTGGTTATTATTGCACATGGTTGGGGCTCCAACCGATCACGTGTCCTCCGTTATGCACGTCCCATTTGGGAAGCAGGTTACGCTCTCTTTATGTACGATGTTCGAAGCCATGGAGCCAGCGATCCGGTTAAAGCGGCTTCAGCCTACCTGTTCCGCGACGATCTGCTGTCAGCCTTGCGATATACATCGTCACGGCCGGAAATTGATTCTGCGGCGATCGGTGTGCTTGGACACTCCTTGGGCGGTCTAGGGACGATCCTTGCTGTGACGGAGGGCATTCCTGTATCCGCGGTGATTACAGACTCCATGCCATCCCAATTCGAGGTTATCGTCAGTGCGGAGCTGAGACGGCGACGCCTGCCTCTGTTTCCGTTGGCGCAGTTGATTCCGCGAATCTGGTTCTGGCGGCTTGGTGAATCTCTGAAAACGTATCGCCAGCGCGATCCCGTGATGCTGCTGAATGAACGACGCAAGGGTATGCAGCTGCCGATGCTTATGGTACATTCCAAAGGGGATAACTTTATTCCACCAAGCGAACTTGAATATTTTATGTCCAAAGCGGATCCGCCCGTAGAGCATCTATGGGTCAATAGCGGAGGGCACAGCTGTTCAGAAGAAGATCCTGCGTTCTGGAATACGGTGATTCCGTTTTTGAAAAATCATGTACAGGTGCAGGCTGAGTCCAACGAATCTGTTTTACCTAACGTCAATATAGAGAAAATTCAGCCTACTTAATGCTCTGGCTGATCGTTGAGACGCCAACCTGGTTGGCGTTTTTTGCTTTTTCTATACAATATGCAGAAATTCACATTTGTAAAATTGTTGGGAAAATGACGATTAAAAAGGAAGCTTATGGTATCATAGAATAGACTGGCAATATTCATGCGAGGTTTATTTTGCATGCATCCTTGTATGAAATTGAAGGGAGAGGTCCAGATTTGAGTTTTGATTGGAATTTTAATGGACGATTCAAAATGTTCACAGCCAAAGCGGCTACAGCGGCCATGGCAACATTGCTTCTGGCATCACAGACACCAGGGTTTGCAGGCAGCGCGTCGGCAGCGACAGCGGAACGGGTAACAGAATCCGCTGCGGGGGAAACGGAACAACAACTTGGAGTAACAGACAACGAGGTGCCTGAAGGAGCCAAAATCTCCTCCAAGCAAGCCAGCGAGAATATACTGAAATTATTTCCATTGCTAAAAAAGGCGACGATCTCATCCGCAAGATTTGATTCACCGAACTCTTACCCACCGCCGGATTACAAGGCTTGGGAGATTGGTTTTCAAATTGTCGAAGGAAACCATACGATGGGATTCAGCGCAACGGTACATGCGGGCACAGGGGAAGTGTTAAGTGTACATTTGCCGTCTGAATTACTGGATAAGCAATCTGCAGATTCTGAAGTCAAATTGACCAAAGACGAGGCTGAGAAGCAGGCAGAAGCATTACTGTACAAAGCCATTCCCGGATTGAAAGGAAATGATTATGCTTCTCTTGGAGATCAGTATCAATCCACTGCACAGCAATCTTTGTTCGGCAGAACGGAGTATCGATACGGTTACCAACTTAAGCACGAAGGGTTGTTGTCTGAGGCGGAGACGATCTACATAAGTGTGGATGAAAGTGGCCTAGTGACAGGCTATTCAAGAAGTACAACTGAAGCTGAATATCCTTCATCGAAGTCGGCAGCATCGGAAGAGAAGGCCAGACAACGATTTGAGGAGCAGTTTGATGTACAGCTTGCTTATATCTCGAATGATCGTCTATCTTCGCTTAAAGGACAACAGTACTATCTTGGTTATATGCCGAAGAATTCCAGCATGGTTCCGCTGGAGGCCAATACTCTGGAGCCGATTAACGCAATGACTGGAAAAGCTATCGGTGACGATTCTATACAACTGAATAAATCTTTAAAAGGAAGTATAGCTCCTTTTGTCGCGGCGAAAGGCCAGAAGTTAAACGCACAACAGGCCGAGAACATCATTAAAAAGAATTTCGATATTCCAAAAGGCTACAAGTTGGAGCATAGTCAGTTAAGCAAAGGCGAGTATGGGAGTCCAAACAATCAAGTCTGGAGCCTGAGCTGGAGCAATCGAAATGCGAATGTATCCTACATGTTCATGCGAGATATTTCAGCACAGGTAGATGCGCTTACTGGACAGATTTATAGTTACAGCTTGTATCAACGGGTGGAGCCGGGTGCTGCGCAGGAGAAACCAGCGGATGAGAATGAGACTAAGTCCGTAACCCGGACACAAGCCGAGAAGCTTGCCATCAATAAGGTGATTGCACTGGTTCCCAATGCATCGGAAGAATTCCGGTTGTCCAGCGTGCTTGAATTTGAAGGTGCACGTACATTTATGTTCCAGCGCTATATGAACGGAATTGCAGTTATGGATGATACAGTACAGGTACAGGTTCTGAAGGATGGGGCCATTAACGAATTTTATACAAGGATTGCTGCAACGCCTGAACAGTTGCCTAGAGACACCAAACCAGCCATCAGTTATGAAAAGGCAAAATCGACATATCTGGAAGCATTTAAGTTGATACTGGCTTATTCACGCTACGGTGGTTATGCCATGAGTAGCGGTCAGGTCGTTCCCTCGGGCGTAAACCTGGTTTACCAGCCTACACGAAGTGAAAATTCGGTTACCGCCAGCTATGAAGTACTTGATGCTAACACTGGAGAATGGAAGTTTTTATACGGTACAGGAAGTGTCGCAGCGAATGTTGAACCTAGTGATATTTCCGGTCATGTAGCGGAGGCTGCACTTCGGAATATGACCCAACATGCCGTAATTCTTGCAGATGAACAGGGACGTGTATTCCCGGATCGGGTCATCACCAAGGGAGACTGGTTTAGCTATCTGGCAAGAGCAGTTAATCCGAATATGGATATGTACTACAGTGGTAACGGGAGTGGCAATCTATATGCTGACATCACTCCGGAGAGCCCTTATTACCAAGCTGTGCGGACATTGATCGATCAGCGATGGTTAGCGGGTGCCGACCCTGAAACGAAGCTAAATCCTGAAGAAGAGATGACTCGTGAAGAGTTGGCAGTATTGCTCGTGCGCATTTTGCGCTATGAGAAATTAGCTGGATTCTACACATTGCCATCGGACCTTCCCAACCTGGCAGATGCCAGTGCAGTCAACAACAAAGGCGCTGTCTCCCTTAGCATCAAGCTGGGATTACTGCCTTCAATTGAAGGTCGCTTCATGCCTGCACGTAAAGTGACGGTTGCGGAAGCGGCGCAGGTATTGGAACGTCTGGCCAAGCTTCAGGGCAAGACGGATACCTTTATAAGCGGCAATCGCTTATATTGAGCAGAGTTTGTTTTGTTGCATAAATACCCGGAAGCGTCATATGATGAGAATAACGGGTAGGTTAGGTTTATTTTGCTGAAGACAGAGGGACCTTCTGCGGAGGGTCTCTTTTGATGCTTTTCGACAAAACTAGAAGCCTGCCGTCAATCCCTTTTGTGATACAATGAGGCATGAGAACTTTGCAAAGAGAGGTGGTATCCTTTCATGGGCAAGCACGGAAAACGAGTGATAACACTGCTATTGGCTGGCTGTCTCGTCGCTGTGGCACTGCCACATGCGGTCGATCTGGATCAGCTGTACGCGGCGTCGGGAACATCGGACATATCCACGAATACGGATCTGCGTGAGACGTTGCTTACCGCGATGTCCCAGCGAACGGAGGAACTTGTTTTTACATACAAAGGCAATGTGAAAGGCCTCAAGAAACAGTTGCAGAGCTCCATTGACGAAGCAATGACCAGTGATCCCTATATTCAATATACCGTTAAAAGTTACGCATTTAACTATAAAGGCTCCAATGTATCCGCAGAGGTACATGTGAAGCTGGCATATCGGGAAACCAAAGAACAGACCGATTATGTGAACCGCAAGGTGACCAATGTGCTGAAAGAAATTATTGTGCCGGGTATGACGAATCATGAGAAGGTCAAAGCCATTCATGACTGGATTGTGCTTAACCTTTCCTACGATACATCCTTGCAGAAATATACTGCATACGACGGACTTGTTACCGGCAGCACCGTATGCCAAGGATATTCTTTGCTGGCTTATCGCATGCTGGAGCAGGTGGGTATAGATAACCGGATTGTGGAAGGAACGGCTGGTGATCAATTACATGCCTGGAATCTCGTCAAGCTGGACGGCAAGTGGTACCATATGGACACGACATGGGATGATCCTACTCCTGACCGCAAAGGGAAGGTAAGCCACAGTTATTATTTGCTCAGTGATAATGAGATGGCACGTGACCATGTCTGGACAGCTCAAGGCAAGTATCCTGCTGCATCTGCCCCCTATCGTGAAGCTTTGCAAACGTTGGTGAAGGCGGGAGGCAGCAAAGCAACCGCGTATCAGAAGCTGTATCATGCGCTGGAATATTCGCTATACGACGAAAGCGATGCGATTAGTGGTCATTCCGCGCTGAAAACAAAAGTTCAGAGTGTGCTCAAGGATGGCGGAACCTCGCTGACTTTCAGATACAAAGGTACTGAGACGGGACTAGTAGAGGATTTGCAGGATTTGTATCAGCTTGGCATGAAGTCGATATCGTATTACGTGTCCAACATGCAGGATACCGTCGATCTGCGTGTGAAGATTACCTGGACCATGTGACAGCAGTTGGAATGATGAATGTGTTTTAAGACAGGGGCGCTTCGTTGAGAAGCGTTCTTTTTTGTGTTAGAAGAACGTCGATTAGGGCGTTGTCTATTTTTTGTATATGTCTCTTTGCTATTCTTTTTGTTGGTGTATGCCAACATTACGCAAGAGGAGGAATTGCAAAAAATGAACAAAAAAGTGAGCATGGTGATCATAGCTTTGTTGCTGATCACGCAAATGATGCAAGGATGGATGTTTACACCAACCATGCATGCTCAGGATGATATGACAGCAATTGTAACTATGGATACAGCATCAGAAGAAGGTTCTGTTGAGCCTGTCGCGGGGAGTGGTAATAATGGAGTGTCAATGGATTCTCCCGAGTCTAATGAATCTGCAGAACAATCAGATCTCAATTCAGAAGCTGTAGTTGATCCGAGTACTCTGGTACTGGCCAATACTGCTGCGGAAGTCATAAAGGAAAATTTAATTACAAGTGTTCAAATGTATAATCAAATACCGGAGTACGATGGAAATGGAAATATGAATATAAAAGGGGAGCGTATCGAAGATATACGACCTAGCGTTAAGGATGAGGTGGCTGTGGTCTTCACATGGGGGCTTCCAAACGATGCCCATACTTATAGCGATGGTTCCACTTTTACTTTTCATTTACCAGACAAATTCAAAATTGGATCGCAACTAAAAGGGAATTTGGATGGTGGAGTTGGGGAATATGTCGTTAATCCGGATGGAGAGATCACGTTTACGTTTAATGACCGTATCGTAGGTGAGAAGCTGGAGGGGAATTTCTACGTTTGGATCAAGTTCGATGAGAGCAAGATGGATGGCGGCTTGAAACAGCCAATAGACTTTAGTTCCGTTGGACAAGGCATCATTAATGTGCATTTTCAGAATACAGCCATAGATAAACTCACAAAATCGGGGATCGCAAATAAGAATAATTTTAACTCGGATGAGATTGAATGGACTGTCGATTTCAATCAGGGAGAGAAGGGCATTAACAATGCCGTTCTGAATGATACGCTCTCGGCAGGTCCACTTAAGGGGAATATTGAGATTCGCGAATTGCATATTCAACTAGACGGATCCGTCAAAGAAGGAAGTACAGTTAGAACAGAACCTCAGTTTCCGATCGCTTTGGGGACTATTGATAAGGCATACCGCGTGAAGTATACAACGAGTATCAAAGCACCAACAACTGCATCTTTTACGAACGTTTTGTATGAAAATAAGGTGGTTCTTACAGGTGATCAGAGCGAACATAATGAAACTGACATTGGTAGCGTGAGGGTGAGTTTTAATGAGCCTTTGAAAAAATCCGGACAAGAAAGTGCATACAATCCAGTGACCCAGACGATCACATGGAAAGTGCAATACAATTACAATCAACAAGAGATTACGCAGGCGAACGCATGGATTGAAGATCGTTTTGACACAACGAAACATGAGTTGGTTGATGGTTCGATAAAAGTACATCAAGTAGACATCGACAGTGATGGCAAGCCAGCGGGTACTACTTTAGTGAATTCCAATGAGTATACACTCACAGGAGTGAGCACAGGCTTTGATGATGGCTTTAAATTACAATTTAAAAATGACATCACCAAGGCTTATGAAATTGAATATCAAACCAAAACGATAAATCGCGTCTATACAGATGCTACGGTAACGAATACGGTCAATATGTATGACGGTACAGAAAAAGAAGGCAAAAAGGACATTCAGGAAATCATTTTTGCGAAAAGTGTTCAAAGTGAAAATTTTAATACCAAGGAGATCGAGTGGAAGATTGTTCTGAACCGTGATTTGAAGGAGATGACGGATATCGTCATTACGGACAATTACGCTGGAAGACATATGAAGCTCATTCCGGGCAGTCTTCAAATTAGTGGGGATCAAAAGGATCAGTTTGAACTTGAGCCAGTAGCTGATCCAAGTGATATAAACTTTGAAGAAGGGTTCTCTATCCGATTGAAGACTGACGGTATGATCAATAAAGAGCATGTGATTACGTATAAGACCAGCTTTGATCCAACGGCAGGTATGCCAACTAACAATGAATATCGTAACCAGGCTACTTTGAATTGGAAGGAGTCGAATGTACCACAAGCTTCGATTACCAAATCGGCTGTAGTCAAACCGCAAGATTATACGATACAGAACGGCAATAAGAAGGGCGAGTACAGCGCGAAGGAAAAAACGATTACCTGGACGATTGATGTGAATTATAATTTATATGATATCCAGAACGCTATTCTCAAGGATGCGTACACAGGTAATCAATCTTATGTAGATGGCTCTTTGAAAGTAAATAAGCTTACACTAGCGGGAGCGAATAACGTCATTGCCATTGGTGACGAAGTTGCACTGTTACCTGGGCAATTCCAATTGAACTCGGATGGTAAAGGTTTTGCATTAAACCTCGGAAACATTGGAAAGGCTGCCTATCGGATTGTGTATAAAACCAGTTTGGATGGGGATTTTGCAGTAGAGGGTACGTATTCCAATCATGCTGTCTTGACGGATGGTGAGGGGGGAGAGGTACGTTTTGAAAAGTCAGTGTCGGTCATACCTGAACACGGTGGCGTCTACGTACACAAAACAGGACAGCAACTAGGTTCAAGTGATAAGGCTTCCTGGACTGTAAATATCAACCCAAGCCAATCTTATATAGCCGCAGGTTCTGTATTGACGGATACGTTATCAGATAATCAGATTCTGCTTGCAGATACGTTAAAGTTATATGCGACCGATCTGCCTGCGAACAACTCAGGGAATGTGTCCACCAAAGCTGGTTTGGTTGATGCTGATGAGTATGAACTGATTGTGGAAGGCAATACATTTACATTTACCTTTAAGAATGAGATGAAGACTGCTTTTATATTGGAGTATCAATCCTTTATTAATGCCGATAGCGGGGAGAGAATAGGAAATAAAGTTGAATTCGCAGGCCAGTCTTCTTCGGTAACGGGGTCAGATCACCAGACAGGTATTCGAGTTTCCATGGCTGGAGCAGGCGGTGGAGCATCTACAGGTGTCGGTAAAATGAAGATCTATAAAGTAGATGATACAGGTCTTCCGCTTGAGGGAGCGATATTCGCCATCTATAATGCGTCCGGAACGACGCTTCTGGAAACGTTGAAACCAACAGATGTCAATGGAGAGGTCGAGACCTCCAGAAAATACAGATTTAACGATCAAACCAATGGTCTGCCATACAAATTAAAGGAAGTATCTGCACCGAATGGCTATTTGATTGATCCAGAGTATGGAGCTTCCACAGGGAAAACCATTGATTTCAAAGACCCGGATCAACCCTTTGAAATTAAAAATGAAAAAATTCGACAGGGCTTCGAATTAACGAAAGTGGATTCTGTGGATTCATCGAAGACTTTGAAAGGTGCAACATTTGAATTGTATTTGAAGAATGGTCTGTCCCGAGATAAAATTGCGGAGTTAACTACAGGTGATGATGGAAGGATCGCCAAAGGAAATCTCGAACCAGGGGACTATGAATTGATAGAAACGGAAGCGCCTGCGTACTATCAATTGGATGCAACACCAGTTCCGTTTACAATTGCAGCGAATCAAACCCAGATACTCACCCTATCTCATACGAATGTGCAGGGCTCCGGTGGCAAGCTGGTCGTTACAAAAGTGAATGCCAAGGATCAGTCCGTATTAAGCGGAATTGAATTTGAACTGCGTGACAGTAAAGCGGATGTGATTGCCAAAAAAGTGACGGATCTTAACGGAGTGATTGAGTTTGACAGCTTGCCGTATGGCCCCTATACATTGGTAGAGACCAAGGCAGAAGGTTTCGTTATTGAACAACCTGAAACGGCTGTACCGATTACCAAACCAGTAACTTTATTTACGATTGAAAATAAAGAAAATGACCGTTCTGTTCAATTGATTAAATATAATTCAGGCAAATCGCAACATCTGCAAGGAGCGGTTTTTGAATTACGTGCTCAAAGTGCTCTGATGGATGCCAACGGTGTTTGGGAATTCAAAGTGGTTACAGGCATTGATGAAGCCAAACTGACCACCAATTCCAATGGTGAGATTGTTCTGCGAGACTTGGAACCCAATAAGTATCAGCTGGTTGAAATAAAAGCACCAACAGGGTATAGATTGGACCAAACGCCAGTTGAATTTGAGATTACAAATAAACAGACGGAAACTGTAGTGGTGGAAAAGACGAATATCGCCATTCCGGTACCGGGCGGGCCAAGTGAGCCTTATAATCCGGGGACGCCAAGTACAGGAACACCGAATCCTGGGACATCAACGCCAGATCCATCAACTCCGGACACAACGGTTCCAGGCACGGTGGTAACGCCTGAAACTTCAGAACCAGAGGATGGAACCGACCAGGGGACGGATCCGGATAGGGGAGAGTCCCCTTCCAAACCAGGAGATTCGACTGTTGTTGAGGAAGAGGAGCCTTCAGCTGTTGGCAATGCTGGCGATGCTGCCAGCCCAGGAGCGGATCATACTTCATCCCCTGAAGATACGAATGTTGCAGGAGCAGAGGAAGGGAAGGACGGTTCTTTCCTAGGCATGCTGCCTAAAACAGGAGAAGAGAGCACATGGGGATACACTCTTGTAGGGACTCTTATGATTATTTTCGGCAGTATGGGATACTTGTATCTCCGTCGAAGACAACAGATGAATCCGTAGACGGGAACATGTAACCTCGGATATTTCTTAACAGCTACAACAAAATACCCCCAGCATAAGCGCTTCGGAGATTCAGAATCACCGCGCGCATGCCAGGGGTGTTTTTGGTTTTTTTACAACATGTTCATGTTTAAGGCAGGTCACGCTGAGCAACCTCTGAAGTCACTTGGACGGCTCTTATAATCAGCCGATGTGTTGGATTTACTAATGGATCACAGGTAATCAAGGTGAGCACCTGTCCCAGATGCGGGTCCTCAAGTACGGACAAGTCCGTAGGCTCCACAACGGATATCTGATCCACTTTGTATTGGATATGAGTCTGATCTGCCAGAGTGACTTTAATCCAATCACCAATCTCCAATTCTCCCATTCGGTTGAACAGGCGTCCTTTTTTGTGAGCACGATGGGCGGCTATCGCTGCATTTCCTTCAGTCCCGATGCGGGCCGTCTCCACAAGATGCGTTGCTGCAACCTTCATATTGCTTTCGGTTGCATCTTCCAGAATGGGCAGCTGCACATCAATCTCATCAATTGTAATAACCCCCAGTGCATGGGGATAACTTTCCTGTTCTTTGTCTTCGGTTTCATCATCGATTGAGGCAGGATCCTGTCTGGCTTGTTCAAAAGAATCATTGATTTTAGTTAGGTCGAGTTGTAGCTGTTTCAGCTCATCCATAACTTCGGCTTGCTGCCAGTCAAAAAACTTTTCCTGCAGAAAAGGCAAGAAAAGAAGTAAGATCCCCAGAACAACAAGCATGGAAAAAAAGAATTTCATTGTACGTGTACCCCTTTTGTCTAAAAATAGATTAACTGTTCTATTGTAAACATAGGGACATATACAAAACCTGGACAAATCAAACAGGCAGCCCTTTCTTTCGTAGAAAGAAGGAAGGCTGCCTGTTTATTTAAATGGAGTAACCCAATGCTGATCAATATCATTATTGGGGTATAATCATTCTGATGATGGAGTAAAATCGCATTCCTGTAGCGGTACGACTTTTGTTTTCTTAACAAATTTATAACCCAGCCATAATACCAAGAACAATGGAACGCTCAAGTATGCGACGAGGGCTCCGCTCCAATCGATCTGATCGCCCGTGAACGCCTGATAGTTCTGTCCAACAATGACGATGATACATAATACAAAAGCAAAGATCGGCCCAAATGGGAACCAGCGTGCACGGTAGGGCAGATTGTTCAAATCCCGTCCTTGAGCCACATAAGCACGGCGGAAGCGATAATGGCTGATGGCAATGCCAAGCCAGGTGATAAAGCCACACATACCGGATGCATTAAGCAGCCAGGTGTATACAATGCCATCACCGAAAAGGGAGGCTAGAAAAGCAAGCATACCCACCGCTGTGGTCAAGAGCAGGGCATTCATTGGAATGCCCTTTTTGTTCAACCGACCGAGGAAGCGAGGTGCTTTGCCATCTCGAGCAAGAGCATACAGGACACGACTTGAAGCATACATGCCCGAATTCCCGGCTGACAGTACAGAGGTCAGAATAACGGCATTCATGACAGAAGCGGCAATCGCCAGACCTGCTTTTTCAAAGACAAGGGTAAACGGACTGACTCCGATGTTGTTCAGATCACCTTTGAGCAGATCCGGATGTGTGTAAGGAATGATTAGACTGATGACAGTAATCGCCAGAATGTAGAAGATCAAAATGCGCCAGAACACTTGCCGAATAGCACGAGGGACATTTTTACGCGGATTTTCGCTTTCACCGGCTGCGACGCCAATGAGCTCTGTTCCCTGGAAAGAGAACCCGGCGGCCATAAATACACCGAGAACCGCGAAGAATCCGCCATGGAATGGTGCGTCACCTACTGTGAAATTGCTGAATCCAACCGCTTCTCCCCCAATAATGCCGAAGATCATGAGCACACCAACGGTAAGGAAGATGATGACGGTAGCGACTTTGATAATGGCGAACCAGTATTCCGACTCTCCATATCCTTTGACGGATAACACATTCAGGGCAAAGATTAATACGAGAAACAACAGACTCCACAGCATGGATGAACTGTCAGGGAACCAGTATTTGATGAGTACGGTTGCCGCAGCGAGTTCTGCCGCAATGGTGACTGCCCAGTTGTACCAGAAGTTCCAGCCCATGGCGAACCCAAGGGCCGGATCGACGAAGCGGGCCGCATACGTATTGAATGAACCGGAGTCAGGCATGAAGGTAGCCAGTTCTCCGAGACTGGTCATTAGAAAGAAAACCATGATGCCGACGGCAGCGTAAGCAATCAGTGCACCGCCGGGACCTGCATTGGATATGGCGGTTCCACTTGCGAGGAACAGCCCTGTACCAATGGAGCCACCGAGTGCAATCATGGTCATATGCCGTGCGCGTAGTCCTTTTTTCAGGGTGGGCCCTGTTGTGGTTTGGTTGTTGCGATCTTGCATGGAAACACTCCTTCTTTCAGCGTACTAATGGGTTCAGAACAATGGCAAATAACACAAAAGACCGCAGGCATTAGCCTGCGGTCTTTATATCAATTGTCCGCACCTCGTCCCGAATGTTTAAGATAGCTCAACACAGAAGAAATCATACCCTCCGAGAAAGGTATCATTCATCTGTGACAGTTCTGCACCTTTCGGCAACAGCCCCAGCCGCGCTGGACAACGTAAGGAACGTCCTGCGGGCTTCGGCGGGTGCACCTTTCGGCTGAATTCATAAGCGGCTCCTTAGCGCCTCCTTCAGCGTACTGATCGCACCCGCGACCTCTACCTCATCATCATGGATGAGGTGTATCTATTGTCTATGAAGTTATAAATCACAGAACGTAACGCTCCATGTTCTGTTTGGTAAACAGACAATTAGTATAACCCCCATGGTATTCCAGTGCAATAACAATTGTTGGATATGAATCCAAAGGACTATTCCGACGTTTTGTTACGCCCGGCCATCTGCTGCCATACCGTTCCTGCTGCCTGTTCCCCGGATTCGATCCGTTCCAGTGCCATTTTGGCTTGCAGGCTAACTTCAAACTCAGGGTCATCTGCTGCCTTCCGCAGTGCTTGCTCTGCTTCCTCGGTCCCCACTTCGTACAGGAAGCGGGCTGCACGCCAGCGTACAAGCTTGCTTTTATCAGTTAACGTAGCTGTCATGGCTACCGTTGCTGCGGGATCACCGATGTCGGAGAGGGTATCTCCGGCAGTCCGGCGTACAGCAGGCGAACTATCCTGTAAAGCTTCGTACAGCAGTTCCATCGCTTCCGGTGTACGGATGTCACCGAGATATACGACAGCCAGTCGACGTATCTGCATTTTACTGTCATGGAGTGCATGGGCTACAAGTGGCAGTCGTTCTGCTGTAGGCTCCATACCATCAAATGCTGCATAACGTACATTCCAGTCCTCACTATTTAGAGCCTCTTCAAGCTCGGCCCCATCCAGCTGGCGGCGACGTTCCACGAACTCTTCCGCATTGGTGCCGTGTTCAATGGCTTGTTGGATCACTCGTTCCAGACGTTCTGGCGGATATGCTGCTTCCAGCTCCTGTTCAACTTCTCTTGCAATTTCAGGCAATTCCCCGTAGCGAACGCCATAATCACTCAGTTTCCGTTCCTTGATCAGCGTTGCACTGGCGACTTCAGTAACCGCTTTGACGAACCGATCCGAGAGCGAGATCCGCTCTTCCTTCGCGCCGGCTTTGACCCGAATTTGCATCGGCACGCCTCTGAAGAATTGAACGAACACCTGTGCTTCACCGAAGTGTTCACCAGAGGCATCTTCAGATTCAATCCAATCCAGATCAATTCCCTGCTGCCCCAGACGACTTTGAACTTCGCCAAGAATGACGGACCAGTCCGCATTTCCCTTGCGGTCGAGCGCTACGAAGTCAGTCGTATGGAATACACTTTTTACTCCGGGAATATGTAGCATCTGGCGAATAAACGCCGGAGCAGACCGTTCGTTATCCAGTGTATATGTTCTGCGAACCCCGTCCTCCAGACGTTCATCCAGATGCAGCATCATTGTATTGGGACTGGGTGTTGGTTCAATGGAAACAATATTCATCGGTTCATAACCTCCTGTACCGGATTCATACTTAAAGTTCCCGCAATAGGCACGGGCATATCCCTATTTTACATGAATTGCTGCAAACTGCGAAATGGGTAATGAACCTTACAGCGTTTGTGAAGATGTACGAAGATAGTTAACACTTCTTTTATGTGCGAACACGAACATTTTTAAATGAAGATTGGCACAATAAGACAAGAGAATGAACTGGAGGTAATCGCTATGGAACCCATTACCGTACTTTCGGACGGAAGTCGTGGTATTGATTATGATCATATTATTGCATTGTTGAATGAATGGATACCAGACGAGAAGAGGGAGTCAGCAGTTAACACCGAAAAGAATGAGGAAAGCATGGTCGGGTCGAAATGGGGGATAGCACGTTATTGTATTGTGGATTATGAGGACGCCGGGCAAGCCGTTTCAGCAGCGAATGCCATTCGAGCATTTGTGCCTCAGATTCCTTTACTGGTGATTACAGATTTTCAATCCCTGATTCGCAAGCGCCATTTGCAGCTTATCTCGGGTACTGGCCTGATGAAGTTAATTCTCTGGCAAGAGAAAGAACCGGAAAGGCTGATCATGGAAATCCAGCAGTGGCTGCATTCTTTTGCTTACAAAACAAAAACAGCCCTGCCCTCACCCCAGTCGATGAGACGATGACAGAGAGAGGACCTGAGCCGTTATGTAATTTCGACGTGTACTAAATGACGTATTTATATCCCGTTCCCCAAACCGTCTTGATGTATCGTGGATTTTTGGGGTCGGGCTCAATTTTTTTACGCAGGCTGGAGATGTGCACATCGATTGTACGGTCGAGATATGCCCGCTCTGAGCCCTTAATTCGATCCATAAGTTCATTGCGGGTAAATACCTTGCCGGGATTCCGGTACAATTCCTTCATAATCTCAAACTCGATATGCGTAACCTCGATTTCATGACCATCCACAAACAAGGTTCGTCTGTACTCATTTACACTGACATGTCCAGCGACTTCAGCAGGCTTGTCCTCTTTTACCGGTTTGTTCGGGTAGGCGATTGCCGATCTGCGGAGTAAAGCCTTCATGCGGGCATCCAGCTCTTTCAGACTAAAGGGCTTACATAGAAAATCATCCGCACCATTATGCAATGCTCGGAGCCGATCATTCAGCATGGTGCTTGCGGAGATCATGAGTATGGGTACAGTGGAGTGCTGACGAAACGCATCAACCAGATCATTGCCGTCCGTTTCAGGCAGCATCAAGTCAGTTACTACAATATCAGGCTGGAATCGTGGAAAAAGTTGAAGTGCTTCGCGTGCATGATGAACCCGTTCAGTTATGTAACCCTCCTCCTCAAGAAAGAAAGCAATCATGTCGGCCAGATTTTTCTCATCTTCTATAAGAAGTACTTTAATAGACATTGAGGTCACACTCCTGATGAAATGAATTTGTTAAGAAATTTCTAGAAAATTGTCGTAATTTTGTGTGGGAATACTGCAAATTTTTTAATGTTTCTATTCCAGAATATAGGATGCATATGTAGAGAATTTGATAGAGTTCGAGCCAAACCTCAGTATTTCACCATGAATGTAGCCTATTTGCCGATCATTCAAAATTTCCCAAAGCTACATGGAGAGGTAATTACAGTATAATGTATCAGACCGATGAAAGGTAAAAAAGTCGATTTTACGAGCTTTATTTTACGGGAGGAACCAACGTTGTTGTTGAATGCAAACATAGAAATCAGTCATGAGGGCAACTGCCTATGGACTACATAAAGGCTAGCAAGGTGTTAGATTGGGTGATAATCAAACTCCGTATTCCGTGGCTGGGCACTGCCATACTTATTAGCCTTGGGACGCTGGGAACGATATTTCCCTTAACTTTATTTTATGGTGTACAGCTAATGTTCGGCATAGCAGCAGCTTTTATTGCCCTGCGCTTACATGGGGCTATTTACGGATTCATTACCTATATAGGGATCAGCTCTTTGGGTGTGTTATGCACAGAATTGGTCCCTAACAGCCTGTTTATGATCGGAGCTCATTTCATCGAATTGATCTGGATGCTGGTGTGGCAGATACGCTCGAAAAATGGAAGCATCATAAAAGCCAACGCCGTATTTTGGGTTGTGATGTTACTGCCAGTGATTTTTTACGGATATTTCATCATGGGCATCAGTCTTGACGAATTAAAGTATGGCTATATGCATGTTGCTGTAATCAGCATGGTTAACGCGCTGATTGCAGGCATAGTGGTGGACTTCTGGATTATAAATGGTGAACTGAAGTCGAAACGAACAGGAACCATTCCGCTCACGAGAATTGCTTTTAAATACGTTGTAGCCTTTGTAGTCGTTGTTTCCCTTATCCTGTTGTCCGCGGATAGTCGCAGACAATTGGGGCAAATAAATGATACCATCATGCTGAATCTGAAACATGCTGCCAATGCAGTTATCAAGGATTTGAATGAACAATATTTAACCAATGAGAACATGCAGCAGACCATGGAGCGGTATCATCATCTGCTGGACGTAAACGTCATTATTCTGGATTCCAATGATAGGGTCATTGCTTCAGGGCTGGATACACTTCGGGTAGGAGAACATCTGGATTTCAATAAATATCGTTTTCTGAATCCAGGGGAGAATAGCATTTTATTTCGCTCTGGTGATGCTTATTACAGTGATGTGCTTACTCACTGGAAAGAGGCTTCGTTCATGTACGAAGCAGATATGACTACAAGTACAGCATACCGAGTATTCGTTGAGACCAGTTCAGCCCATTATTATACACGGATCGAGTCGATTTATCTGACCACACTTCAATCGTTGTTTATCATTTTCGTGGTTTCCATGATTGTAGCCGCACCGCTCAGTCGAAAAGTGGTAAGTCCATTGAAGCGCCTTACACGCATGACTGGGTCTCTGCCAAGGCTGTTATTTCGTAATGGCAAAATGGAGTGGCCGACCAGTCATGTAACAGAAGTACAGATTTTGATTGGCAATCTGCGCAAAATGGCCGATGTGCTCCTTGAACAATTCGAACAGATTCGCCAGGACAAGCACACCCTGGAGGATAGAGTCAGAGAACGAACGAAAGAGCTGAAGAATAGTGAGGAGATCAAACGAGCGATTATTGATTCATCCATCGATGCCATTATTGCTGTGGATTCGAACGGGCTGATTATCGAGTTTAATCCCGAAGCTGAAAGAATGTTTGGACTGAAACGGGAAGAAGTGATATTCGAGAAGGAAGCCATATCCCTATTCCAGGGAGCGAGCTATATGGAAATCAAAAAAATGCTGGAAAGATTTGAGTTTATTTTGGGTAAACGGCATGTCATTGTGGAAGAGATTTCAGGCATCCGCCGGGATGGTTCAGTTTTTCCGATTGAGTACAAAATTGTAGAAATTCAGTTGGGCAATAACGAAACGCTGTATAACTTGTTTATCAAGGATATTACCGAGCGGACAAGAGCTGAGGAAGAACGTGTACGTCATGCGCTGGCCTTGGAGAAACTGAATGCTGAACTGTTTCACGAAAAAGTTGCCATTCAGGAGCAGCGGGACATTAGCGAGCATTTCATTGAATCCGTGCGGGAAGGTCTGGTCATGTCTGATCGGTCTGGCACCATCACGATAGTGAACAGAAGAATTGAAGAAATGTTTGGCCTCGGAGATTTTTCAGGCAGGTCCATTGAGGATCTAGCCAATGCGATTGACACCATGGTGTTAACCCCCGATTTCAATTTGATGGAGCAGACGCGTGCATTTCTGGATGGAGAACAGGCTTTTGTTGAAACTGAATTTATATTCAATGATGTGGAAAAAAGTGTATTTTCCCTATACATGAAGCAAGTGGATGTTCCCGGTAAAAACCATGGATTTCTGCTGGTGTTCCGCGATCGTACGGAGGAAGAACGTCTGAACCGGATGAAAAACGAACTGATCAGTGTGGTCTCGCATGAGCTTCGTACCCCTGTAGCGACCATTATGGGCTATGTGGAACTAATGATGATGTACGATCTTCCTGCTTCACAGCGTCAGGAGTTCATGGAAACCATATCCTCGGAAGGTTCGCGGCTGAGTAGTCTGCTGGATGATGTACTTGATATTCAACGTTTGGACAATGAAGGCATGACCTACCACAAGACCTATGTACCTTTGCTTGAACTGGTTGAGGGTGTTGCTGAGCAATGGAATATGCAATCCATTCAGCGCATCTATGTGCATGCATTTAATGGAGATTTTTTTGCTTATGCCGACCAGAACCGTATGGTTCAGGTGCTCCATAATTTGATTGGTAACGCGGTCAAGTACTCGCCTGGAGCAGACCGAATTGATATTACGCTGTGGGAAGAAAAAGAATGGTTATGCATCGATGTACGTGATTATGGCATAGGTATTCCAGAGAACGTGCAGGACCTACTGTTTACGAAGTTTTATCGTGTGGACAATTCGGATCATCGCCAGATTGGCGGGACGGGACTGGGGCTTTACATTTCGCGCAAATTTGTAGAGGATCACCAGGGTACGCTAACCTTTATATCCGCGCCGCTCAAAGGAAGTACGTTCAAGGTTCGATTGCCCAAGCAAGACGAACTCGTGTAAGGCAAGAGAAAGTCTTTATCGGAAAGGATGCCTTCATCCTGAAATCGATAAGGGCTTTTTTGTTTTTCAAAATTTCCCGGATAAAAAAACAACTTCTTTTGCAAACTGTCTATAGAGCCAATAATTTGCATTCCATGCAAAAGGAGGACGGCAGGTCTATGTTCCGTAAACAAGAGAAAACCCTTATTATCGTCTGCTTGGTCGCAGCTGTGATTGTGCTATATGCCGTTGTCAAAAGTATTATCCGGATCATGAGTTATTGAGGCATATCGTCATCCAGACGGTATGAAGTCGTACATAATGATTATGTGAAAGAGGAGTGTAACCCCCATGTCATCCCTGGACCCTGTTCTGCTCAGCCGGATGCTTACCGGTCTTACCCTGTTTGTGCACATCATTTTTGCCTCCATCGGTGTAGGTGTTCCACTCATGATTGCCTTGGCTGAATGGCGCGGATTGCGCACCAATGATATCCATTACACCTTGCTGGCGCGCAGATGGGCGCGTGGTTTTGTCATTACCGTTGCCGTGGGTGTGGTTACAGGCACCTCCATCGGTTTGCAGCTCAGCCTGCTGTGGCCGATGTTTATGCGAGTAGCGGGGCAGGCGATTGCCTTGCCACTGTTTATGGAGACGTTCGCCTTTTTTGTGGAGGCGATCTTTCTGGGCATTTACCTTTACACATGGGACCGTTTCAAAAAGAAATATACGCATATGCTGCTGCTTATTCCGGTGGCGTTGGGTTCCTCCGCCTCTGCGATATTCATCACAACGGTAAATTCTTTTATGAACCAGCCTCAGGGGTTTACCCTGATTAATGGCATCATGAAGGATATCCATCCGATTGCCGCGATGCTGAATCCGGCTACCCCAACGAAGGTATCTCATGTGCTTGCCTCTTCGTATACCTTAAGTGCGGGGGTTCTCGCAGGTATCGCCGCGTTCAGTCTGCTGCGGGGTCGGAACCATGTCTATTATAAAAAAGCACTTAAACTCACAACGGTATGTGCGCTCGTATTTGCGGTCAGCACGGTCATGATCGGAGATTCTTCCGGTAAATTTCTGGCGAAATACCAACCGGAGAAGCTGGCCGCCGCGGAGTGGCATTTCAAAACAATGACGAAGGCGCCGCTGGTCTACGGGGGCATTCTTGACGAGAACAATGAAGTGAAATACGCCATTGAGATTCCCTATGCACTCAGCATATTGGCGGGAAACAGACCCGACACGGAAGTGAAAGGGCTGGAAGAATTCCCGGCCGATCTCAGGCCGCCGTTGTCCATTCACTATATGTTTGACCTGAAAGTGACGACCGGCGTGATCATTCTGCTGATCCCGGTGCTCTATGTAATCCGTCGCTGGCTGCCGGGGCGCAAGCCTTATCCCAAATGGCTGCTGCTCGGCATCGTCCTGCTTGGGCCGCTGGCCATGATTGCCATTGAACTGGGCTGGATGTTTGCCGAGGTCGGCAGGCAGCCCTGGATATTGCGCGGTTACATGAAGGTGTCGGAAGCCGCAACAACGTCAACCTCCGTGGGGTTGATGCTGATTCTGTTTATTCTGCTGTACCTGATCCTTTGCTTCTCCGCAATTCGGGTACTCAGCAAGCTGTTCCGTAACAAGGAAGCAGAGAAGGAACTGGAGTCTCTCGGCCTGGAAGGAGGGATCGTGCATTGAGTTTTGAAATTGCAGGCATCGCGATCTTGTGGACGTTTCTGTTTGGATATCTGATCGTGGCTTCAATTGATTTTGGAGCCGGATTTTTCAGCTTTTACAGCATATTAAGCGGACACGAGAACAAAATTCATAACATTATTCAGCGCTATCTCTCTCCCGTGTGGGAAGTGACGAATGTGTTTCTGATCTTTTTTGTTGTCGGTCTGGTCGGATTTTATCCGGATAGCGCCTTTTATTACGGGACAGCGCTGCTTGTTCCAGGTTCATTGGCGATTGTGCTGCTTGCCATCCGGGGCGTGTACTACGCCTATAATACCTACGGGAACCATGGGCAGAACAGCCGGATCTACATGGCATTGTACGGAGCAACGGGATTGCTGATTCCGGCGGTATTTTCCACTATTTTGGCGATTTCTGAAGGTGGAATTATTGAGCAGGTGGGTGATCAGGTATTTTTTCGCTGGCGTGAGTTTCTGACGAATCCGTATACCTGGTCTGTTGTATTGCTTGCTTTGGTAAGCGTGCTGTATATCTCTGCGATGTTTCTTTCCTACTACGCCAAGCGGGCGGAGGATGAGACTGCGTTTGAAGTCCTGCGGGAATATGCGCTCCTATGGAGTCTGCCTACGATCTTTGCCAGCTTTCTGGCATTTTTGCAGATTAACAAACAGAATCCCGCACACTTTGAGCAGATGTTGAATATCTCTTGGATGTTCATCGCATCTTTTATCTGTTTTGTGATCGCCGTCTCGCTGGTATGGAAACGTAAATATCTGGGCTGGTGCTTTATCGCCGTCATGCTGCAGTTTGCCTTTGCCTGGTACGGCTATGGGCGCTCACATCTTCCATACATTCTGTATCCGTACATTAATATTTACGACAGCTTTACGAACAAGACGATGGGTATTGCGCTTATTACGGCGTTCAGCCTTGGACTGCTGGTGCTCATTCCTTCACTCGTGCTCATTATGAAGCTGTTTCTGTTTGATGCCAATTATGTGCGCGGTAATGCTGGTAAAAAGAAAGGATGAGTCCGTTCATGCTTCCCAACATGCTGTTCATGATGCTTCCTAGGTTGCTTCTCAGCTCTGACGCGGGAGTGACGGGGATTCCCGGTATAACGGGGTTGAGTTTTTTTGAGACCTTTACGATTATGTACGCCCCACCACTGATCATTGTGGCTGCAATTGCGTTTTTGTTCATCTATTTGGCGAAATACAAAAATCCAAGGGATTGATCCGTTGGTACGTACTTTCCAATTCGGGGTAATCTTTTGTTAAGATACAGAGGAGGGGAGGAGGGCCCTTTCATGCCAAAAATCCGTTATAACAACATTGATAATGTAAGTACGGACAAAACGCTGAAGGAATTCAAGCAATGGAGGGAGCAGCGGCGCAGCAAAGTTAAGGATTATTCCTACACCGTGCCCAAGCACCCACCTGAACTGGATTATCTGCATGCCAACCAGGCTGAAACCACGATTACCTGGATTGGACATTCCACATTTTTTATTCAATATCATGGACTAAACATCGTGACAGACCCAGTCTGGGCCGAAAAAATGGGATTTCAGCGCAGACTCGGTGCTCCTGGCATTCCGATTCACGATATTCCGCCACTGGATATTATTTTGATCTCACATTCCCACTATGATCATTTGCATCTCGCATCGCTGCGGAAATTGGTCACGGCCAAGACGCTGCTCATCGTTCCTGATGGACTGAAGCGTAAAATGGTGCGCAAAGGATTCCATCGGTGTCATGAGATGAAATGGTGGGAACATATTACGCTTGGCGGAGTCAAAATAACCTTTGTACCTGCGCAGCACTGGACGCGCCGAACCTTATTTGATACCAACACGTCCCATTGGGGCGGTTATGTATTGGAACAGAATCATCCCGCAGTTGTCCCGTCTGAAGAGACTGCTGCGATGAGCCAAGACCGTGCTCATGAAAATTCCCGAGCAGTTGGAACGGATGATCCATCAGAAGCATCAGCATCAGCTGCTAATCCTCCCGGCGGCCCGCCTGTTATTTATTTTGTGGGGGATACAGGATACTTTCAGGGATTCAAAACCATTGGTGAACGCTTCGACATCGGTATCACCCTGATGCCAATCGGCGCATACGAACCAGAATGGTTCATGACATCCCAGCATGTGACGCCGGAAGAAGCGCTGCAGGGCTTTGTAGAAACAGGCTCCCAGCTTATGGTCCCCATGCATTATGGAACGTTTAAGCTGGCGGATGATACACCCAAGGAAGCAATCGATCGAATGGAAGCGGAACGAGAACGACTAGGAATCAACCCAGAGCGCATTCGGGTGCTGGGGCATGGCGAGACACTCCGCATCCGGCACGAAGAAAGTAAACAAGACTAACAAAAGTGAGCTAGATATGCTAATGTAAGGGTATACCCGCATGAACGGTACATTTACCAAATCTTTAGCGATTAAAAAGCGGCCAATTTTCGAATTTGCCGCTTTTTTGTGTTATAATATGGTGCCAGAATAGGCTACGGGATATTGAATCCATGATTGAATTAGTTGCTATTCATGCAGTATGCAGAATATTAAATAAAGGATGGTATGCTTAATGATTAGTACAAGCGGCATCACGCTCCGCTACGGAAAACGTGCACTTTTTGAAGATGTGAATATCAAGTTCACGCCAGGCAACTGTTACGGTTTGATCGGCGCCAACGGAGCCGGCAAATCAACATTCTTGAAAATTTTGTCCGGTGAAATTGAATCGAACTCGGGAGAGGTGCACATCACCCCGGGCGAACGCATGGCCGTTTTGAAGCAAAACCACTTTGAATATGATGAGTTTCCAGTGCTCGAAACGGTAATTATGGGCCACAGCCGTCTCTATTCCATCATGAAGGAGAAGGACGCATTGTATGCCAAAGCGGACTTTACAGAAGAAGATGGATTGCGCGCAGGTGAGCTTGAAGGTGAGTTTGCTGAGTTGAACGGCTGGGATGCTGAGCCGGATGCAGCGGCACTCCTGATCGGTCTGGGTATCGAACGTGACATGCATGAGAAGAAAATGGTTGATCTGAGCGGTAACGAAAAAGTTCGTGTCCTGCTGGCACAAGCATTGTTTGGTCGTCCAAACAACCTGCTGCTCGATGAGCCTACCAACCACTTGGATCTCGAATCCATTCAATGGCTGGAGAACTTCCTCATGGATTATGAAGGTACTGTTATTGTGGTATCCCATGACCGTCACTTCCTGAACAAAGTATGTACACACATTGCCGATATCGACTTTGGTAAAATTCAACTGTACGTAGGTAACTACGATTTCTGGTATGAATCCAGTCAATTGGCTCTTGCTTTGCAGCGTGATGCCAACAAGAAAAAAGAAGAGAAGATTAAAGAGCTGCAAGCCTTTATTCAACGTTTCTCTGCGAATGCTTCCAAATCGAAGCAAGCGACTTCACGGAAGAAACAGCTCGACAAAATCACGTTGGATGACCTTCGTCCATCGAACCGGAAATACCCGTTCATCAACTTCAAGCCGGAGCGTGAAGCGGGTAAACAATTGTTGACCGTTGACCGTATCAGCAAAACGATTGATGGTGTGAACATGCTGAATGATCTCAGCTTTGTCGTGAATAAAGGGGATAAAATCGCCTTTGTTGGCCCGAATGGTAATGCCAAATCGTTGTTGTTTGATATCCTTATGGGTGAAACAGAAGCGGATAGTGGCGAATACACTTGGGGGATTACGACTACCCAGGCTTATTTCCCGAAAGACAACTCCAAGTATTTTGACGGAGTAGATATGAGTCTCGTAGATTGGCTGCGTCAATATTCCAAGGATCAGGATGAAACGTACCTGCGTGGATTCTTGGGTCGTATGCTGTTCTCAGGCGAGGAATCCCTGAAGAAAGCAAGTGTACTCTCCGGGGGCGAGAAAGTCCGCTGTATGCTGGCAAAAATGATGCAAACGGGCGCCAATGCTCTGATTCTGGATGAGCCAACGAACCACTTGGATCTCGAATCCATTACGGCACTGAATAACGGTATGATTGATTTTGACGGCACCATGCTGTTTACATCGCATGACCATCAGTTCATTCAAACCATTGCTAACCGGATTATCGAAATCACGCCAAATGGCGTCATTGACCGTCAAATGAGCTATGATGAGTATCTGGAAAGTGACGAAATTAAAGAATTGCGTAACAAAATGTATCCAGTAGAAGCTTAAGATAAGCTAATCTGTTTACATTGTGTATAGTGAACTAAAAGAACCGCAAGCTCTCCAATGGAGGCTTGCGGTTCTTTTTTTGGTCATACAGGGAGATCCTGTAACCTTAGAAACATCTCATACAAGAGCTTCTTACGGTCTATGACCCGCCAGTACGGCGGCGTTGGTTGTTAGGCTTTTTGTTGTTCTGGCTCTTCATTGCTTTGGGGCCGCCTTCAAAATAGGCACTGGATTGGTTACCCGTGTTTGCCTGTTCTTTCTTCTGCGCCAGTTTTTGGCGTATGGCATCCTGCAAACTGACTTTTTTCGGTTCAGTATTATCGCTCATCGTTATTCCCTCCCGGTCTTACAGTAAGCCGTCCAAATTGGACGGGATGTACTCATTTTATACGTTTTACAAAAGCCCCACAAGGGCAACCTGATAAAATGCTGAAATCCTTCACTTTTTTGACTGGACCAACATTTTTTCTCTTCGTCTACAGCCCTGCGGTCTGGCAACTTTGTTTCGGCTCCCCTACAGCAATGCAGCTTGGCAACACTGTTTCTATAGACCCACACAGGATGCATTTGGTAACATGGAACAACCGTAATACGAAACGTTAAAGGAGTGTCGCCCGGTTTGAACGCCTATGAAGAAATACGCAAAGGAGAGCGCGGGGCTTGGGTCAGTATTGTGGCCTATCTGGTCTTGTCTGCTTTTAAGTTGATCTGCGGATATTTATTTGCTTCCAGTGCTTTGCTGGCAGATGGTTTCAATAACCTTACAGATATTGTTGCGTCTGTTGCTGTATTGATCGGACTTCGCATATCCCAGAAGCCGCCTGATTCCGATCATGCCTATGGTCACTTTAGAGCGGAAACGGTCGCTGCCCTAATTGCTTCATTTATTATGGCCATGGTTGGCCTGCAGGTATTGGTTGAAGCGGTTCGTTCCTGGTATGAAGGGAACTTTGTTGCACCGAACCTGTGGTCAGCAGCGGTTGCGGTTGCCTGTGCGCTGGTGATGCTGGGCGTATATCGTTACAATCATCGTCTTGCCAAACAAATTAACAGTCAGGCCCTGATGGCTGCAGCCAAAGATAATCGATCGGATGCTTGGGTTAGCATCGGGGCTGCAATCGGAATCATCGGTGCACAATTCGGTCTTCCTTGGTTGGACAAAGTAGCTGCAATTGCTGTAGGTCTGTTGATCTGTAAGACAGCATGGGAGATCTTCCGGGATTCAACACATCGTCTGACAGACGGATTTGATCAGAAAGACCTGACCGATCTAAGATCATCTGTGGCTCGGGTGCCTGGTGTAGAGATGATCAAGGACGTCAAGGCACGTGTGCATGGTAGTCATGTATTGGTGGATGTGGTTATTGAGGTGGATGGAGGACTGAGCCTGATCGAGGGTCATCAGATCTGTGACCGGGTCGAAGAGCGATTGAAACGTTCGCATAATATTATGCATGTACATGTACATGTGGAGCCTAAGATGAAAGAAGGAACCACGGGAAGCCCTTGAGACCGGGAGAGACAAACCCGAAATAAACGCTTTTAAAATGAAAAGAGGACAGCCGCTGCCTGAGCGCTGTCCTCTTTACTTATCTTTACTTATCGTTAGAACGATTATACGATACTATTGAATAGCAACGTGGATCCAAGCTTTGCCTTTCCACGTATATACTTGTACCCACTGACCGCCGTCGAATCCATCTACAACTTCACCTGTTGTATCGATGATTTGGGAACCCAGTGCACCGATCGGCTTGCCATTAGGTGTGTCATAGAACCATGTGCGCTCCAACAGGTTGAGCAGCATCGTAGGGACCAGAACCTCATCTCCTGCTTTCACAACAGGTTCATCAAACATTTTGTCGTCCGTTGTTGGAGTTGTAGTTTCAGTAGTGGTTGAAGTACCCTCTGTACCCGTTGTGTCCTCTGTTGTGCCAGTTACAGTCTCAGCTGTGCCTTCTACAGTGTCTACAGCAGGTTTGTTCACTTCAACCGCAGGCGTTGTTGTGGTTGCCTGTGTTCCTGTTTCTGGAGTTACCGTCCCGGTAACCGCTTCCTCAGCACCTGCGGCAGCAGCCATGGAACCCATCAAAGTCAGAGCAGCGGCAAAACTTACGATTTTTTTCATTTGTTTTTCCTCCTCGGTTAGGTATGTAGTTTGTTGTCCTGTGTTAAAAGTAACCAAGCGAGCTCACTTGTGAAACACAAATTATAACAATATTTTCTTGGTTTCTCCAGTGTCAACTGGAGCATAAGTGGGTATAAGGAGAGCCTGTATATATCATACCAGTGGGAGAAAACCGGGTTGACTACGTCATAATGGTTCTGTTTTTTTTATGATCTAATCGGGGAGACGGGGTGGAATAGACGAGAAGGGAGCGTAATACATAATAGAGATAAGTCGTAATTTGCTTTGGGCATCATTGTTGCTAAAAAGATGCTATGAACGCACAAAAGCCTACCGGCTTTTGCAAGCGCGATAGGCTTTTGTATGTATCGTGTGCTGTTCATAAGGGGGGAAGCCCCATTCATCGCATTCGGCTGCGTCCCGTAATCAGGGAGATGACGAACAGTACAACAAAGATGAAGAAGAGTACTTTGGCAATAGAAGCAGCTGCTTCAACAATACCGAAGAATCCGAAAATACCTGCAACAAGAGCAATAATTAGAAATAGTACCGACCATTTCAACATGGGTATCATCCTTTCGTTTATAGAACTTGGTAGCGAGAAGTGTTCGTCTCACTGCCGTGTGTAGTTGTTCTTTAACCGAGGCCTTTCGGGTTGAAACATTGTGATATTTTACCAGGTTGTGCTGATTTCACAGTTCATCTTCTATTTGTTTCGCCTCGGAATTGGTCGGGTAACTAAGCAATAACAAAACCGATTTATACTGGAAAGTGAGGTTCTTTTATGATCTATCAAATTAGTGTGGCTTTAATTGCAATTGCATTTGCAGTACTTGTATTCTTTTTAATTCGTACCTTGAAGTCCGCTCAGGGTTCACTCGACAATGTGTCACAGACACTTCAGGAAGTTCAAAAGACCATTGATGAGCTTAGTTATGAAGTAAAACAGACGGTAAGGCATGCCAATGATATTACAGTTGATGTGCAGCACAAAATGAAACAAATTGATCCTGTTATGGAATCTGTACAAAATTTGGGAGAAGTGCTGAACGAAGTGACGGAAGCTGCTAAGCAGGTATCATCCACGCTGATGGCCAAGTTTCAGACGAAACGCAGCAGCAGTGAACAGAGCAAACGATCAGAAGTAGCGAATGTAGTACAGACGCCGCCTGCTACACCAACAGATCGGACAATTCAATCCTATGAAGCTACATATCGTGATGATGCCAAGGGCGCAAAAAGCTGGCTGAAATATGTGGATGTAGCCGCTAATGTATGGCAACGTATGCGGAAATAGCATGACCGTTTTGTAATCAAAGAAGTCTTTAGAGCGGTGATGAACCTGAAGAAAGGGTGAGAATCATGATGAAACTACTGCTTGTTATGTTTAGCGTAATTTCTCCCTTTTCCGTTCAACCGGCAGCGGTACCCGCTGCTCATGATATGCAATGGACGGTAGCGAAAGAGGAGACACCAGAGATAGTTCTGGCTGCTGATCGTTCCGGACCTGTCCAGCATTTTCGGACTCTGAATGACATTTCTCTGGATGACAGCATCGATGATATTTTAGCCAGTAAAGGTCAACCGGTTCATAAGGAACATGATCCCTATCTGGGTTGTCCGGAGTATGAATTCAAAGATGTAACTGTTGGACTCTGCGAAGATACAGGAGTGGTCAATTATGTGCATATTGATGCTTCCGAGAAACGTCTGAAGCTTAATCAAGAGTGGATTGATATGGATATTGAGGACATTCGGGATGCTTTGGGCAAGCCGTATTATGTAGCAGAGGATGGAGAAGTATTCCTTCGTGGAAGCCAGGCGTTGAAAGTGTATATGAAGCCAGGCTCCAATCAGATTGAAGGAATAGATCTCTTTGATGAATCAGCTTCCTAGGATTAGTTAATCCAGAAACGTTTCAGCCCGATATCATATGGTTATATATTAAGTAGCTCGATAAAGAAGATCAATCAGAGGAGAGTGGAAACGATGAATTCAACCAATGCGCAAGCTTATGCAAAAGTGGTAGAAAACGGAGTCCAAGCGGTAGAAGCGGTGAAAGAATTGCAGATTACCGGATACCTTGCTGATCATATCTTCGTTCTGGCCCATGAAAAGGATCGTACAGATCGGATTGCCGATACGGCCGACGCCAATGAGATTGGTATTAAGGAAGAAGGCGTATTTGATTCCATGGCGAATCTGTTCCGCTCCCGTGGCGATGAACTCCGGGCCAAAATTGTTTCGATGGGCTTCACCGAAGCTGAGGCAGATTTTTATGAGAGTGAACTCGATAAAGGCAAAGTGCTTGTGATTGCCAAAAAGAAAGAATAGCATAGCCGATACAAACGTAAGCTGGAGCCTTCTGACAAGGGACAAGCTTCAGAATCGAGTATTTTGCTTGAATCAAAGGAGCTTTTCATTTGATGATGCAAAATGCTTAACCAAAAACATAGATAAGGAATGGGGATATCCCCATTCCTTATCTATGTTTTTGCAAGTTTGGAAGCGGGATCAGAACGCAGCAAAAACAGGGTGACAAGCGGGGGAATTCTCCTACGATGGTGCCATTTACTGATAGAAGTTTTTTGATAATACGATTATAGTTAGACTAGGAATTATTATGTCTACCGCTGTCTTGAACGCGAAATTTGTATAATTAAGGTTGTTAGCGGACCTGATAAGAATCGACAAACCCGGACGCCACAGATAAGGAGATAGAAATGAGAATACTTATTGTTGACGACAATCCGACGAATGTCATTATCATTCGAGAAATTCTGAAAAAAGAAAACTATCGTGACATTGTAACGGCAAGTTCTGCCATGGAGATGTTTGAAGTTCTAGGGATTGGGGAGGAAAACAATGAACTTCGTCCCAAACCGTCGGATATTGACCTGATTTTGCTAGATATGATGATGCCGGAGATGGATGGAATCGAAGCCTGCAGCATTGTGCAGAAATTTGAGAATCTCAAGGATATACCTATTATTATGGTTACTGCGATCGGAGATTCTAAGAAATTGGCCGAGGCGCTGGATGCAGGGGCCTCCGATTACGTGACCAAACCAATCAATAAAGTGGAACTGATGGCCAGAATCCGTCTTGCGCTTCGTCTGAAGCAAGAGAAGGACTGGCATAAAGAGCGGGATCAGCGAATTCAAGATGAGCTGAAACTTGCGGCGATGGTACAGAATGCCGTGTTAAGCCCTGCTATTGAAGATCCGCTATTTCACGTTAATGCCATTTATAAACCTTCGTTTGAACTCGCGGGTGATTTGTATTCTTGGTATCCGCTTGGTGAAGGCAGATATGGAGTTCTGCTGCTGGATATGATGGGGCATGGGATATCTTCATCACTATTTACGATGTTTATTGCTTCCGTGCTGAAAGACACCGTTACAACGTATGTAGACCCGGAGAAGGTCATTCAGGAGCTGAATCGTCGCTTTAATCAGCTGCATCTGGAAAAACAGCTGGTGCAGTACTATTTTACAGCGATCTATCTGGTCGTAGATACCCGAATGAAGCGGATTGACTACGTGAATGCAGGCCATCCACCAGCACTCTTTTTCCGTCATGATGGAAGTGTGACCACGTTTGACAGCGTCTGCTGTCCTGTCGGTTTGTTCGACAAGATGGACATTGAACCACAGACGATTCACTATGAAGGTGACGGGCACATTGCGCTGTATACGGATGGATTAACCGAAGCCGTTCAGGGCGACCAGGAAATGCAGCAAGCATTTCTGAAGGAACAACTGGCGGGCTCCCACCAATGGGATGAAGCGGCCATGCAGGCATTATTCTTCGATGATGAAATTCCGCAAGAGCGGGATGATGATAAATGTTTGGTCTGGATTACCTTAAATAAAGGGGGCGAAGCTGAATGAAAATCAGAAATAAACTGCTGATCGGCTTTACCGCTCTGATGGCCATCTTGATCGTGCTTACGTTTGTGAGCTACGAACGGCTGAACAGCAGCAATAAACAGGTTGACCAAATGTACCAGGAGCGATATTTAAAGGTCAGATACACCTCATCCGTACGTGGAGAGGTTAATGATATCGCGAAAGTGCTGGCTAACTTGTTGCTTAACCCGAATAACTCAACCGGCACTGCAGAAAATGAGCTTAAGGAAATGCAGGAACGGGGAGAAGGTTACCTTAAGGAAGTTCGTGAACGGGCTGACAGTGCGTCGGAGCATCAACTGGTTGACCGTGTGAATGTGGCTTGGAATTCTTATAATTCTTATGCTGACAGACAGGTCAGCTTGATGTCTCAAGGACGTGCGGAAGATGGTAACAACTACAGGAATTCAACGGGTCTTGCTGTGCAAAAGGAAGCTGTGGACAGTCTAAATGCACTTTCCCGTTTCCAGGATCAGGAGATTGATAGCGAAATTAAGGCTGCTAACGCAGCATATACACGGGCAGTTCAGATTACAGTAGGCATCATGATTGCGGGGCTACTGCTTGCTCTCGGGGTTATTATGTGGGTACTGCCTAGTATTACGCGTGGTCTGAATACGGTGTCGATGATGATTACCAGTTTTGGTAAAGGTCGCTATCGAACCATTCGTCGTATACAGGTGAAGTCCACCGACGAGATTGGGCAGATTGCCAGTGTGTTCAAGGATGTCTCCAATGATTTGGAGGAGAAATTGGAAGTAGAGAAAGCTTATTTACAAGCACAGCAAGATCAGAACTGGATGAGTTCCAACATAGCCAGAGTTCCGGAATTGCTGCGAGGTATTGGCTCCATTCGCCAGATCTCACAGATGTTTATCAGTGAATTTACGCCTGTACTTGGAGCTCAACTGGGCGTTGTATATCTGATCGATGAAGAGAAGCATCCGGACGAACTGAGACGTTATGGTGCTTATGCGTTTGAAGAGAATGAAGATGTTGGCAAAGAGGTTTACCGGATCGGAGAGGGATTAATTGGACAAGCCGCATTGGATATGACTCCAATAATCATGGAAAAAACTCCGGAGGATTATGTGAACATTGGATCAGCAACGGGATCATCGCGTGCTTCGGGAGTGATGATTTATCCTGTCGTATTTGAAGATGAACTGATTGGTGTGGTCGAACTAGCTTCGTTTGAAGGGTTCACGAACCTGCATACACAGCTGTTCTCGCAGCTGATTATGAATCTGGGCGTCATTCTTAACAACGTTCGCCGCCGTTTGCGGGTGGAGGAACTGCTGCGCGAATCCCAGGCGCTTACGGAGGAATTACAGGTTCAATCTGAAGAACTTCAGACCCAGCAAGAAGAACTGCGCCGTTCCAATGAAAATCTGGAAGAGCAGACGGGGGCCCTCAAACGTTCGGAAGAGCTTCTTCAACGTCAACAGGAAGAATTGGAGCACTTCAATACCGAACTGATTGCCAAGACACGAGCATTGGAAGAACAAGTTCGTGAAGTGGAAGAGAAGAACGACGAGATTGAGAAAACGAAAACACAGCTTGAACAGCAAGCCATGCAATTGTCGATGACGAGCAAGTATAAATCCGAATTTTTGGCAAATATGTCGCATGAACTTCGTACGCCACTTAACAGTCTTTTGATTCTGTCCCAATTGTTATCGGAGAACAAGGATGGAAATCTGAGTGTTAAACAGCAGGAATATGCCCAAACGATCTATATGTCGGGTGCAGATCTGCTGAAAATGATTGATGAAATTTTGGATCTGTCCAAGGTGGATGCGGGCAAAATGGACATCAACTATGAGACGGTTCGCATGGATGAACTGACCAGCTTTGTTCAACAGAATTTCGGCCCAATGGCGAACAAAAAAGAACTCAGCCTGAACATTGAGTTCGACAGCAATTTGCCGGAATGGGTATATACCGACAGCCATCGCGTGAAGCAGATTTTGCGGAATCTGTTGTCGAATGCGTTCAAATTTACCAACCGGGGATCGGTAAGCCTGATTGGACGGAAGATGAAAATGGAAGAGCTTCCTGGATACCTGAATACGAATCAGGAATATGTAGGCTTTACCGTGAAGGATACCGGAATCGGAATTCCTTCGGACAAAACCGATTTGATCTTTGAAGCATTCCAGCAGGTGGATGGTACAACGAGCCGCAAATATGGCGGAACGGGCCTTGGACTGTCCATCAGTCGCGAACTTGCTCGCCTGCTTGGTGGTGCCATTCAGGTCGAATCATCCGAAGGTGTGGGCAGCAGCTTTACTCTGTACCTGCCGGATAATCACGAAGAAGAGATTCAGGTGGACGAAGCTATGACAGAAGCTGCTGCTTCTTCTGAGATCGAACAGTCTGCAAGAGAGACGTGGACGATGCGTTCAGGCAGACAGATGGTCCATACATCGGATCCGGATAGTAATTCGTTTATGAAAATGCCTCAACCCGACTCACCTGTACTTGCCCAACTGGAAGATGATCAGAAGAACCTGATGGAAGGCGACAAGATTCTCCTTATCATTGAGGATGATGTGAATTTTGCGCATATTTTGATGGATATGGCGAGAGGCAGAGGATTTAAGGCTATTGTGGCGCTTCAGGGAGACAAAGGACTCGAAATGGCCCGTCAATATTTGCCGGATGCGATAATCCTTGATATTCAGTTGCCTGTCATGGATGGCTGGGCAATTCTGGGCGAACTGAAAAGCAGCTCCGCGACACGCCATATCCCGGTCCATGTGATTTCGGTAATCGATGATATGAAACAAGGTTTGATGATGGGAGCCATAGCTTATCTGAAAAAACCTTCCAGTAAAGATTCGCTGGATAAAGCTTTCTCGCATATCGAATCCTATACAGAGAATCAATTGAAACGTCTATTGATTGTGGAAGATGATGAAATTCAGCGGAAAGCAATCATTGAACTGATCGGTCACGATGATGTTGCAATCACGGCAGTGTCCACCGGCAGTGAGGCCTTGAATGAATTGCACAGTCAACGCTATGACTGTATGGTGCTGGACTTGATGCTGACAGATATGACCGGATTTGAATTGCTTGATCAGATTCGGGATGATCAATATTTGAATGATCTGCCGATCATTATTTATACAGGTAAAGAGCTGGACAGTAAAGAAGAGATGAAGCTTCGCAAATATGCGGAGTCCATTATCATCAAGGACGTGAAATCACCTGAACGTCTGCTCGATGAGACGACCTTGTTCCTGCACCGGGTAGAAGCCAACCTGCCGGAAGACAAACGTCGAATTCTGCAGAAACTGCATAACAAGGAAACCTTGTTTGAAGGTAAGAAAATATTGCTTGTGGATGATGACATCCGTAATGTATTTGCCCTTTCAAGTGTGCTCGAAGGTTATCGGATGGATGTGACATTTGCAGAGAACGGCCGTGAAGCTCTGGAGATTCTGGATAAGAACCCGGAAATCGATCTGGTGCTAATGGACATGATGATGCCGGAAATGGATGGTTATGAGGCCATGACGCGGATCAGACAAATACCGAGATTCGAAAAATTGCCAATTATCGCCTTAACCGCAAAAGCGATGAAAGATGATCGTGGCAAGTGTATTGAGGCTGGAGCATCCGATTATGTGAAAAAACCGATCCAAACGGATCAATTGTTATCCTTAATGCGGGTATGGCTGTATTCGTAACCCAATAGTTTGGGTAATGAAAGACAATACATCTAATACGCAAGTAACAAATGAAGAAGTGGAGAGAAAATATGACACCGTGGAAACCTACCGAGGCGGAGGCAGAATCGATCCGCATACCGCAAGATGAAGAGCGTGAGCTGATCGAGATCGAGTTGCTGTTGGAAGGTATGCACCGTTTATATGGATATGATTTTAGAAACTATGCGTTGCCTTCATTAAAGCGCAGAATCTGGCATTATGCACATGCCGAAGGCGTTAAGACCATTTCCGGGTTACAAGAACGGGTGCTGCATGACCGTTCTGCGTTTGATCGTTTTGTACAGAACTTGTCCATTCCCGTGACGGAAATGTTTCGTGATCCTACGCTTTTCCGAATGTTTCGCGAACAGATTATTCCGATCTTAAGAACATATCCGTATATCCGAATATGGCATGCCGGCTGTTCCACAGGAGAAGAAGTCTATTCCATGGCGATTATGCTGCACGAGGAAGGACTGTACGACAAGGCAAGAATATATGCGACAGATATGAATGATCGCTCTTTGCAGCAGGCCAAGGAAGGCGTATATGGCATCGAGAAAATGAAACTATATACTACAAATTACCTTGAAGCCGGGGGCACCCGTGCATTTTCAGAGTATTACACGGCCAAATATAATTCTGTTATTTTTCATCCTTATTTACGCAAAAATATTATTTTTGCCGAGCATAATTTGGCAACAGACCGTTCATTTAACGAGTTTAATGTAATCTTTTGCCGCAATGTCATGATTTATTTCAATGATGAACTGCGGAACCA
The DNA here is from genome assembly GCF_030433635.1 of Paenibacillus vandeheii. NCBI lineage: Bacteria > Bacillati > Bacillota > Bacilli > Caryophanales > Paenibacillaceae > Paenibacillus > Paenibacillus vandeheii. Next base: position 189,854 of record NZ_JAROCD010000013.1, read on the forward strand.
TGTGCACGGACTTTTTCATGAAAGTTTGAGCCACTTTGGCATCCTTGTTCTGGGTTCTAAAGAATCAATACATTTTACGGAATTCAGCGATGCCTACGAGCCGTTAGACCGGACGGAAAAAATATACCGGAAGATTAAATAGGGGGTTAGGCTTAGTCATGGGGCTCAATGAACCAATCCACATATTATTGGTAGATGACCGCCCCGAGAACCTGCTCGCTCTCGAAGCGGTTCTGGAATCGGAACAGTACAAGCTCGTCAAGGCAACCTCCGGGGAAGAGGCACTCCGCTGTTTGCTGAAAGACGAATTTGCGGTCATTGTGCTTGATGTGCAGATGCCTGGGATGGACGGAATTGAGACAGCAAAATTAATCAAGGCGCGTGACAAGTCCAAGGACGTGCCGATCATTTTCATTTCTGCCAATAGCAGAGAGGCAGAGCACTTATTTGCAGGTTATTCCGCGGGGGCCATTGATTATATGGTCAAACCGTTTATTCCTCAGATTTTGAAGTCCAAGATCGAGGGCTTTGTGGAAATGTTTATCACGAATAAACGTTTGAAAACACAGACCATGCTTCTGCACCAGAAGACGCAGGAACTGGAGAAGATGAATCAGCAGCTCATTCAGGCCAAAGAGGAAGCGGAAATCGCTGCAAACGCGAAGACCGAGTTCCTTGCCATGATGAGTCATGAGATTCGCACACCCATGAATGGCGTTATCGGTATGGTTGATCTGTTGATGGAAACGGAGCTGAAGGAAGATCAGAAGGAATACGTGGATATTGTACGTCGTAGTGCGGATGCACTTGTTACGGTGATTAACGATATTCTTGATTTTACCAAGATGGAATCCGGAAAAATGGAACTGGAAGAGCATCCGTTTGAACTTGTTTCCTGTATTCGTGAAGTACTGAAACTGTTTGCGGCAGAAGCCGGCAAAAAGAATATTGAGCTGGAATATTTCCTGGAAGATTCGGTACCTCAATTGATCTATGGAGATATGGCAAGGCTGCGTCAGGTTTTGTTGAATTTGATTGCGAATGCCATCAAGTTCACGGACCATGGCGGTGTGTATCTGATCGTATCCGTTAATGAAGAAAAGGACGGGCGAATGACGCTGGAGTTTGCTGTAAAAGATACCGGAATAGGTATAGCTCTAGACAAAGTCGACCGCCTGTTCCAGCCGTTTTCCCAACTGGATACATCCATGACGCGCAAGTATGGAGGAACCGGTCTGGGGTTGGCTATATGCAAAACGCTTGTTGAAATGATGGGTGGACAGATATATCTGGATACGACGGAGATGCGTGGAGCAACGTTTGTATTTACCATTCAGGCGCAGCGTTATGTCGAAACTGAGCTCACGAATGGTATGGGGGAAGATCAGCATACGGATATTAAAAATTATGAAATGCATCCAAGCGTATTAATCGTCGATGATCACCCCATTAATCAGAAACTAATGTCCATCATGCTGAGCAAGCTTGGACTCATTGCAGATATCGCCGAGGATGGCAAGAAGGCACTGGATATGGTGTTGGCGAATCGCAACTATGATTATATATTTATGGATTTACAAATGCCTGTGATGGATGGATTGGAGTGTACTCGCCGAATTCGTGAGAGCCTGCCTCAAGACCAGCAGCCGGTTATTGTAGCGATGACCGCTAATGTCATGGATGGTATTCAGCAGCGATGTTCCACTGTAGGTATGGACGATTACATCAGCAAACCTGTGAAAATGGGCAATGTGAAACAGAAGTTGTCCCGATTTCAGGAAGAAAGGCGATTGTTCAAATCCAAAACATCGGCCATAAATCAGGCCAATTGAAATATTTGCTAATTCGATTACTGTTTCATATGTGCTGTAGATGGGTTATTAGGTAAAGAAACCATTGATCAGGAGAGAGATGTCTAATGAATACAAACAAAAATGAAAAATTCAATGCAAGAACAGAAACACTTGATGGTGTGTGCACGGTGTATCTGACTGGCGAACTGGATTTGTCAGTTGCTCCTGAATTCCGTTTGGTGATGGAGCCACTCGTGGACAATAAGGAACAAGATTTGATTATTAACATGCAGGATCTGAAGTACATCGATAGTACAGGGATTGGTATCCTGTTATCTGTTCTGAAAGCACGGCATGGAATGGAAGCTCGCTTTGAAGTACAGGAAGTTCCTGCGCAAATTCAGAAACTTTTTGATATGACGGGTATTGCCAAATTCTTTGTCTCACAGAAGAATTCCCAATAGGAAAGGATCGAAAAAGGAATGAATGCAGAAGTTCAAAGAGTCACCCTTAATTTACCGGCGACAGCTGATTACGTTGATATTGTAAGACTCAATCTATATGGTGTTGCGTCCAAAATGGGATTTTCTTATGAGGACATTGAGGATATGAAGGTTGCTGTATCCGAGGCCTGTAATAACTCAGTATTGTATGCTTACTCACACGAAGGCGGCATGGTAGAGGTTGTGTTCGAAGTGGATAGTGACACGCTAGCCATTACCGTCAAAGATGAAGGTGCCAGCTTCGAGAACATTAACCCGGCGGTATCCCGCGCAGGCCTTCATGACAAAGAACTGTCTGATGCCCAAATCGGTGGACTTGGATTTTACCTGATGCAAGCTCTGATGGATGATGTCAGTGTGGAAAGTGAGACGGGCAAAGGTACGAAAGTAGTACTCGTAAAACGTCTTGCAAGAAGTGAGGAGAAAGTATGAATGAAAAAGTGACTCCCCCAGAGTCCATGTCTGAAGCTATAGGTTTGATCTGGGAATACCAGCAGACCCAGGATAACGAAATTGCAACAGTTCTTATCCGCAAATATGAACCGATGGTGAAAATGGCAGCAGGTAAAATTGCGCGGAACCGACCCGATCTATATGAAGATTTGTATCAGACCGGGCAGATGGCTCTAATTCGTTTGCTTAAGCAATACGATATCAATCTGGGTATTCCGTTTGAACCTTATGCCATGAAGAGCATGATCGGTCATATGAAAAATTATTTAAGGGACAAGTCCTGGTATATTCAGGTGCCCCGCAGAATTAAGGAAAAGGGAGCACTTGTCCAGCATGCGATTGATGAATTGACAGTGAAGCTGGAGCGTTCACCAGGTGTGAACGAGATTGCAGAATACCTGGATTTAACCCCTGAGGAAACCATCGAAGTCTTGGCTGGTCGGGAATGTTACCACTATGTGTCACTGGATTCTCCGCTTTCACAGGATGAGAGTGCAGCCACATTGGGCGAACTGATCAGTTCAGATGTAAATGACTTCGATTCGGTCGAGAAGCGGATGGACTTGCAGCAGGCATTGGGACAGTTGAAGGAACAGGAACAAAAGGTGCTTATTTTGGCATTTCAGGATGGTCAGTCGCAGCGGGCAATTGCTCAGAAACTGGGAGTATCCCAAATGAGTGTATCCCGTATCCAGAAGCGAGCCACTGAGAAATTAAAACAGATTATGTCGAACGCCTCTTTATTATGAGATGCAGATCGGTGATGATATTGAGCACGGCATAAAGAAGGACACGTGATTCCAATGGAATGCATACGTGTCCTTTTTTGGGATCAATGATTTCTTAATGAACAGTATGAATGCAGGAGTGGATGTTAGTGATTGTGGATAAAGTCAAACTGGAAGCGCGTCGGGACAAGGCTACCTATTCAGACCATTGGGAATGGTGGGACTGGGTGGCACCGGATGAGGAAAGTATGGCAGAAGCCTTGGAGGAACTAACGAGCGAATTTCCAGAAATGCAGTACTGGCTTCGCAAAATACCGGAGGTAGAGTCCAATTACCTCTCTGTCCGCTTCATGAACGGCACGGAGCCCGTCATATTCGGGTCATTATTATATGCGGTCAAGAATGAAAGAGAGGATCAACGTAAAGATAATCAGATGTTTTTCTATGTGGATCAAGAAAGACTGGTTACCTTGAATGTAGATGACAATACCAGAGGGATTATGAATACAGGTGAACGTGCAGCCATGTTGCAACAATGCAATGAAGCCCGGGACGGCATGTTTGTGCTGTTTCGAGCCATCTTGCATTATTACCATGTGGGCATGGATCAATTTGAGATGAACCTGCGTGATTTGGAGCGGACGATGGAATCCCGCAATGCACGAACGCTGATGGATCAGATTCTTGCTGCCCGATTTGAGTTGCTATATTGGAGTAACCTGTTCATTCCGTATTCCGAATTGATGGCTGCCGCCAGGGAGGCATATCTGGACGAGCTGAAGGAGAACCGATTTTTTCAGCAGCTCCAGCACCGGATCGAACGCATGGAGCGTTTGTTCAAACATTATGAGAAAGAGATCGATACGCTGATTTCCATTGATAATGCGATTTCAGGGGTGCGTGGCAATGAGATTATGAAGACATTGACCCTCGTTACCTCGGTATTCACGCCCGCAACGGCTGCTGGAGCCATATGGGGAATGAACTTTGAGAATCTGCCTTGGATCGATAAAACCTGGGGGGTTGTACTTGTCCTTGTACTTATCATCATTAGCATGGTCGGCATGTATGTATGGATGATGATGAAAGGCTGGACAGGGGATCTGCTCAAAGTAAAGTCCTCCCAGCCGTCAGTTAAGGAAACAGAGAAACGTGGCATTGGTAAACGAAGGCAATGACTTGGGAAGCATCACATGCTTCCTTTATTTTTTATAATCTTCAATGTATCCCAATAAGTCAGCAATGTATTGTCCTACAATCGGCATATTCACGAATTGACTAAGAATAAAGGCGAGCAGACCAAGAACAACAAAGGTCCCTACGGTCAAACCCAAACCACGTGCCATACCGGCTGTAAAATTGGTAATGATGCGTTTTTTGGGACTGCTGTAATTTTCGATAATATCCTTGATTTGAGATTTTTCCAGACTGTCAGCAATTTGATCCAGCCTTGTGTTCAGACGTTTTACCTCATGACGCAATTCAAAAGGGTGCTCACTGGTATCATACTGTTGTGCGGGTTTTCCTCCGGTAATGGGCGTATTGCCGTTCATTGTGACTTTACTCATGTTCTTCCTCCTTTAATCTCGCGGTGTGGATAAAAAATAGCCAGCTGGAATACAGCTGGCTATTGGTCACTCGATCACAAGCCTTACAGGCTGGTCGAGTTTATTTCTTTACGTGTATCTTCCTTGGCTTCTACAGAAGCAGCAGCCACTTCTTCTGTCGCCTTGGTTGCTTCATTCGCTACATCAGCGGAAGCTTTTCTCACGGAATCCATGACGTCATTACGTCCTTGGTTTACTGTTTTTGCAATATCAGAAGTTTTGGAAGAGACCGTTTTAGCCAGTTCGGAAGCTTTATCACCTACAACTGCTGCAACTTCTTTCGTGCGATCCGTAACGATGCCCACTTTCTCGGAAAGGTCACCACGCAATTCGCGTCCTGGTTTAGGGGCAAAGAGCAGCGCAGCTGCAGCACCCAGCAAACCTCCGATGAAAATGCCTTTGGCGAAATTGGAACCGCTTTGTACAGGATATTGCTCTTCTGCTTTATTCATGTCAAATCACTCCTTCTTCAAATTTAAAAAACGGATACGAAACAACGAACACCTTGTTGACCGATCAGGCAGCCTGTCTGAACAGTCTGGACGCAAGCCCCAGCAAGAAGACAAAGAGCGCTGTTCCAATGATGGCAGGAATGACGGCGAAGTTACCGATGACCGGTCCCCAGTTACCAAGCAAAAGTGCTCCTAGCCAGGCGCCGACAAATCCGGCAATCATTGCACCGATGATTCCTCCAGGCATGTTGTGACCGGCAAGTGCATCACCGATTACACCAATAATGACTGCCATCACAATGCTGATAATGATACCCCACATAACAACCGCCTCCTTTATACTTGATGTAGGATGTTGTCTGTTCGCGTTTGCTTACTTCGTATATAAACGCCGTGCTTCCAGGTGAAACAATCAACGTGTGGAGAAATGATATGGAAAATGTAGGATAATGCAATTCAGAAGGAGCGTTTAATCCCCTGAATCATACAGCAGATCCAAGCCAGCCCGGCAGCAAATCCGGTGAAAACATCGGTTGGATAATGAACGCCAAGCATGATCCGGCTAATACCGATCAGGAATATAAATGCCATTCCGCAAAGGACAGGCAGGGCAACTCCAGACAACCGTTGCTGTCTTTCAATCGCCCAGATGACAAATAACATGCCGTAAAACCCCATTGAGATCATCGCATGACCGCTTGGAAAACTATATCCATGAACGATCAACAGATGTTCCAGTTCAGGTCTGCTGCGTCTGAATATTTCCTTCAATAAGGTGTTCAGAATCCACATCATGGCAAAACTGCTGAGTAACGCATATCCATATATGAGGAAACGGGGACGGCGCTGCAGCAAGAAAAGGATTGAAAAACCGACAGCTGCCATGGCAGAAAGGTTAAAAGAACCGAGCGCAGTAATGAAAGAAATGAAAGGCAGCAGATAAATACGTGATTCCGAGTTCAGATAGACCAGCTGCTGGATACGGTCATCCAATGAAAGGATAGCATCGTTACCAAGCAACGCTCCCAGAGCCGCCAGCAAGAAGACGACCGAAACGCTGGCTATCATTCCAACACCAGCCCACTTGAGCAGTGGACGTAATGAATTTTTGCGATTTAACCCGGATGAGGATGAATGCGTTTTGCGCTGCATAAATGAGTGTCTCCTTCAGTGATGGTAGTAGGTAGATAAAGATTGATAAAGGATTACCCGAAATGTCTGTCGAAAAAACTGTAAAAACGTCGCTTTTGTACTATACTATTTAAGATATCCCATGCGGCGTCGTGACGCAAAGCAGAGATGAATTTGGGAGTATAAAGGAGAGAACTCGCATGGAGAGTGCCCTGTTAATTAAAGAATACCGTGCAGGCGTTATGGAATGCGCCCATTACGGACACATAAGTATTACAGATGAGAACGGCAAGATTGTATATTCAGCTGGCGACCCTCATTTTAGAGCGTTTACCCGTTCATCTGCCAAACCTTTTCAGGCCATTCCGGGGATTCGGGCCGGTATTGCCGGGCATTATGGTCTGACAGCTCAGGAGATTGCCATCATGTCTTCCTCGCACCGATCGGAACCGATTCATATTCAGGTGCTGGAGCAGTTGGAAAGCAAAATAGGATTGGGAGAAGAATGCCTCATATGTGCACCAAGTTATCCCCTGAATGAAGAAAGCCGGAATCAATGGCTGCGTGCTCAAGGAGAAAAGCGTCGTATCCTCCACAACTGTTCCGGTAAACATCTGGGCATTCTCGCATACACTCAGATGAAACAGGCTGACTTGGGTAGTTATGCAGAGCCAGAACATCCAGTACAGCGTGAAATTCTGGAGACCATGGCCTACATGGCGGGTATTGAAGAGAAAGAGATTAAACTTGGGACGGATGGCTGCGGCTTTCCGGTATTTTCATTGCCGTTATCGGCATTGTCGAACGCATACTTGAAGCTGGCTTGCCCGGATCTGATTGAAGATCCATCTACACGCTCTGCGGTAGAGAGCATCACTGGAGCCATGAACGAATATCCGCTAATGGTAGGAGGAACCGGACGCGTGGACTCCGTGCTGCTTGAAGACAGCAACATTGTAGCTAAGGGCGGCTTCAAGGGTGTGTTTGGTTTTGCTCTGAAAAAGGAACGCCTTGGAATCACGTTCAAAGTGCTTGACGGTTCGGAAGAAGAATGGGCCTGGATTGCACAATCCATCCTGGAGCAGATTGGATATAGCAATCGAAAAACCATCGAACGACTGGCAGAGGTATATCCACCTGATATTCGGAACGATGCGGGTAAAGTCGTAGGGCGTGCAGACAGCGAATTCAAGCTTCACTCACCTGAAGAAAGCGTATAACCTGAAGCAAGGGGCGTGATTAGAATTTCCGGGCCACGGGTAAAGATGACATACCAACTGGTATTGATCTATAGAATTCTAAATATACACGCATGAACTGCTGCGAAGATGTGGCAGCTCTAAACCTTTGGAGGTGGATGAATATGATTAAAGTAGTGACATCGGAAGAAAGGCACACGTCGGATCGAGGTTGGATACACAGTGAATTCAGCTTTTCCTTTGCGGACTATGATGATCCAAGCAATGCCCACTTTGGTTGTCTTCTGGCTCATAATGACAACACACTGATGCCGCAGGAAGGCTTTAAGAGACATCCACATCATGACCTGGAGATTGTTAGTTATGTGATATCAGGTACGTTGAAACATACGGACAGTATGGGAACGGAGCAATTGCTGGAACCGGGAACAGTTCAGGTCATGAGTGCGGGGACCGGGGTCGAGCATTCGGAGACTAACCCCTCTGAGGATGAACCTGTACGCTTTTTACAAATGTGGTTTTTGCCATCCCAGCGTATGCTGAAACCCTCGTATACCAATCGTCGACTGGAGGCTCAGGAGCAACTGAACCGTCTTTGTCCGATTGTATCGGGACAAGGGGGAGAGGCAGCCAAGGGAGCATTACCTATTTCACAGGATGTAACTTGCTATCTATCCCACCTGGAATCCGGCAAAAAATTAATGTACCCTCAACATGAAGACAGGCGTACACATCTCTTCCTGATCAGTGGTCATATCGAGATTGTATGTTCAGATGGTAACTTCAATCTCAAGCCGGGTGATGCTGCACGCATCCGTAAGAGCTGTGATCTGCAAATTACAGGTACAGGCAGCGAGACTGCTGAATTTGTACTGGTGGACTTACCTTGAGGAAAAGGGTGTAACTTAAACCGATGGAATAGGGTTTAAAACATGAAGCAGACTGTCCGGCAAGGACAGTCTTGGAATATAACAACTGCAAGAGGACCTGATTCCACTGTGACGTGGAAGGCAGGTCCTCTTTGTACGGGTTGATGATTTACCTTCATAGCTCATAAAAAGAGCCGCTCAAAGTTCCATGAACGATGTCGCCTAGGATTTACGAAGGTTACCCAGTTCGGAAGCAACAGCTTCCACTTCAGAAATACTCAGATGTTCCTTGCCCAGGACCATCTCATACAGGTCAAACAGATCTTCATACTTGTCGAGTGGGAAAGCCGAAGCCTGCATGGCAGCTCCACTGGCCATCCGCAGCTTCGTTTTGATCGCTTCAATCATATATTCCATGTTGGCTGCGCTTGCTTGCGTTAAATCCATCGTTATGTCCATCCCTTCCATATCGGAAACTGTTGTCATTGTATCATGTTTGGACAGGCACAGGCCAATGCTTTTGCGGCGTAACGAAGCATCGGGTAAAATGAGGAATACAACAATAGAGCTTCAGGTAGGGAGTACATGTGAAAAGGAGGTAAAAGAGATTGACAGTGTACAAGCGGGAAATGGTTCGCCATCAAAGCAGGGAAGCCCGCAAAAAGGTGCAGGGAGAAGATTTGGTATTATTTTTCAAGCACATCTACCAACTTCATTCACCCGATGAAATTACCTTTGTCTGTATCGGGACGGACCGTTCTACCGGGGATGCACTGGGTCCGCTGACAGGGAGCCTGCTGCAGGAGTACGGAGTGAACCACGTGATCGGGACACTGGCTTCACCCTGCGATGCCGATACGCTGGAGAAGAGGCTGGCGCTTGTCCCGTCCCATCATGCCATCATCGCCATTGATGCTTGTCTGGGTCCAAAACAGGCAGCAGGTACATACTATCTCGCGGAACATGCACTTATTCCGGGCCGATCGGTTGGCGGCAAGCTGCCGCCGGTTGGTCATTACAGCGTGGCTGCTGTGGTGAATGAGAATGGACCGAGACCTTATTCCATTCTTCAGATGACCTCGCTGCATTTCGTTATGGGGATGTCCCGAACGATTGCTGAGGCGGTATCCGAAGCAATGAAATACAGACAAACGTTTCATATATGAGTTGCAGGCTTAATAATATACAACTTGAATGAATTTAATTTGCGCAGAGAGAGGGATTTAATATGGAAAAAGTGATGTGTGACGGAACGACGATTTGTTATGCCGAACAGGGTAAGGGAGAAGCACTCATTTTGCTCCATGGATACTGCGGAAGTTCATCCTATTGGGATGAAGTTGTGCCTGAGCTTGCACGCAGCTATCGTTGCATCGTACCCGATCTGCGTGGACATGGCAAAACGGACGCGCCTGTAGGTAGCTATACCATCGATCAGATGGGCAATGACGTATTGCAATTAATGGACGAGCTCAAGGTGGATAAGGCTGTCTTGCTCGGTCACTCTATGGGTGGATATATCGCACTCTCCATCGCACAGCGCCACCCGGAACGATTGAATGCCTTCGGCTTGATTCATTCCACAGCGTATCCGGATAGTGATGAGGGCAAGGAAAAACGCCTTCGTGCAGTATCCACCATTCAGACGGAAGGCATGGTTCACTTTGTGGATGGGCTTGTTCCCGGATTGTTTGCACCAGAACATGTGGATTCGCTATCAGCGCAAGTGACACGTGTGAAAGAAATCGGTTACCAGACGGCGCCGCAAGGGGCAGCTGGAGCTGCATTGGCTATGCGGGAACGGCCGGACCGCCGTGATGTATTGTCCGCTACACCACTTCCTGTTCTACTGGTTGCCGGCGAGAAGGATGCCGTCATTCCGCCGGAACGTACATTTACAAGTGACAAGCCACATATTACGCAAGCTGTGATTCCTGGAGCAGGTCATATGAGCATGTATGAAGCTCCGGAAGAATTAATTCAGGTCATTAAACAATTTTTGACGGGATTATCGAAGTAATTTATTGGAACATGAATAGTACCAGATGATTTCGCCTTCTTTGCGAAGTGTCTGGGCCTTGCTAAACCCCTGCAATGTTCGCTCAAGAACGGCAGGGGTTTTATTTGTTCAGGTCAGAGCATGGGGGGGCATTCACCATGTTTTGGCTTTTTGTCATGGCATGAATTAAAATGATGAGAATGGATCATGTAAGTGAAACTGGAATGTACACGATCGAACGATGAGGGGGCATATAGCATGTTCAGGAAAGATTATCTGCTCCGTATGATGGAGGAAATGACAGAAGCGATCGGCAAGGTATTTACACTCAAACAACAGCGAAAACACACGGAGGCTCTGTCCGAGTTGGACGAGCTGCTGCGCAGGCAGTTTGGCCTGAATTTATCGTTGCTGAACTCACTGCCTGCCGAGGATGTTATTGAGATGTTCCGTTTTCGCGGCGTCATTGAAGTGGACAATCTACAGCAAGCCGCCAGGCTGATCGAAGAAGAGGCGTACATTTATAATGAAAAGTCCAAAGTAGAGGGCATAGATGATCATGAAAAAATGGAGTCAGAGGATGAAGCACTTATTCGTCTGATGAGATCACTTCATTTTTACCTGTATGCACTGAATCATGGGGCTAATCCGAAGCTGCTGGATGCACCAGAGCGTGTAGAGGGAATATTGGAGCAAACGAAAGCATACGAACTTCCGGCACGAACGGAAAAGCAGCTTGCCTTGTATCGTGAACAACAGGGGCGTTATGATCAGGCAGAGAATAGCTGGTACAGACTGTTGCAGGTAGACGACAGTCATCCCATTCATTATCGGGGTGAGGTGCAGGCTTTCTATGAAAGGTTAAGACAACTGGAAGATGAGCAACTGCAGCAAGGGGGCTTGCCTCGCGAGGAAGTGGAAGAGGGGCTTGCCGAGCTAAATCGTTAAACCCCCTGAATACGCACCTTAACTTGGAGAGGGAACGGAATTGTGGTATGGTAACGGTTGACCAAACCAAACCGAAAGTGAGATGTACCCCCGTGGATTCATTGCGAAAGCTTATACAAGACATCTTTGAACAGAATTCGCTGATTACAGCGACCTGGAGCCAGCTGCGCAGACGGGACAATGTCTCGTATACCAAAGTGCAAGTCAAGCCGGTAACGCTCAAGAATCAGTTGCATTATCAATTCGCATTTCATTATACCAACAAAGTGCTGCACGAGAATTTGACTCCGGCTGAAGCGGCAGAACGCATGACTTTGCTATGCGAGGAGACGTTTCGTCAAGGACTGCTCTGTACAGCAGACGCGGACTATCAAATTTTGATCAGCAAAAAATATAAAGTGTCCATCTTGACCAAGTCAGCTTCCAAGACTGCGGTGGACCTCTCGCATAATCGTAAAAAGCAATATGTGCTGGAAGATGGAGTTCCCGTTTCTTTCCTGGTCGAGCTGGGAATTATGAGCGAGGAAGGCCGAGTTTTGGCCCGCAAGTACGATAAGTTTAGACAGATCAACCGTTTCCTCGAGATGGTACAGGATGTCATCCCGCATTTGCCAGAGGGCCGTCCACTTACGATTGTTGATTTTGGGTGTGGGAAGTCGTATCTGACCTTTGCCTTATATCACTATTTGTCTGTACAGCAGCGCAGATCGCTCAAGATTATTGGTTTGGACTTAAAAGCCGATGTTATTGAACACTGCAATGATCTGGCAAACAAATTGCATTACGGTGACCTGAAGTTCCTTGTGGGAGACATCGCTGACTATGACGAGCTGAATGAAGTGGATATGGTCGTGACGCTGCATGCCTGCGATACTGCAACCGATGCTGCTTTGGAGAAAGCCGTTCGTTGGGGGGCTTCCGTCATTCTGTCTGTACCGTGCTGTCAGCACGAGCTGTTTGACCAGATTGAATCCAGCGTGATGAATCCGTTGTTGTCACACGGTATTTTGAAGGAACGTTTCTCCGCATTGGCAACGGACGCCATCCGGGCGAAGCTGTTGGATCTGATGGGATACAAAACGCAGCTGCTGGAATTTATCGATATGGAGCATACGCCAAAAAACATATTAATCCGTGCAGTGCGCGGTCAGGCCGGGCAGACAACGGACATGTGGAATGAATACACTGCATTCCGTGACTTCATTCAGGCAGATCCTTATTTGGAGCGGGCTTGTGCGGACTTGCTTCCAGGTGGGGGCAAGTTGAAAGAAGCTATTCCGAACGATGGAGCAGATTTAAGCCAAGAGAATTCAATTGGGGAATCCATTAAAGATGTCACCCAAGATCCTAGCCGCTGTGATCACTGTTGAATCGTTGGTGCAGATCGTCTGCCATCGTCCTTGACGGGACATACTGGTAAGAGGGTCCCGTGAAAACAACATAAGGTGCCAGAGGCATGTAATTAGGCAGAAGACCCTAACGGGAGCTTCTGCCTTTTTTTGTTTTTTAGTTGGAATTTGGATGAATACGATGACGTGTGAAAGGAGGTAGACGCATGGAGGAAGTAAAATCGGATAAAAAGGTTAATTGGAGTAAGTCAGATAATTGGGGCAGCTTGGACAAGGTGGAAAAGTTGGACCGAGCAAATCAGGGAATGATGTTTTCCCGATTATTAGAGCCAGCACTAACGATAGTGCTTGGTTTAATCCTGGTGGTTTTACTGTTGGCAGGATGTCTACGCAGGGGATTGTTTTATTTTACGGACGTATACCCGATGGTGCTGATGGCGTCAGGCAGTGCACTTATTTGGTTGATCCTGTTCATGATGTGCTTCAACGCACCGATGACAAATGGGAAACCAGGGATTTCTCAGTGGTTGAATAACCTCAAACGATTGTATGTGGCCCCTATGCAGTACGCTCATCTCCGCTGGATGTTTTGGCCCTTGGCTCTGGCAATTTGGTTTGGCCTGCATGCTTGGATAGGCTCTGTCAGCGTACAGGGAAGCTTGGATGAGATGCTGCGTTGGAGCTTGCTGGCGATATTTGCCCTGCTAACAGCGATGCTGGCCTCGCGCGCGAACGGAGCGCGATGGTTTGCCTGCGGCTGGCAAATGGCAGGCGGCCTGCTTGTGTTAAGCGGCGTGCTTGCCGCGTGCGGTGTGCTGCCGCTGCCTTATGGGGTCATGCGAACCGCTGACCCCGAGATCAGCTCCGCCGGAGCCCGGCTCGGCGGATTGCTGCAGTACCCCAATGCGTACGGCGCCGTTGCCGGCATGTACGCATTGGAGCGGCTGGCTGCCGCCGCGCGAGCTGTAGCCCGGCCGCTGTCGGCCGGGCGGCTAATCGCGGCAGTGCTGCCGCTCATGCCCGCGCAAGCCGCGCTCCTGCTGAGCGAGTCGCGCGGCGCCTGGCTGGCGACCGGCTGCGCCGCGGTCGCCGCCCTCGCTTTGCAGCGGCGCGGTGCCCGCCTGCCGCTGCTGCTGGCCACGGCCGCGCCCCTGGCGTGCGCGGCCTGGCTCTACCGCCAGCTGGCTGCTGCCCAGCTGGCGCCTGCACCAGTGCCCGGCCTGCTGGCACTGGCCGGGGCGTGGGCAGCTGCGCTGCTCGGCACGCTGCTGCTGTGCCGTTTGTGGCACAGCGGCGCTCGTGCGCGCACCGCTGCCCTCACGGCCACGGGGCTGGCGGGGATCACCGCCGCAGCCCTGGCCGTGGCCTCCACCGCCGACCGCATGGCGGCTGGTGTCGGCACAGGGCTGTCCCGCCTTCAGATGTGGCGGGACGCCCTGAAGCTCTGGACCGAGGCCCCATGGATGGGCCACGGGGGAGAGACATGGCGCAGCATGTTTCGCGCCATCCAATCCTCGCCTTATGTCGGAGGCGAGGTCCACAACGGCATCCTTGATCTTGCCCTCGATGCAGGCATAATTGGGCTGTTGATCATCGCCGGATGGTTCTTTTTCACCCTGCGAATCATGTGGAGGCATACACCTCAGCTGCTGCCTTCGGTTATTGTTTTTGGCCTCCATGGTGCAATGGACTTTGACTGGAGCTTCACCTTCCTCTGGATGATGTTCATTTGGCTGGGGGGCTGGGCCCTTTCGTCGCAAACTGTACAGGAGGCCGCCGCTTACAAAAAACCGCCCCGCTTTTTCCGTCAGTTGACTCCGTGGCCTCAATTGATATTAACAGGATTGTTCTTCATATTTTGGCTTGGCGGGACAGCCTGGTTTGCTGGACATCATGTGGCGGCAGATCAACAATACCGTCTAGCAATGTCAAAAGATGCAGGAAGTGCTGAACGAAAGGCGCTGCTTACGGCGGCATACAAGTTCAACCCCTACAGGCCGGATATTGCCATCTCCTTGTCTCGTACACTTTCTGCAAAGAAGGCTGAATTGATGTTGGTGCAGAGCCTGTCCTATTCTCCTGTTTACCCCCAACTCTACGGAGAGCTGGGGCAGTTGGCCGCTCGGTCGGGTAGAGGAGAGTCGGCCGGGAACTATTTTGAACAAGCCATAGCCCTCAATCGTTTTGACGCCTCCAGCCAGTCCCTGGCTTTATATTGGATGGAACAGGCATCACGGAGGGAACTGGCGGCAGGGTATGCTGAACGAGGAAGGCAGACCGCTTCTACTGGAGTAAGGTTATACGAACGGTATAGACAGCTGGCTGAAGAAGTGGCAGCAGGGGAGGGGAGAAATGATCGGCGCTTTGGGCTTAATGAAGTAGCATTACGTTATGGGGATAATTTGCGTATCCTTGCTTTTAATCCACTTGCTTCAGAAGTGAGCGGAAAGTATCCCTGAATATCTGGCCTCACGCAACGTCGATGTTGAACTAAATCCATGAAAACGAATGATTCAACATGTAATGGGATAAACAATTCATATTTCCGCCGAAAGTAGTGGTTTTTTACGGCTTGATTTAGGTTCAATCCAGGTTCTATTCAAATTCAACATCAAGCCCCATGTTGCTGCACATAAACTGTTTGGTTACCTGTCCATTACTCCGAATCTACAGGCGATATCCGCCAAACGCTTCCTTGAAGGCACCTTGCAGCGGTTCTACCTCCACACCCCATAGAGACGCAATCTCTGCGCTGACATCCGCGTTCCACCATTCGCATAACTTTTTGCGATTATCCCGATTTTCTCCGATCCAGAGCAGGTTGGCGATGACTTTCCCATAATACAATTCTTCCGCCTGCTTCATCCGTTCGGGGGAGATGTATACCTTTAGCTTTTTGGCTGTTCGATACAGCTCTTTGCTGCATGCTCTTCGGATCCCTCGGGCAGAAGGCAGGTTTTGGCCTGGGGTGTTATGCTTTACCGGGGGAGTACCGGGTGCTGATTTGGGTGACATCTTTTCACGCTCCTCTCCCGATACCATATGCAAACGGCTGCCCGCGGGACACTATCCCAACCGGGTGAAGTAGCAACAGCTACAGGCCTGTGATAAAATAGGGACGAACATCCATGGTGCGAAGGGCACTGCCAATCAGGATGAAGAAAGAGGGTCGAGATGGACGTTATTCATAACATTGTCAATCAATTATTCGATTGGATTCAGAGCCTTGGATACTTTGGAATTATGCTTGGATTAATGCTTGAAGTTATTCCGAGTGAAATTGTACTGGCATATGGAGGTTTTCTCGTTTCACAAGGCCAGATTAATTTTTTCGGTGCAATGATTTTTGGTACCGTGGGCGGTGTGATAGCCCAGCTATTTATTTACTGGATTGGCCGTTATGGCGGAAGACCTGTACTTGAGCGTTACGGAAAATACATACTGATCCAGAAAAAGCACATCGACCATTCCGAAGAGTGGTTCCGCAAGTATGGGACAGGTGTCATTTTCACGGCGCGTTTTGTTCCGGTCGTAAGACATGCCATTTCGATTCCTGCCGGTATATCCAAAATGCATACGGGTCGATTTATTTTGCTGACAACACTCGCTGTTATACCTTGGTCTGCATTGTTTATATATTTAGGGATGATACTTGGAGATCAATGGCAACATATCAACGAAAAGGCGGCACCTTATATTATGCCGATTCTGCTCGTTGCTCTGGCACTTATGATTATTTATGTACTTATTAAATGGATGAATGTTCGTAAAAAGAAGGGAAGTGTCTAGTTATGGGAAAACCAAACTTGTCTCACAAATTCGGTAAAGGACTGCCGCCGAAAGAATTCATTGAGAGCATGACCAAGAACCAAAGTGAGTTTCAGGCAAACTATGACAGCTTTGCTTGGCCGAACGAGGATGATCGTGAATTTTTCGAAAGCCTGAATCACCGCGATGATTTGCGTGTGTTAATTTTGGCTGCTGACTGGTGTGGCGATGTGGTACGCAATATTCCGGTCGTGTTCCAGGCGCTGGAAATCTCAGGCATTCCAACAGAAGTTCTTATTATGGAAAATCATCCTGAAGTGATGGATGAATTCCTTACCATGGGCGGACGCTCTGTCCCGGTTGTTATTTTTGCAGATACGGGCGGACATGTGCTGGGTCAATGGGGGCCTCGTCCACAACATGTGCAAGAGGTTATGATTGAATTCAAACGTCTCAACCCGGACCGTGAAGCGGCAGATTATCAGGATAATTTGGCTGTTGCTCGTCAAGAGATAGGTAAACGTTATGGGGAAGGAACGGAGTCAAATGCAGCCATTATTCGTGAGCTGCGTGAACTGATTTCGGGTTACTGAGCCGATATGCTTAACATTCGTACATTTTCTTTGGGACCGCTCCAGACCAATGCGTATCTGTTGCAGGGTGACGATCCTGATAAAGCTGTAATTATTGACCCCGGAATGAATCCGGGACCGTTGCTCAAAGCCATTCAGGGCCTGGAGATTGAAGCGATCCTGCTGACTCACGCGCATTTTGATCATATGGGCGGCGTCGATGAAATTCGTAAATTGAAAGGCTGTCCTGTTTATTTGCATGACTTGGAGAGTGACTGGCTCACAACTCCGAAGTTGAATGGTTCTTTGAACTGGCCGCAGGCTACCCCACCGCTTTCGACAGAATCAGCTGAATATGCTATGGACGAAGGGCAGACTCTGAATTTTATAGGTCACACGTTCAAAGTGTATCATACACCGGGACATTCACCAGGCAGTGTAAGTCTGTTATGTGGTGATGACCTGTTTGCAGGTGATGTTCTGTTCCGTATGGGTGTAGGCAGAACGGATCTGACTGGAGGCCGTGAGCGGGATTTGATTGATTCAATCCAAAACAAGTTGTACACCTTCGCGGATGAGGTCAAAGTATATCCAGGTCATGGTCCCAAAACGACGATCGGTTATGAAAAGAAGAACAATCCATACGTCTCTGCCAGATGATCCGACAATTTATGTGAAGAATGTCTGGACAAGTGACAACTTTTTCATTAGAATAGCAATTAGTTGTTACAAGCGATAAAGCACCAACTAACTGAGGCAATAAAAAGAAACACCCTAACTTGCGAAGCACGCAGACTGTGGTCTATACCCGGTTTGCGTTCTTTTTTTGTTTTCAGCCTCTTTTACATCCAAGATACATCCCGTTTACCCCTACATACAGATCAGCGACAAGCTTCTACAGAAGATCGTTCTTTTCCATTTAGCAAGTCGAATCATAATAAGCTTGAGCTCTAATAATAGTCAGAAGAATCATGAAATAATAGCTAAGGAGAGCGAGGAAATAGAAGTGGAGAAAAAGCGAGTTATCCAGTTGGGACAACGTGCCGAGCATCTGATCATCGAAGAAAACCTTCGAGCAATGGAGAATGGCAAAATAGAATCAATTCCCCAGCATATTCAACTACATAGCTACAGCAGTAATGAGATGAATCAAATCAAGGATCAACAGCAAAATATATGGAGAAGTCGTTTATTAAGCAGCGGTGCCCACAACCAACCGTGGTTCGACAAACTGCAAGATTACCGAAATGAAGTCTGATTGCCCGGGAAATTGTCGGCTTCAGATTTTTTTTTTGGATTGAATTGAACGTTTCTGCAGAGCCTGTCGTAATAACATAAGACTTAGCGGAGAGCAGGTGACAATCCAAATGGAGGCAGCCGAACTGGAGGAAGTACAGAGGGCGATACAGGGAGATGACAGTGCGCTGGCTGAACTGCTACAGCGTCACTACGCTTTTGTGTATAAGTATCTTGTCAAAGTAACGATGGACCCCAACGTTGCGGAAGAGACGGTACAGGATACCATGATTCGATGTATGGAAAATATTCAAAGGTACGATGGTTCGTCTGCCTTTTCGTCATGGATGATTACGATTGCGACCCGTATATATATCGACAAGACGAGACGCAGGCGAAGAGAGCAGATCTGGCTGGAGGCCGTTCGCAACCAAGCTGTAAGAAAGTTGCGATGGCAATTCGAGAGTCGGAATGAAGAATGGACGGATGTCATGGATGCCATGACAAGGTTAACGCCTGAGCATCGCATAGCCGTTCTTTTGAAGCATTATTATGGCTATGGATATGATGAAATTGGTGAAATGTTGGGTATTCCATCCGGAACGGCGAAGTCGCGTACAGCCTATGGTCTTCGCCAATTGAGAAAGGAGCTGGGATGAGCATGAGCAGATCTGAAGAACAGGATGAACAAGAAATTCTGGCACGGATGCAACAACAGATGAAAGTGCTTGATGATGCTTATGAGCCTGTAAACATCCCTTCATTAGCCTCACTTGAAGCCCAAGTTAAGGAACGAAGGCAGCTAAGAAGGCGAGCCAATCGGATCGAATTGATTTTGTTCTGGATTGTGGGACTGTTCATTGTCGCCTTTGGTGCATTATTGTTACATTCGGCTCCGGCGCTATATTTGGGTATTCAGGTTACTAGCTTGGTCGCAGCGATTGCCGTGGCAGCCATCTGGTCAGGGCGACGCCGGAAGGAGACGACTCATCATGAATGATCAGCATTATTCTTTAAATGAAATTCCTCTCATATTGCTTATTCTGATTGCGAGTGTGCTGCTTGTTCAGGGAACATGGATCTTTCGGGATGCACGACGACGTGACCGCTTTCCCTGGTTATGGGGATTGTGGGGCTTCATCAATTTCCCATTGCCTTTGATCGTATACTGGTTTGCCGTTGTTCGGGTAGATCGCAGGCCCCCTAAGCAAACATCGGGTAAACAATAGAATTTACGGAATGAAAAAAAAGATTTTGCACAAATGTTTTGTTTAATTCTATTAATCGTAGACAGCGCTATTCTTTTCTAGTAGACTATACAAATAATAAAAAGATAGACTACCAGGAGGTTAGACGATGCTGCGATTAGGAGAGAAGGTTGTCATCGTCGCGGATGCGTTTGAGCAGAATCTTCCTGTGGGGGAATATGGTTTCATCATCGCTTATGACCGGAATCCGGACAATGCGTTCGATTACGTGCTTCGAGTGCCGCAGGTGAATCGGAACTTTTTTGTTCCATCCGGCGACGTCGATCTGGAAGAGGTTCTGCTGAAGCAGGAAGCTGAGCGGGTCGAGCGGGAAGCGTTGATAGATTACGCCCTTGCGACACACAATGAGAATCTGTTTCATTATCTGATGAACGGAGACTTTCAAGCTGTGGAAGAGGAAGAGGAAACCGCGAACGATGTTATGTCACAGGCGGATTTTATAAAGCAGGTTAATCTGCGTGCATGGATTTAGAATTTGAAGAGTCGGCTGATGCCGGCTCTTTTTTGATTAGATTTAGAACGGTTGAACTTTAAAGCGTGTATAAACTGGATATTTCATGTAGAAATTTTGCTAAATGGGTTTTGAAATATGCATTACAGGATGACTCCACCGTTGTGGGGTTATTTTTCATAATTGGCAACTCGGGTCCTATGCATTGAATTGTCGAACTATCTCACCTATAATGAAAAAAGTTATCTTGGGACTTTAGCCCGTTAAACGGACGATTCGTTTTCGGCGGTTCCAGGAATTAGAACGAATGAAGGAGGCATCCGGAAATGAGTATTTCGAATAATGACGTTCAGCATGTGGCCAAGCTGGCCCGGCTTAATTTGACTGCTGAAGAAGAGCAGACCCTGACAGGGCAGCTGAACGCGATTTTAAAATATGCTGAGAAGCTGAATGAACTGGATACAGAGAACATTGAGCCAACGACTCACGTGCTGCACGTCAGCAATGTGATGCGTGATGATGAGACGAAGGAAAGTTTGTCGATTGAACAGGTGATGCGCAATGCACCGGAAGAAGAAGACGGGCAGTTCAAAGTGCCTGCAGTAATGGAATAACGGATAACCGGAAGGAGGACGAAAACCGTGAGTTTATTTGAACAATCGTTGCCGGAGATACATAACAAGCTGCACGCCAAGGAGCTGTCGGTAAGCGATCTGGTGGATCAGGCATATCAGAACATTGGTGCACGAGAAGAGAAGGTTAAGGCTTATCTGGCACTGGATGAAGAACAAGCACGTGCTCGTGCACGTCAACTGGATGATCGACTCGTCAGTGGCGAGGAGAAAGGTTTGCTTTTCGGTCTGCCCGTCGGCATTAAGGATAACATCGTAACAAACGGACTTCGCACTACATGCGGCAGCCAGTTTTTGCGCAACTTCGACCCAGTATATGATGCAACGGTTGTCGAGAAGCTGAGAGCGGCGGATACCGTAACGATCGGTAAACTGAACATGGACGAATTTGCGATGGGTGGCTCCAATGAAAATTCAAGCTTTTACCCTGTGCGTAACCCATGGGCACTCGATCGTGTTCCAGGGGGTTCCAGCGGTGGATCGGCTGCTGCTGTAGCTGCTGGAGAAGCTTATTTCACATTGGGATCAGATACAGGGGGCTCCATCAGACAGCCCGCTTCCTATTGCGGCGTTGTCGGTTTGAAGCCTACCTACGGACTCGTTTCACGCTTTGGTTTGGTTGCATTCGCATCCTCACTGGATCAGATTGGACCTTTGACGAAAAATGTCGAGGATTCTGCCTATGTGCTGCAAGCCATTGCTGGTTATGACGCTAAAGATTCGACATCGGCCAAAGTGGATATCCCGGATTACTTGAGCGGACTGACAGGGGACGTCAAAGGGCTTCGCATCGCTGTTCCGAAGGAATACATTGGTGAAGGCGTTGATCCGCAAGTAAAAGAGACCGTTCTCTCTGCCTTGAAAGTCCTCGAAGGACTCGGCGCAACATGGGAAGAAGTATCCCTTCCGCATACCGAATATGCGGTGGCTACGTATTACCTTCTCGCTTCTTCGGAAGCTTCTTCGAACCTGGCTCGATTCGACGGCGTGCGTTATGGTGTTCGTGCAGAAAATCCGGAAAATTTACTGGATCTGTATCACCAGTCCCGTAGTCAAGGGTTTGGTCCCGAAGTAAAACGACGCATTATGCTTGGAACTTATGCGCTAAGCTCGGGTTACTACGATGCGTATTATTTGAAAGCTCAGAAAGTCCGTACGTTGATCAAACAGGATTTCGACAACGTATTTGCCAAATATGATGTTATTATCGGGCCAACTGCGCCAACAACGGCATTCAAATTGGGTTCCCAGGTGGATGATCCACTGACGATGTATCTCAACGATATTCTGACCATTCCGGTTAACCTAGCTGGTGTACCTGCTGTTAGCATTCCGTGTGGATTCTCGGATGGACTGCCTGTCGGCCTACAAATTATTGGTAAAGCCTTTGATGAAACGACCGTACTGCGCGTAGCGCATGCGTTTGAACAAAATACGGAATTCCACAAGCAGCGTCCGCAGCTGTAGACTGCCCGGAACGGAGGAATATAGAAATGTCCGCATCTAAATATGAAACGGTCGTTGGACTAGAGGTCCATGTCGAGTTGCATACAAACTCCAAAATCTTTTGCGGCTGCTCCACTGCCTTTGGAGCTCCGCCCAATACACATACTTGTCCGGTCTGTCTCGGACATCCAGGCGTATTGCCTGTATTGAATCGCCAAGCTGTAGATTACGCGATGAAAGCAGCCATGGCTCTTAACTGCACCATTGCTGATGTCAGCAAGTTTGACCGCAAAAACTACTTCTACCCCGATTCTCCAAAAGCTTATCAGATCTCACAATTCGATCAACCAATTGGTGAGAACGGCTGGATCGATATTGAAGTCAACGGTGAAACGAAGCGAATCGGCATTACGCGTCTACATCTGGAAGAAGATGCAGGGAAGCTTACACATGTTGATGGCGGCTATGCTTCATTGGTCGATTTCAACCGTGTCGGTACCCCTCTGGTGGAGATTGTCTCCGAACCTGAGATTTCTTCCCCGGAAGAAGCGCGTGCATATCTTGAAAAATTACGTGCCATCATGCAGTACTGTGATGTGTCTGATGTGAAGATGGAAGAAGGCTCCCTGCGTTGTGATGCCAACATCAGTTTGCGTCCGCACGGACAGGAGAAGCTGGGGACGAGAGCTGAGCTGAAAAACATGAACTCCTTCCGCGGCGTTCAGCGTGGTCTGGAATATGAACAGTATCGCCAAGCGGAGATTTTGGACGACGGCGGTGAAGTGGTTCAGGAAACTCGTCGCTGGGATGAGGCTCAAGGGAAAACACTGTCGATGCGTGGGAAAGAGCAAGCGCATGACTATCGTTATTTCCCGGACCCTGATTTGGTGAAACTGCATATCGATGCAGCCTGGAAAGAACGGATTAGAGCTTCCATACCGGAGCTTCCGGACGAGCGTAAAGCCCGTTACACCGCTGATTACGGACTGCCTAATTATGATGCAGAGGTTATTACCTCATCCAAAGCGGTCGCTGATCTTTTTGAAGACAGTCTGAAATATACCAAAGATGCCAAAGCGGTATCCAACTGGATTATGGGCGATTTGCTCGGTTATTTGAATACAAGCAACCTTGAATTGACTCAGGTGCCACTGACTGGCCAAGGTCTGGGTGAGATGATTGGATTGCTTGAAAAAGGTACAATCAACAGTAAGATCGCCAAAACGGTATTCAAGGAAATGCTGGAGAGCGGCAAGCTTCCACAGCAAATCGTTGAAGAAAAAGGTCTGGTCCAGATTAGTGACTCAGGTGCCATTCTCGCCATTGTAGAGCAGGTTGTTGCGAATAACCCGCAATCCGTGGAAGATTATAAGGCTGGCA
Source organism: Paenibacillus vandeheii (assembly GCF_030433635.1). Lineage (NCBI taxonomy): Bacteria > Bacillati > Bacillota > Bacilli > Caryophanales > Paenibacillaceae > Paenibacillus > Paenibacillus vandeheii. Next base: position 213,638 of record NZ_JAROCD010000013.1, read on the forward strand.
AGCAGAAGGCCATTGGTTTCCTCGTTGGTCAAGTCATGAAAGAAAGCAAAGGCAAAGCCAATCCGGGACTGGCCAATCAACTGCTTACAGATGTACTGAACCGCTAATCCATCCGGTGAGGCCGGACAGAAAGAGGCTCGTCCCTGTGACAGCCTCTTTTTGTGTTAGGGGTACAGGTTTGATTTCGTTGTCCTGGATTCAGTGATGTACGAAGGAGATGAGGAAGGTATGAAGATTCAATCGTTGTCGTTGAACGATGTGGAGATGGTAGGTCAGTTGTGGCGGTTACAGCATGTGGCTTATCGGCTTGAAGCGGAAATCATCGGGTTTCAGGAAATTCCGCCTTTAATGGATACGATGGAGACGCTGCAGAACTGTGGAGAGACCTTTTATGGCTATCTGGACACGGATGGCGAATTGCTTGGTGCGGTCGCAGTGGATGAGGAAGAGATCAATACATTGACGATTACACGAATGATGGTGCACCCTGAACATTTTCGTAAAGGAATTGCTGCTGCTTTGATGACGTATGTGTTTGAACAGCATTCGGATCTTCCGCGTTATATCGTTTCTACAGGAACGTTGAATCAACCAGCCGTCCAATTGTATACCAAATTCGGTTTCAAACCCGTGGAAGTTGTACAGATTGCACCGGGAGTGGAATTAACGACATTTCATAAGAATAAAGATTAATGATGTAAACAACGTGGAGGAGGAATACCGGTTTTGGGCAATCCCTGGTTGATAGATGAGTGGCACATTTTATTGCGATTATTACTGGCTATGCTGCTTGGGGGGCTAGTAGGCCTGGAGCGGGAACGTTCCAATCATGCTGCCGGTTTGCGTACCCACATTCTGGTATGTCTTGGATCTGCACTCATTATGATGTTATCTGTTTATGGTTTTAAAGATTTTGCAAATGAATTAAATGTTAGGATAGATCCGGCCCGTTTGGCGACAGCCGTTATTACTGGCGTTGGGTTTCTCGGAGCGGGCACAATTCTTTTTACCGGAAAGTCGATTACTGGACTGACAACGGCAGCTTCCATTTGGGTGGTAGCAGCCATCGGACTGGCAACAGGTGCGGGATTCTTTTTTGCTTCCATCGTGTCAACAGTCTTGGTATTACTTAACCTCTGGGTTTTCAATAAGTTGGAGCTTAGGTATATACGGGGAAACAAACTGCATGTCGTTACCCTTCATACCTTGTCTGAGCCCGGCTTTCTGGAACAGGTATCTTCATTTCTGGAGCAGGAGAAGATCAAAATCCGTAAAATAACGGTTAATGAGCAGGATTTGGCTTATGCAGAAATGATATCGGTTGAACGGAAAATTGAAATTGTGCTGCATGTTTACATGCCACATGAGTTCAGTGCAGTGCAGCTCGTTTCCAAGTTAAGACAGTGGGAACATGTAACGAAAGTGTCGGTCGAATAAATGAATTAAACCCTCTAAGGCCTTTAGTGCCGGAGGGTTTTTGCACATAACCATATTTCTTCCAGTTACTCTCCCGGCTCTTTAGGGTACTATCTAACCAAATGCATGAAGAGCGGGAACATCAGCTTGGAGGAAGGAGTCGTTTATGAAACGGAAACGTCAGTCGAACAATAATTCCAGCGGAACCCGAGGAAAACCGGTCCGAAATCGGACTCACAAGTTTATTGCCGGGTTGCTAAGTGCGGTTATTCCGGGTCTGGGCCATATTTATCTCCGCTTATATATGAGGGGTCTGACTTTCATGATGCTTGTGCTTCTGGACCTTTCAGCACTCTTGTACTTCTCATCTATCGGAATACAGATCAATGTACCCTTGCTTATCCTGCTGGCATTGTTTATCCCGGTGATTTACTTTTACAATGTATTCGACGTATTGCAATCTGCGGACTGGGTGATGATGCGCAGGAGAAGAGCGATTACCCACAATAGCTCGGACAAGCCAATTCCTAATGAACGTTCTGCAGGAGAAGCCATGATGGTGTGGGAAAGAGGCATTTCGTTTGGGCTGCTTCTTATTGTGGGAGGATCGCTGTTGGTATTGTTCTTTCGCAAACCGCGTTGGTTTAAAGAGCTAATCGCTATGTATGGCGGATACACTTTTGCTGTTCTGATGATCGCAGGAGGACTTATCCTTTTTGGACGAGAAATCTGGGTCATGCTTCGCAAGAAGAAAATCTAGTGTGAACTATTCAAGGAGGGATAGCCATGAACCGTAAAGTCCGGGTCGGCCGCTATACGGCTGCCGCTTTAATCATAGCTGTCGGTGTGCTGTTGATTTTGGATAAACGGTGGGGAACAGACTATGTATATGAGATGGTCGACTGGTGGCCCCTCTTGCTCGTAGTATTGGGTGTGGAATACATACTGTTGTTCTTAGTAACACGCAGAAGAGGGAATGTAGCCTCAGATCAAGGTGACAAAATTAAAATGCGCTTCAGACCCGATGCGAAAGGCATCCTGACTTCCCTTCTCCTGACAGCCTCTGTATTTATCGTTACAGAGCAGGATCATTACATGCATTTGTGGAACAGGGTAAGTCTTAATCTAGGGGCGGCATCTATGGATTATAGCCAGGCAGCAGGGTACATGGAAGATAAGGGTACGATTCGGGTGCCTGTAGGTATGGATACTTCGGACATTATTGTTGAGGGAGTGAACGGGGATATCTCGGTACAGCGAGGGGACACGGAAGAGATTGAAGTACGCACGGTAGTTTGGGTAGATCAGACAACCGAAGTACAGGCCAAAGCTGTAGCAGACGCTTCCTTTGTTGAGACGGACGGGACAAAAGTAATTCATATCAAGACGACAGGCAAAACGTACGGAGAAAACGAGAAAACACAACCACGAATGAATATTACCATAACGATCCCGGATGATCGTCGTTTCAATCTCGATATTCGAACGTCTAATGGAGCCATATTGCTGAATCGTCCGGAAGCCATTAGTACCATTTTGGCTGAGACAGGGAATGGACGTATACGAATTACGAATGCCGTAGGTGATATTTCGGGTAAAACACTGAATGGTGATGTCATTGTGGCAAATGCGATCGGAAATGTGGACTTGAACAGTAATCGAGGAGATATGAAGGCCCGTGGAATTTCTGGAAATGTGAATCTGACTACACAAGTCGGAAGTATTAGCATCACCGACTCCGTTGGAGAGATCACAGCGGATACCAGAAATGGAAGTATTAATGTAGACGGCGCAAGTTTGGCGGTCAAAGCTCAGTCCCTCAATGGAAGCATAAGCATTGTATCCGCCAAAGTAGGCGGTGACTGGGACATTTATAGCGCTGTAGGCGCGATTAACATTCTGCTTCCGGAGCGTGGGGATTATAGCCTTAGTGGTTCCAGCAGTTATGGAGATTTGCAAACGGATCTGCCGTTTACCGTGAAGAATAAAACGATTGAGGGCCAGCTTGGTGAAGGAGAGTATACGGTTAAAGTTGAGGGGAACAGCGACCTCACTATTGATCGTAATCCTGCAGTGCCTCCTGTTGGGACGAATTCACTGGATTCGGAAAATACGGATAGTAACTTGGAACAAATGACCGAAGACGGGCAGAATTCCCAAGACGAAACGTCCGAAGTTCCCTGACTGGCGCGTTGACAATAAACTTGCAATCGCCGTACAATAAATATAAACTGGCAAGGTTACACGGCAGGGGAAATGTAATGTCGTTGTTCCAGCCGAGGATCAACTCTGAAAGAAGAGACTACATGATAATGCTTTTGTCTCGACAGAGTAATGAAAGGTAAGGCGGTGGGTTTTATGGCAACACGTGTCCAACATGCGTTGGAGCATCTGAAAACGACCGGTGTCCGTATTACACCCCAGCGTCATGCCATATTGAATTATCTGATGGAATCCATGGGGCATCCGACAGCCGATGAAATTTACCGTGCGCTTGAACCCCAGTTTCCCAGTATGAGCGTGGCGACTGTATATAACAATTTGAAGATGTTTCTTGAAGCGGGCATGGTCCGGGAGTTGACATACGGAGATAACTCAAGTCGCTTTGATGCCAATGTGACGGATCATTACCATGTTATCTGTGATAAATGCGGCAAAATTGAAGACTTTAGTTATCCTTCGCTAAAAAGCGTGGAGCTTCAGGCGGAGTCAAGTACAGGATTTGAAGTACATGGTCACCGATTGGAAGTATATGGTGTTTGTAAAAGTTGCAGGGATTAAGAGAGTTGAATTACAATATTAACGTGCAGAATTCAGTTTGGATTCTTCACGTTTTTTGTTTTTAGGACGATAGAATGTATATAGCTCTCAGCAGGTTAGATATTTTATGATTCAGCATGATTGATTAACGGAGGTAGACGTTTGAGTAGAAAAAGCAGATATACACGTCAGAAGCGCCGCTCGTTCTGGCCTGGATTTTTGGCTGCCTGTGTTATTGCAGGCGGTGCTTATTGGCTAATAACGAATGTTTGGCTTAGTCAGAGTCACGAAGACCCCGACTGGATTAGCATGAATCAACCTATTTTTGTGGACGGACAATTGATGGATGGTGAGGCTGCAGGAACGGGAGATCAGCTTAAGTTGCCTGTATCGGTGCTGAAAGAGGCGATTGATTCCGGAATACGTTACGAAGCTGACACAGGAGATATCATTATTGCAACACCGCAGCGAGTGCTTCATATGAAGGAAGGTAGTACGAAGGCAGAACTTAATCATCGAGATTATCCTATGACGGTTAAACCGGAGGTTGTTGGGGGAGAAGCTTATATTCCGCTCAAGCCACTTAAAGAAGTATACGGATTAGCTATACAGGAAGATGCTACAACGGGTGCAGTGATACTGATGCGTGGAGGCGACACCATTCAGTATGCAGAGATTGATACCTTGTCTTCCAAGGCAGACAAAACGGTTCCGTTGTATAAGCGTGGGGGAGAATCTTCTCCCATCATTGCCGATATGGAGCAGGACGCACGAGTAAGAGTTTGGCAAACGGGTGATGACCAGAGCTTTGTGCAGTTGGATAATGGTTATGCCGGTTATGTAGCTAATAAATATGTCACCCTTACGGAGAAAAAGGAGCTGGACAAGCCCTCATTCACACTGACCGCAGCGGAGAAAAAGTGGCAGAATAAACCGGTAAACCTGGTTTGGGAAGCCGTATACAATCGACAGCCTGATGTGGCTTCGATCGGCAAAATGCCTGGAGTCAACGTGGTCAGCCCCACGTGGTTCCATATTACAGATGGACAAGGCAACGTAAAAAGCAAAGGGGATAAAGCCTATGTCAACTGGGCTCACCGTTCCGGTATGGAAGTCTGGGCCCTGATGGATAATAGCTTTGACCCGGATATTACGAAAGAAGCCGTGGCCTCATATGAGACACGTACGCATATTATTGAGCAGATGCTGGAATATGCACAGACTTATCATTTGGACGGCATTAACATTGATTTTGAAAACGTCTATACAGACGATGGGCCGAATATCACTCAATTTGTCCGCGAAATCAAGGCGATGGCGCGTATACATGGCTTGATGCTCTCGGTTGATGTCACGCCGAAATCGAACAGTGAGATGTGGTCCGCTTTTCTGGATCGTCGCTCGTTAGGCTCTTTTGCCGATTATATTGTCGTTATGGCATATGATGAGCACTGGGCCGCAAGTCCAAAGGCCGGTTCGGTTGCCTCGCTTCCTTGGACCGAATCTTCTATGAGACGGATCCTGGAGGAGGATGAAGTACCCTCGAACAAATTGATTATGGCTGTACCGCTATATACTCGAATCTGGACGGAAGAGACCAATGATCAAGGGGAAGTGAAAGTGTCTTCTAAAGCGGTAGGCATGAGTACCATTGCAGATCTGATCAAGGAAAAGAAACTCAAACCTGTCTTGGATAAACAAAGCGGACAGAATTATGTGGAATATTCCGAGGATGGGGCCACCAAGAAAATATGGATAGAAGATGCCGTCTCGCTTCAGGCACGCGTTGATTTGGTTGCTTCGCTAAAATTGGGAGGCGTAGCTGCATGGAATCGAAGCTTTGCCGATGCATCCGCATGGGAGACGCTCAAACAGGCAGGGTATTCGAAATAGACATGAAATAGCTGTATTGAACTTATATCAATTATTTTAAAAGTCTTTCTGAATTCAAAAAAAGGTCCGGTGAAGATACCGGGCCTTTTTTCTGTCTTTGGGCTTTGATGAAAAGAACATCTAGCTGTTGGAACTCACGCCATGATCTGTGTCGGAAGGGGATGGAGGTGTGGAATGCGCTTTCAGTTGTGAACTTGTTGTATTGGCCTGATTAGGGTCAAGGGTAAGGATGGTGTGACAGAACATACAACGATCCGTCTTGCCGAGCATTTTGGTTAACTTGCCACATTCCGGACAGTCCACTTGTACAGCGCTTGTGGAAAGCATACCAGCCCAGAAATAAATGGCCAGACTAGCCATCATGGCAATCAGCCCGATCACAAGTCCCACAGCGGCAAATACTTTACCTGCGTGTCCCCAGAACACAATTCCGGCAGTACCCAGTACCATTAGGCCCATGCCTAGCATGGTAAGTAGTAGTCCCCAAGTGCGAAAAGCATTAATTTTTGCTGATTTAAAAATCATGAAAAATGCTCCTATCGTATGAGTAGTATCGGACCTGGATAAGAAGGAAACTTTAGTCAGCATGTAGAATTACATTATAACTGACTTGGCGCTTATCTGCCATGAATTGTATGGAGGGAATCGTGGAACTAAAGAACCTTGCTTTTTTGTCCGAACAGTCGGAAGAGACAGGGGCAGTTGGGGCTATCGCTTATTCCCACCCGGGAGAGCGATTCCACGGCTCCCTAATCCAGGATTTTGAATTGCTCGTACTTGTTGTTCATAATACCGACCAGATGATATCCAAGGTAGGACACTACAAATATGGTGATGTTCGTTATCAAATGATCTATGTCAGTCGTCATGAATTGCAGAGCATTGTAATTACGGGGGATAACAATAACATCATGCAGTGTCTGATTGAAGGCGAGATCATCTGGGAAGCGGATAACGCCTTGAGCGATTTGCGAGAGGAACTATCCGCTTTTGGAACCGAATTGCGAGAGCAAAAGCTGCTTCATGAATTCGCCAGTTTTTTGAAAATGTATGTGGAAGCCAAACGTTACATTCAAGAGGGTCATGTTGTAGATGCCTACTACAATGTCCTTGAAGCACTGGGGAACTGGGCTCGAATTGTACTCATTGAGCAGGGGATTTACCCGGATCATGCTGTCTGGACACATGTGCAGAGTTTGGATCGTGCTTTGTGGAAGCTATATCAGGAGCTTACAGTAAGTTCGGAGACGCTGGAACAGAGAGTCGAGCTTGTACTGCTTGCTTGTGAATTTTCAGTGATGTCCAAAATGAGCGATTGCTCCGGATTGCTTCTGCGTGTGCTGGGAAGTCGAAGGGAACCGTGGAGTATGGATGAACTTGTCCATCATCCGCAGTTGAGATTTGTACGGGAGGATCTGCCGCTCATTCTTCGTAAGCTGGTATTTCGTTCTATAGTAAAAGAATCGGCAGGTTGGCCATCCTTTATAGGTGGAGATGGACGGGAAATCCGTTATTGGTTTGAGGGGTAATTACTCGTGAAGCCGACCGCAATATGGTATATAACGTAGGAGGGGAAACCTTCCTTTTTTGTTTGTTTAATAATTTATAAAAAGAAGTTGACTCTTATTCAGGAAATATGATACATTATATTTCGTTCCTCAAACGAGCTTATCGTCAACAAATGATAAATTCTGCACAGGAAATCGCGAAGAGCTAAAGCTTCAAAAAAGAAATTAAAAAAAGTTCTTGACGAAAACAAACGAAATGTGTTACATTATTTAAGTCGCCGCCGAAAACACGGTTGAGACGAAAAAGAGTAACGCAAATCAAGTTTGATCTTTGAAAACTGAACAACGAGTGAGTAACGATCTTGCTTGCAAGATCGACGCTGAGAAATTGGTACA